>CABZPW010000001.1 GCA_902527765.1 Rhodospirillaceae bacterium
TCATGAAGGTTTTTATCATGCTGATATTTTTTAAAGTGCGTATTTAAATTAAATATAAAAATAAAAAAAACTTTAAATAAACATAAAATTTTTTCGTATAAAGATACTATTTCTCTTTTTTTAAGGTTTGAAAAACTATTTTTAATAATTTTTCTTCCTATTTGCCTATACACAAATAGAGCTAACAATATTGCAAATCTTGATCTAAAAGGTAAAAAGGCTATTCCCTTGAAAGCACTTTTATAATATTCTTCAGACAGTTCAAATAACTTCTCAGTAGCTTTATTTATATTTTTAATGGTATTTGAATTATTTTCTAGGATATTTTTTGACGTTAATTTAATCCATACTTTAGGATAATATACTCTATCTATACTAGCATCTTCTATAAGATCTCTCATTATATTAGTAAGTTGCATAGCTATTCCAAGATCAACAGCATATCTATAAGCATATTTATTTTGAGTATTTAAAATCCTTGCCATCATTATACCTACTGTGCCGGCAACATAGTAAGCGTAATTTATTAATTCTGATTTATCTAATAAGCTTATTTTTTTTTTTGTATCTAGCATAACACCATGAATTAATTCTTTTAAACATGCTTTGTTTATAATGTTCGATTTAATTAAAGGTTTTATTTCAGAGACATACTTGCTTTTAAATGAATCAGGATTAGTTATAGAATTGTAAATATTTTTTAGTAAAATTTTTTTATTCTTATAGTTATTATCTGCAATATCATCAACTATTCGACAAAAATTATAAAGCCGAGAACAGTTTGAAAAGCAATCTCCTGATAAAAAAATACTAGCAAAATAAAAAGACTTAGCTTTTTTTTTAAGTAAATTCCTTTTAACTTTCAATTATAAAACTCTTTCTAAAACCTTAGCAGAAGATAATACTCCTGGTATTCCGGCACCCGGATGTGTTCCTGCTCCTACTAAATATAAATTTTTAATTATTTCGGATTTATTATGAAATCTAAACCATGCTGATTGAGTGAAATATGGCGCTACTGAAAAACCACTACCCTGATGAGATAAATAATTATCTTGAAAACTCTGAGGTGACATATAAAACGCTTCTACTATATTATCCTCAAGTTCAAATAATATTTTGTCACTTAAAACCTTAATTACATGGTCTTTGAAAGCATTGCCACTAGTACGCCAATCAATATTAGCTTTTAGGTTTGGTACAGGAACTAGAGCATAAAAACTATCACAGTCTTTAGGGGCGAAGCTTTTATCAGTAGCAGTAGGTCTATGCAAATATATTGATATATCATCGGGAAGTTCATTCCCTTTAAATATTTTTTTTAGTAATCTTTTATACTCTTTTCCGAATATGATGGTGTGGTGTTGAACATTTTCATATCTTTTTTTTGTTCCAAAAAAAAGTACGAATAAGCCCATAGAAGTTTTAGAAAAGTTCTTTTTTAAAAAAATAGAAGGATTTATCTCTTGATTTATGAGATTTTTGTATAAGTGTAATGGGTCCATATTAGACACGTAAACATCAGCCTTATGAACTACACCGCGACTATCTATTAATTCACTAATTCTTGAATTATCAATTTTTATTTTCTCAATAGTTGTATTTAACCTTACTAAAACACCAATACTTTCTAATAGTTTTGTTAGTTCTAAAACTATCTTTCCGGTTCCTCCCATTGCAAAATATACACCATGGGCTCTTTCTAAGTAGTGTATTAGTGAATAAATACAGGTTGTTGTAAAAGGGTTACCGCCCACTAGTAATGGGGGAATAGAAAAAGCTCTTCTCAGTTTATCATTACTTAAGAATTTACTTACAAAACTGTATACTGACTTATGTGATTTAAACTTTAAAAGTGTAGGAATTTGTTTGCACATTAATAAAAAACTATGAAAAGGAATATGAGACAATTTTTCAAAAGCAATATCATATATGTCTTTAGAGGCCTTTAACATTTTTGGATAGTTTGCAGCATCTCTAGGCGAAATTTTTCTTATGTTTTCTATTGTATTATCTAAGGACTGTTCGTAATCAAAAATAGTATGGTCATCAAAAACAAACCTATACCATGGATTTAGGGGAACAAACGTTAGATGTTCATTTATGTTTTTATTATATAATTGGAATAATTCTTTAAACAAAAAAGGAGCAGTAATAAGAGTAGGACCGGCATCATGACGAAAACCATTGACATTAAAGACTTGTGCTCTACCACCTAGGTTATTACATCTATCTATTATTTCAACTTTATAGCCTTTCTTTCTTAGCCTAATAGCAGCAGCCATTCCTCCAAAGCCAGCTCCGATAACAATTGCTTTTTTCATATTTCAGAATAAAAAAAAACATGCCTTAGAAAGTAAGACATGTTTTTTTTCATCAAAAAGTAAAAAATTTTACTTTGAGTCTGAGGTAGCAGCAGCCCATATAACTACACCAAATGCGATTTTGTTTATAAAATCAGCAAGGTTATAAATTATATTAAGACCTTCTGCGCTTCCTCCTCCAGTATAACCAACAACATAACCTATAGGATATATTGCCCAACCTATAGTAACTATAAGTCTAAGTGCATTAAAGGCTCTTTGACTCGCTGCTGTTCCTTTACTAGCATTTATCTGACTAGCTTCTCCTGCAAATACTTCATATATGATGTAAAGCCATCCAAGCATTCCAACTACAAAACCAGCCCAAACATTTACAGACCCAACTTCACCTAAATATCCTGCTACAAGCATAATTACTGAAGCAATCAATAATCTCCAAAATAATGATGATTTAACTACAGCTATTGCTGCTAGTATTAGATAAAACTCAACTATTTGTAGTGGCACTGTTAAAAGCCAATCTACATATCTAAACACTAACGGAGATTCTCCTGTACTTGCCCATACACCCCTCATATAGAAGTAGTGTATTGCCGCGATACCGGTAACCATAGCAGCAACAGTTAAGGATGTTTTCCATTTACCTACGGCTCTGTCTCTTTCTACCCAAAAGAAAAAAGTAGCAGCTACCATAGCAGCGGAAATAATCCAAAAACTCATTCCCGTGTAATCTGACGGATCTAATTGTCCATTCATAATTTTCTCCCTTCAAAGGTTATTAAAATATACGTCTCATTAGTAAATACTAATCCTTTATATTTTCGCAATAATCAGCTTTATTGTCAATATCTCTTAGTTTATGAGTAAATTCATAAGAAAGTTTCATTTTTTTTAAATTTATAATTAGATCAGATAAAGTATTCTTAGTGCTCCATCTAACATTATTAAAAGGATTGAGAGATTTTTTTTTAGTGGAGTGTCCTATTAACCAAAAACCGCCATCATAGGTGGGGCCAATTACTATATCAGAAGTTTTAAGCTTTTTAAAAGCTATAGATATTGCAATTATATTTAAACTAGGAATATCAGTACCTACTATTATAGATGAACTATTTTGAATTTTTAGTAAATTCCACATTTTATGCCCTAAATTGCCTTTAGGTTGTAAAATAGTATCTTCACTTATAGTAAAGGAATATGTTCTAAATTTTTGGCAAGGTAATAAGTACCATGAAAGACTATATTCTTTTTTTTTATGCAGAAAAATTTTATTAACTTTTTCGATAGCTTTGGTAACTAATCTTTTACTTTTTCTATAGCCTATCTCTTTAGATAATCTATTTTTAATTAATCCTTGAAAAGGTGCCTTGCTCATTATAAAAATCTTATTTTTCATCTTAATAGAAAAAAAATTTGATTGAAAATATTTTTAAATGACTGAGTTAAAATTCCATTATTTTTATATTTATTAAATGAAGTTTCAACATAAGATTTAAAAAAAAATTTATTTTTATTTGGTATTTTTAGCATTATTTCCATATCTTCCATCTTATCAATTTCTTGATATCCACCAATACTCTCATAATAGAGTCTATTAATTAATAAACATTGGTCTCCAAAAGGCATATTAAAAACTTTCGATCTAAAGTTTGCCCATTTAGATATGAAATATGCAAAAATAGACGAATTATTAAACTTTAAATGAAAAAAACCTACTTTATGAATATTTTCTTTATTAATAAAACGCTTAATTTCTTCAATATTTTCTATATGAAGCTTAGTATCTGCATGAATAAAAAAAAGCCACTCTTGCTTACTATGTTTAGCTCCTTTTTTAAGTTGAGTGCCTCTAGATGCTTTAGTTTTAATTATTTTTAAATTTTTTAAAAGTTTTCTAGTATTATCAGTTGATTTTCCATCTACGATAATTACTTCTTTAGGTTTTAGTAAATTTATATTTTCTGTTATTTTGTGTACATTTTTTTGCTCATTATATGTAGGAGTAATTAAAGAGATATCTAACTTCAATTTTATGCTCCTATTAGGACAAATATGATACTTAAACTGAAATAACTATTATAAATAAAAGTTTTTTTACATTCATTAGGTTCATTTGTATTTGTCAAAAGTACTTTAATTAAAATTGAAAGACTTAGTGAAATAAATATTGTTATTATTAAAATAGAGTAATTAAGTAAAATTAAAGAAGATGTCCAAAAAGAAAAAGCAATAAAATAAATACTAAATAAAAATAATTTTGCGTTACTTTTAAATTTTATAGAAGTAGATTTAATCCCAATTATTTCATCATCTTTAATATCTTGGAAGCCATAAATAGTATCGTATCCAATCGTGAAGAAAATAGAACCTAAATAAAATAATATTAATTCTAAGTTGAATAAATTGTTATCATAAACTGAAAAACCAACTAATAATCCCCAATTGAAACATATTCCTAACCATAGCTGTGGCCACCAAGTAAATCTCTTCATAAAAGGATAAATGATTATAATTGGTAATATACTTAAAGAAGTTATAATTGAATTTATTGGAATAAAATATAATGGTACTGAACCTATACAGCCATTTATAAAACAAAAAATTATAATAGTTTTATTTGTAATTTTTTTAGAGGCTATAAGCCTTGACTTTGTTCTTTTTACTTTAATATCAAAATCTTTGTCATTAAAATCGTTCCATAAGCAACCTAAGGCTCTCATGCCGCAGGCTCCTATAAAAAAAATAAAATATAGAAATATATCATTCGTTGTATTAGCATCATTTAAATTAATTCCCCAGATGCAAGGAAAATATAGTAATAATATTCCGTGGGGTTTATCATATCGTGATGCTAAAAAAAATTTTTTTATTATAGACATATTTATATGAGCAGTAAGAATATACCAAGATTATTTATCAATAAAGAGTTAAAAGCTAGAATTAAGATCAAATTAAATAGTAATAATAAGCATTACTTAAAAAATGTTCTAAGATTGTCTGAAGGAAAAGTTGTAAATATTTTTAATGGAATAGATGGAGAATGGGAATCAGAAATTGATTTCAATATTGATCACTTAACTTGCAAAATACAAATAAGAAAACAGACCAAAGAGTACGGTCCAAAATTATACTTTTCTTTAATAAAGAATCATAATATTAGATGGATGATTGAAAAAGTTACTGAGCTAGGTGTTGAACAAATAACTCCAATAGTTACGGATAGGACAAATAATAAAAATTTTAATGAAAAAAAAGCTTTATCTAATATTATAGAAGCATCTGAGGTATCTGAAAGATTAACTCTACCAAGGCTACACAAAATAAGTACTTTATTAAATATTTTAAAGCAAACTCAACAAAACTCTGATATTCTATTTTTTTGTAATGAGAATAGAGAGGATGATTATTTGCAAAATAATCTTACAAAAATAAATAAAAAAAAAATTTCTTTCTTAATCGGTCCAGAAGGAGGTTTTTCTGATAAAGAAGAGAAACTTATAAAAAGTTTTAGTCATGTTAAATCTGTAAAGCTTTTTGATAGAATTTTAAGAGCAGAGACTGCTGCGGTTTTAGCGATATCAATTATAAATAGTTATATTGAGTAAATATAAATGAATTCAGAAAAGGCAATAGAGTCTAAAGAACAATTAGTAGAGTGGTTTAAATTAGGTAATAAAAACAAAAAGGACTGGAAGGTAGGTACAGAGCATGAAAAGTTTGCTTACAACTTCTCTGAACAAAAAAATATTTTTACCCCTGCTGATTATGAGAGTTTAAACGGAATAGGAAGCTTTTTAGATGAAATTTCAAAGTTTGGTTGGGAGAAAGTAATTGAAGAGGGTAAGGTAATTGGATTAAAAAAAGATAAGCAATCAATAACATTAGAACCAGGAGGACAGATAGAATTATCAGGAGCTCCTTTAGAAGATATTCACCGTGCTTGTAAAGAAACTAATGAACATTTGAAGTTAGTAAAAGAGGCAGGTAAAAAACTTAATATTACGTTATTAGGACTAGGATTAAGACCACAAGACAATAAAGATGCTGTTCCATGGATGCCCAAACCAAGGTATAAAATCATGAAAAATTATATGCCTACAAAAGGTAAGAAAGGCTTAGATATGATGTTAAATACCTGTACTGTTCAAGCTAATTTAGATTATTCAGATGAACAAGACATGCAAATGAAAACCTTACTTTCGGTAAAAATCCAACCTATTGTAACTGCCTTATTTGCAAACTCTCCATTAAGTATGGGGAAACCAAATGGTTTTTTAAGTAAAAGAAGATATATATGGATGGATACTGACCCTGATAGATGTGGTGTTTTAAAAATAGCTTTTGACGAAGATTTTAGTTTTCTCAAATATATTAATTTTGCACTTTCAGTTCCAATGTATTTTGTAAAAAGAGAAGGTAAATATATTGATTGTTCAGGAAGTTCATTCAATGATTTTTTTAAAGGAGAATTAGTTCAATTACCTGGAGAAAAACCAACTATAAGCGACTGGGAGGATCATTTATCAACAATTTTTACTGAAGTGAGGATTAAACAGTTTATAGAGGTTCGGGGTGCTGATGCAGGTAGTTGGAGGAGAACCTGTGCTTTGCCTGCTTTTTGGGTAGGATTGCTTTATGATGATTCGGCTTTAAGTAAAGCCTTAGATTTATGTAAAAAGTGGAATTTTGAAATGGTAGAAAAACTATCATATGATGTTGCAAAAGATGGACTAAAAGCTAAAATTGATGGAATTATTGTAAATGAAGTAGCCTCACAATTAATAAATTATTCTAAAGAAGGCTTAAATAGGAGAAATATTACTGACGGAAGTGGGCTTAACGAAACTCATTTCTTAAAAGTCTTAGAAGAAACAATATCTGAAAAAATGACACCAGCTGAACAATTATTACTAGATTATAGTAATTCATGGAATGGCAATATTACGAGTTTAATAAAGGAAATGTCCTATTAAGTTATAATATAATTTAATAACTTAGTGTAAATTATAGAAATTAGATTATAACCTAACTACTTACAGTACCACCAACAGTTAGTCCATTAATTTTTAATGTTGGTTGTCCTACTCCAACGGGAACTCCTTGCCCATTTTTTCCGCAGGTACCTATCCCTGGATCCATTTTTAAATCGTTCCCAACAAATTCAACTTTCTTTAAGACTTCAAAGCCTGACCCTATTAATGTGGCCCCTTTAATAGGAGAAGTAATTTTACCATCTTCAATCAAGTAAGCTTCACTTGCAGAAAATACAAATTTTCCATTAGTTATATCGACTTGACCTCCTCCAAAAGTTTTAGCAAATATTCCCTTTTTAGTACTTTTTATGATTTCTTGAGGGTCATGTTTACCATTTGCCATCATTGTGTTGCTCATTCTAGGCATAGGCTGATGGGCATATGATTGTCTTCTTCCGTTCCCTGTAGCTTTGGCTTTCATGAGCTTAGCATTCTGTCTGTCCTGCATATAACTTACTAATTTTCCATTTTCTATTAATGTAGTTTTTTGTGAAGGCGTTCCTTCATCATCTATTGTGTAAGAACCTCTTCTGTCAGATATAGTTCCATCATCAAAAACAGTGACCTCCTTACTGGCAACAGAGGAGTTCATAAGTTCAGTAAATACACTAATTTTTTTTCTATTAAAATCACCTTCTAATCCATGACCTATTGCCTCATGTAATAAAATTCCTGGCCACCCAGGACCAAGTACAACAACCTGTTCTCCAGCTGGTGCAGGTATAGCCTGCAACATAATTTTTGCTTGTGATACAGCTTTGTGAACTTCTTCTTTCCAATTTTGTTCAGAAAAAAAATCACTATAAGAATATCTGCCACCAAAACCTACAGATCCAGTTTCTTTTTTGCCTTTATCTTCTAGTGTGACACTTATGTTTAATCTTACTAGTGGTCTAATATCTGATAGTTCTTGTCCTGAAGGTCTTAAAATATCTACTTTTTGCCATGATCCTGAAAGATTTACAGAAACTTGCTTCACCCTATTATCGTAATCTCTGGCATAACTATTGATATTCTCTAACAATTTAATTTTACTGCTAAAGTCTTTAACATTTAAGGGGTTTTTATCAGTATATAATTTATTATTTGTTTTTTTAGGGTCAACTAAACTGCCACTATTGTGTCCAGATTTAACAGTCGATACTGTCCTAGATGCTTCTTTTAAAGCATCTATTGAAAATTCACTTGAATGGGAATACCCTATTAAGTCTTCTTTAACTCCTCTCAGACCAAACCCTTTATTTTCATTGAATGATGTATTTTTGAGAACACCATCATCAAAAAGAAAGCTTTCGGATACATTATCTTCAATATACAGTTCACCGTCGTCACAACCATACAAAGTATCTGTTACTAAATTTTTAACTTTATCTGAACCAAATAATTCTATATTACTCATATTATTTATACTTTATTACTTTCTAAAAAGATTATTATATTTAATAAAAGATTTTCTTTTTTCTAAATTAAGGGACCAATTTTTGATATTTTTCCTTTTTTCTGTGCCATCTATTTTTATCCACTTAGCAAAACTTAAAGTTACATAAGCATCAATGTCAGCAATGCTAAATTTATTCCCTGCAACATATTTTGTGTTTTTAAGCACTTTATTAAGAAAATCGAAAAAAACTTCAGTTCTGGCTTTTCCTCTTTCAATTAATTGAGGTATTTGTGGTATTTTTCCTGGGCCAGCAAATGCTCTATCTTTAAAAGATTTTACTGAATTTCTAAATGCTTCTCCAGCAGCTTGCATTCCATCAAATTCAATTTTTCTTCTAAACATTTCAATGGTTGCTTTTTCTATAGGACTTGAGCCAAATAAACTAGGAGAAGGTGACATGTGATCTAAGTATTTACAAATAGCAATTGATTCTGAAATAACTTTATTTTTAACTACTAAAAAAGGTAAAGTTCCCCAAGGATTAAGTTTTAAATATTTAGGTTTTAAATTTTCATGCTTTGAAAGATCAACTATTTTTCTTTCTACGGTAATCTTTTTTTCATTAATAAATAAATTAACTCTCATAGGATTTGGAGCTCTTGGATAGTCATATAATATCATTTATTTGTGCCTGCTGTAATTTTTTTTACTTCTCTAAATAATTTTTTTAAGTCTTTTTCAGAGCCTATAGAAATTCTAAGACAATCACTTAACTTATAATTATTTAATTTTCTTATAAATATGTTACTTTTTTCTAAAGAATCTGCAAGCTTTGATGCTTGCTTTGCACTTTTAAATTTTACCATAATAAAGTTTGCTACACTTGGAATAACTTCAAAGCCAAGGTCATTAAACTTATTAGTTAACCATTTTTTCCAATACAAATTATGAGCAATTGAATTTTTTAAAAACTTCTTGTCATCTAAAAGATTGATTGCTGTTTCTTGTGCATAAGAATTAATATTAAAAGCAGGTCTAATCTTATTAAGAGTTTGTACTACTTGTTCAGGACAATATGCCCAACCAAGGCGAAGTGCTGCCATACCAAAAATTTTAGAAAAAGTTTTTGTAACAATTATATCATTTCTTGTTTTTGCATAAGAAAGTGAGTCTGAATAATCCTTTTCTGAAACATATTCAGAGTAAGCAGAGTCAATTACTAATAAGCATTTTTTAGGTAACCCTTCTCTTAGTTTTTTTATCTCGCTTTTTGCTAAATAAGTACCTGTAGGGTTATTAGGATTAGCTATGAAACATACTCTAGTATTTTGATTGCTTTTTTTTATTAATTCATCAATATTTGCTTTAAAATTCTCTTCTTTAGCAAAAACACATCTGCCTGATGCAGCATTAATGGCAATTGGATAAATTAAAAATCCATGTTTACTGTAAAGTCCTTGCAGATTTTTATTTAAATAACAATATGAGATTAAATAAAAAAGCTCGTCAGAACCATTCCCGAATATTATATTTTTTGAATTTACATTATATAATTTCGATATCTTTTTTTTTAATTTATTACATTGTGGATCTGGGTATTTAGCTAGATCTAAATGGGTTTTATTTATTTTATTGATAGTATTTTTGCTAAATTTAATAGGAGACTCATTTGAGGATAGTTTTGTTGGTTTAGTCTTTAATTTAATAATTCCAGATTTTCCTGGCACATAAGTCTTAATTTTAGATATATTTTTATTAGCAGGTATCATTTTTTATTTTAAACTATCAACTATTTTTTTTATTACTTCTATTGTACCGTTATTAAAGCCATGTATGATTGCATCAGATTGCGATTGCTCATCACTCAAATTTGACTTTTCAAATGCTACTTCTATTAACTTTATATTATTTTTATTAGCAAGGCCTATAATTTTTTTTAGTTTGAGGTTTTTTCTATTAAGAATAGTTTTGGAAATTAAAATAAAAGTTTTAAAATTTACAAGCTTAGAAGAAATATTTTTTTCTAAATCAAAAATAACAGAACCGGCATAATCTTTTAAAAAAGATTGAGAAACTTTTTTTTTTATAGTTTTTTCTGTAATCAGGGCTACTCTCATAGAAATTTAATCATGTTATTGTCGGCTCCTAGAATAGGAGCAATATTTTTTTTTCTCATTTTCACAAGCTTTCTGTCTAAGGCTGTAGGAATAGCAAAAATTTCTTTTCCATTTATACTTATATTACTAGCAAAAAGTTTTTTATTTTTAATATGTTTGTCTTGCATAAACTCTTTTAGACTTTTTATTGTAGTACAACATACGTTATTTTCTTTATCAAATTTTTTTTTCCAAAAGCTCTCATTTTTTTCTATTATAATTGATTGAACTTTTTTTATTAAAGTATTATGAGGAAGTTTTTCTAATACTACTTCTTTGGGAGCTTTAATAATCTCACAAAACTTTTTCCAAAACTTATCTTCCAGTGCACCTAAGGCTAAATACTTATTATCTTTAGTTTCATAAATATTATATCTAGCAATCTGACCATTTAAATATAATGGCTGACTTTCATCAAAACGTTTTGCACTTAGATTGCTAAAACCTAACCAAGCTAAGGGAATAAGATTCTCATACATTGAAATATCTAAGAATGATCCTTTATTTTGATTCTTAGCCTTAAATAAAGCTAATAGAATATTCATAAAAGCAGGATAGCTACCGCCTGCTATATCTGCAATTTGGGTGATAGGTAAAACAGGAGCCCCATCCTTGGCACCAGAAAACTTTAACAATCCACTTTCAGCTAAATAATTTAAATCATGACCTGCTTTATCTTTTTTTTCACCATCTTGTCCGTACCCTGTTATTGAACAATAAACTAAATTTTTATTTAATTTTTTTACTTGTTTCCAGCCTAGTCCTAATTTTTCCATTACACCTGGTCTGAATTGTTCGATTACGACATCAGATTTTTTTATTAGTTTTTTTATCTTCTCTAAATAAACTGGGTTTTTTAAATTAACTTCTATAGACTTTTTTCCTCTATTAAGCATTGCAAATAAAATACTATTATCAAAGATTTTTGGCTCGGATTTTCTCATTTCTTCGCCACCAATTTTTTCTATTTTAATGACCTCAGCTCCTGCATCACTCAGCATTAAAGTTGCTAAAGGCCCAGGTAATAATGTTGTAAAATCTAATATTCTTATGCCTGTAAGTGGTTTCATATTAATATCTTTATTTTATTTTTTAAAAACATATATAAAATATTATAACTTATTTTAAAACTTAATAAATTATGAATCTGATCATCTCCCTTTTTTTCATTATAAATCTATTTTTTGGTATTTGTAGAGCAGAGACCAATAAGTTTTTTGAGATAGATAAAAAAAACTTTATAGCTGTTAAAATTAAAAAAGATTTGAAAGGAAATATAGAAAGAGGAAAAAAAATCTTCATAAGTAGAAAAGTAAACTGTTTGTCTTGTCATGAAGCTCCTATCATTGAAGAAAAGTTTCAAGGAAACTTTGGACCACCCCTAGGTGGAATAGGTTCTCGCTATAACAAAGAGGAACTTCGTTTAAGGGTAATAGATTCAAAATCAATAAATCCTGACTCTATAATGCCTTCTTATTTTAAGAAAATTAAATTTGAAAGAACTCCAGGAGAGTTTTTAAATAGAACAATTCTCTCTGCGCAAGAGGTTGAAGATTTAGTAGAATACTTATATTCTTTAAAGTGATATGGAAAAACTAAAAAGAAATACTCTTAAAAAGCTTTTAGTTCTGTTGGTCTCTTCAATAGTAAAAGTTAGTTACTCTAATGGTAACCCATACAGAGATAGATTCCAGTCTTATAGACAAACTTTTAGAATAGAACCAAACCCTATAGAAACAGAAAGAATTATAAATAATATTATAGGTGAAAAAAAAATAACAAAGAATTTAGTAGATCTTCAAGTTCCTGATACAGTTGAAGATGGCAACGTAGTACCTCTTACATTTAAGATTAATTGTTCAATGAAAAAAGATGATTATCCCAAAAAAGTTCATGTTTTAGCTTTAGACAACCCTTTCCCTGAGGTAGCAATTTATGAATTTTTTCCTGAGAATGGGAATGCAGAGGTTTCATTTAGGTGCAGAATGAGAACAAGTTCTTTTATTATGATTATTGCTGAAATGAATGATGGAAGAATAGGCAAAGAAAAAAAATACGTTGATGTTATGTTGGGAGCATGTTCTTAATAATGGAAAAGTTAAGGAGATTAAAATACAAAAAAATTGTAAAAGTTGGAGAGAATGTAAAAATTAAGACTTTGGCTGAACATGAGATGGAAACAGGTGTTAGAAGAGATAATATAACAGGTATTATTTATCCTAGGCTAATAATTCAATCTGTTATTGCAAAATATAATGGAAAAATAGTATTTAAAGCTAATTGGTTTTCAGGAGTATCAGCTAACCCATATCTAGCATTTTATATTACTGCTAAAGAGTCAGGGCTAATTGAGATTGAATGGAAAGATGACCATGCAACAACTTCTTATAAGAGAGGATATTTAAAAGTAATCAATGAAAAAGGCAACGAAGTTTTACCAGTTAAACATGATTTATAATACAAACCTACTTAATTTTTTTTTTGTTTGTATAATCTCGTTAATATTTTTAAAAAAGTATTGCTTGGCAGAGGATTTAATATCAGGATATCATTTTTCTGAACCTTCAACGCAAAAAATACAGGATGATGATTTTTTGAACCCAGGATTTATTTGGGTAGAAAATGGAGAGTTTTTATGGAATAAGAAGGAACAAACCTCTCAACTATCATGTAAATCTTGTCATGGTGCATCATCAGAAATGACAGGTGTCGCTCTTAAATATCCCAAAATAACTAAAAAAGGTGATTTAATAAATTTAGAACAGCAAATAAATATTTGTAGAAATGAAAATATGGGCGCTGGAACATACGAGCCTGAAAGTAAAAATTTGTTAGCTTTATCGGTATTGCTGTATTATCAGTCTAGAGGACTTAAGCAAGACATAAAAATTAATGAAAAGAATAAAGAATACTTTAATCTTGGTAAGAAACTATATTTCAAAAAAATAGGACAAATGGGTTTGTCTTGTAATCAATGTCATGATGAAAGAGTAGGACAAAACCTAAGAGCTGAAAAAGTAAGTCAAGGCCACATCAATGGTTTTCCTTCATATTTACTAAGGTGGTCTAAAATAGCTTCCGTACATAAAAGAATTCAATTCTGTAACGAACAAGCACGAGCTATTCCTTTTAAAATTTTTTCAAAAGAGTATAATGCTTTACAACTTTATATGACTTGGAGAGGTCGGGGTCTAAAAATAGAAACACCAGCAGTTAGGAAATAATATGAATATAATTAAAGATAGCCTTGATTTAATAGGTAACACTCCTCTTCTTTTAGTTAAAGACTTAGATACTGGGCCGTGCAATTTATATTTAAAATTAGAATCTTTTAATTTAGGAGGGTCAATTAAAGATAGGCCAGCAAAAAATATGATAATTGAGGCTGAAAAGAAAGGTCTTCTCAGAAAAGGAGGTACAATAGTTGAAGCAACTGCAGGTAATACAGGGATTGCTCTTGCTATAATGGCAGTAAAGAGAGGCTATAAAGTGGTCATAATAGTTCCAGATAAAATGACTATAGAAAAAGTTTACCATCTAAAAGCATTGGGAGCTGAGGTAATAGTTGCTAGATCTGATGTTGTAAATGGTCATCCAGAATATTATTTAGAAATAGCAAAAAAAATTGCCAAAGAAAGAAAAGCTTTTTATATCAATCAATTTTCAAACCAAGCTAATATTAAATCACATATAAAAGATTTAGGACCTGAAATTTATAAACAACTTAATGGAAAAATTCATGCTTTTGTAGCAGGTGTAGGTACGGGAGGAACAATCTCTGGTATAGGAAAGTTTCTTAAGTCAAAAAATAAAAAATGTGAATTAGTTTTAGCGGATCCAAAAGGTTCAATTTTAAAAGATTTAATTAAAACTGGTAAAATCAATAAAAACGTTGGTTCATGGATTGTTGAAGGAATAGGCGAAGACTTTTGTCCTCCTTTACTAGACACAAGTTTGATAGATCACGCTTATTCTATAAGTGATTTTGAAGCTATAGATAGTTGTAGAAAACTGCTGCAAAATGAAGGTATTTTAGCAGGGTCCTCTTCAGGTACGTTACTTGCAACAGCTTTAAAGTTTTGCAAAGCTCAAAAAGTTAAAAAAAATGTTGTTACTTTAATTTGTGATGCTGGAGATAAATATTTAAGGAAAATTTATAATGAGAGTTGGAGAGTCAAGGAGGGTTTTAATTTCAAAAAAAAAAACAACAATCTTTTAGATATTGTATCTAATATAAACAATAACAGATCTATACCTATAATAAATATAAATAGTTTGTGTTCCTTGGCTTTTAAATTAATGCATGAAAATTCAATTAACTTCTTGTTGGTTGAAAATAATGATAAAAAAATAATGGGCATAATTACTGAAAGTTCACTATTAGAAGTTGTAAGTAGAACTTCATTTAAAGAGACAGTCAAAAATAATATTACTAAAGTAAAAAAAATTGATTATCAATTTGATTTAAAAAAAATAGTTAAATTGATTATGAAAGAAAAATATTTGTTTGTTTATAAAAATAACTTTTTTTATGGGGTAATAAACAAAACAGATATTTTATGGTACCTTAAAAAAAAGGAAAACAATGCTTAAAAATTCAAAAAAAAAGGGTTTGTCTACTAGGGCAATTCATGCTGGCCAAGAGCCAGATAAATCTACCGGAGCTATAATGGTTCCTATATATGCGACGTCAACTTACATACAAAAAAGTCCTGGTGAACATTTAGGCTTTGAATATTCAAGAACCCAAAACCCTACTAGAACAGCTTATGAAAAATGTGTTGCTGATTTAGAAAGTGGAAAATTTGGTTTTGCTTTTGCTTCAGGAATGGCTGCAGCAGATACAATATTATCTCTGCTAAATGTAGGAGATGAAGTTTTAGCTATTGATGATCTATATGGTGGAACTAGAAGGTTATTTGAAAAAGTGAGAATGCGCAAAAGTGGTATTACTTTCAAATTTATAAATTACAGAGATTTTGAAAATATAAATAACTATATAACAAAAAATACTAAAATGATTTGGGTTGAAACACCTACTAATCCAATGTTAACTCTAGTAGATTTAAAACAATTGGGTAATATAAAAGGAGACATTATAAAGGTTGTTGATAATACTTTTGCGAGTCCAATTAATCAAAGACCTTTAGAGTTTAATATTGATATTGTAATGCATTCAGCGACAAAATACCTAAATGGCCATTCTGATATGATAGGAGGGGTTGCTATAACAAATAGTGAAAAAATAGCAGAAGAAATTGGTTTTTTGCAGAATTCTGTTGGAGCTATTCAAGGGCCTTTTGATGCTTTTTTAGCATTGCGAGGACTCAAAACCTTACCTATTAGAGTAAAACAACATAATTTCAATGGTTTGAAAATAGCTGAATTTTTGGAATCTTCGCCTTTTGTAGAAAAAGTAATATACCCAGGTTTAGATAGTTTTGCTCAATTTCATCTAGCTAAGTCGCAAATGGATGGATTCGGAGGAATAGTTTCTTTTTACTTAAAAGGCAACCTGAAAAATACAAAGCGCTTTTTAGAAAATTGTGAAATATTTTCTTTGGCTGAATCTCTTGGAGGAGTAGAAAGTTTAATAGAACATCCAGCAATAATGACCCATGGGTCTATTAATCCACAAAAAAGAAAAGAACTTGGTATATTGGACAACTTTGTAAGAATTTCTGTTGGTATTGAAGATATTGATGATTTAATTTTTGATTTAAATAGTGCTTTCAAAGGTATGGAGTAGTAATTGAAAAATCTATTTCTATTAAGACACTGTGAAGCATATCATTTTGAAGAAAATAAAAGCGATCATGAAAAACAGCTAAATGATAATGGAAGAAAATGTGCAAGGCTTTTAAAAAATTGGTTTGAAAAAAATAATATTGTTTTAGACTACATCTTAACTTCTTCAGCTAATAGAACATTGACTACTGCAAATATTATATTTAGCAACTATGAAAATAAAATTTATCAAAAAAAGGAACTTTACTTATGCGATTACAAAGAAATTTTAAAAGAATTAAAAATATTAGATAATAATTTAAATTCAGTAATTATAGTGGGACATGAGCCTAGTATTTCAGAAAGTTTAAAATTTCTTATCTCTTATTGCAGACCTGACTTAGAGCATGTTACTAAATCATTGTATCCAACGGGTGGTTTGTCTGTAATAAACTTTAATATCACAAACTGGAACAAAATAGATGAAAAAACAGGCATTTTAGATGCCTTTATAACACCACAATATTTAGAAGAATATGAAAAAAATAATTAATATTTATTTAGCATCACCTAGAGGATTTTGTGCTGGTGTTAAAAGAGCAATTGAGATTGTTGAATTAGCTTTACAAAAGTACGGACCTCCTATTTATGTTAGACATGAGATAGTCCATAACAAACGAGTAGTACAAGAACTTAGTAAAAAAGGAGCAGTTTTTGTAGAGGAGTTAGAGGAAATACCTCTAGGGTCAAGAGTAATTTTTAGTGCTCATGGAGTTTCAAAAAAGATAAAAAAAGTTGCTAAAGATTATAAACATTTAACTTTAGATGCTACTTGTCCTTTAGTAAGCAAAGTTCATAAACAAACAGAAAAATATTTTAACAAGGATTATAAAATTATTCTTATTGGACATAAGGGACATCCAGAAGTGGTTGGTATTCAAGGGCAAATATCTCAGGAATTAATATTGATCCAAAATGAAGAAGAAGCCAATAAACTTCAACTAGACAAAAAAGATAAAGTTGCATACGTGACACAAACGACTCTATCTTTAGATGATACTAAAAATATTATAGAAATACTAAAAAGAAAAAACCCTGATATTGAAGGACCTGAGTTAAATGATATCTGCTATGCCACTCAGAATAGGCAAGAGGCTGTAAATGAACTTGCAAATAAATGTGATTTAGTACTAGTAATTGGTTCAGAAAATTCTTCAAATACGCAACGCCTAGCAGAAATAGTAAAAAAAAAACAGGTTGTTGTTTATAGAATTGCAAATGCTAATGAAATTAAAAAAAAATGGTTGGATAAAGTACAAAATATTGGTATTACTGCAGGTGCATCATCACCTGAAGTATTAATTAAAGAAACGCTAGATTTTTTAAAAGGTTATTTTGAAGATGTAAAGATTACCACTATGCAGGGAGTTGAAGAAAAAACTGTATTTAAACCTTTGTTAAACTTTTCTTAATATTTAATTTTTTTAATATTCTAGTCACTATATTTTCACTATTCATATTTGCAATTGAGTACATATTATAAGGAGTATCTTGATCAATAAATTTATCGGGTAAACAAATACAATCAATTAAAGTATTCTGCAACAAAGTATTATGCTCATTTATTAAAAAATTTGAAACATGGCTACCAAAACCACCTATCGAGCCTTCCTCTATTGTAATTAATAATTTGTGATTTTTACATAATTCTAATATTAATTTTTTATCTAAAGGTTTACAGAATCTAGCATCAGCTATAGTGGTAGACATTTTATAACTTTCTAGTTTTTTTGCAGCTAGTTTTACTTCTTGTAATCTAGCACCGTAAGAAATTATAGCAATATCATTTCCTTCTTGAATTATTTTTCCTTTCCCTATAATAAGTTTTTTTACTGGGTAATTAATTTTTAGACCTAGACCTGAACCTCTAGGGTATCTAAATGCAGAAGGTGCATGATTTATGTCAGCACATGTATGAATCATTCTAGCTAACTCTAAATCATCAGATGCTGCCATAGTTATAAAATTTGGAAGGTTTGATAGGAATGCTATATCAAATGATCCTGCATGAGTTGCTCCATCTGCTCCAACTAAACCTGCTCTATCTATTGCAAATCTAACAGGTAAGTTTTGAATAGCTACATCATGAACTACTTGATCATATGCTCTTTGCAAAAAAGTAGAATAAATTGTTGCAAAAGGTTTCATACCTTCACATGCTAAACCTGCAGCAAAAGTAACAGCATGTTGTTCTGCTATTCCAACATCAAATGTTCTAGAGGGAAATTTTTTCATAAATAAATCAAGCCCTGTACCAGAAGGCATAGCTGCAGTAATAGCACAAATCTTTTTATCAGTTTTTGCTAATTCAATTAGGTTTTCAGCGAATATTTTTGTGTAGGACTTATTGCTCTCTGATTTATTTTGTTTTCCTGTCAAAACATTAAACTTTCCAACACCGTGGAACTTATCATCTGATTTCTCGGCAGGTATATAGCCATTTCCTTTTTTAGTTACTACGTGAATAAGCACAGGCCCTTTTTGGGAGTGGTCTCTAGCATTTTTTAAAATTGGTAATAAATGATTTAAGTTATGACCATCAATAGGTCCAATATAGTAAAAACCAAGTTCCTCAAATAATGTTCCGCCAGTAAAAAAACCTCTAGCATATTCTTCAGCTTTTTTTGCTGTATTTGCTATTTTTTTTGGAAATTTTTTTGCAAGTTGACTTGCAACATTTCTTAACCCTCTATATGGTCCAGAAGATATTAATTTAGATAAATATGCACTCATGGCACCGACAGGAGGCGCTATTGACATGTCATTATCGTTTAATATTACTATTAGAGGGTACTTCATAGCGCCTGCATTATTTAATGCCTCATAAGCCATACCGGCTGTCATCGCACCATCACCTATAACGGCTACAACTTTTTTATTTTTTTTTCTGATTTCAGAACCTACCAATATTCCAAGAGCAGCGGAAATTGAGGTTGATGCATGAGCAGCACCAAATGGATCATATATACTTTCATCTCTCTTTGTAAAACCAGACAAACCTTTTCCTTGTCTTAAAGTATGCATCCTATTTTTTCTTTTAGTTAAAATTTTATGAGGATAAGTTTGATGGCCTACATCCCAAATTATTTGATCTTTTGGAGTATTAAAAATGTAATGCAAGCCTACAGTTAGTTCTACTACTCCTAATCCAGCACCAAGGTGTCCGCCTGTTTTAGATACTTTATCTATCATAAATGACCGTACCTCTTTACACAAAATTTCTAATTCATCGCTAGTTAATTTTTTAATATCTTTGGGGGTATCAATATTATTTAGAAATTTATAATTCTGTTTTGTTGCTTTGCTCATTATTTACACTTAACCTAATTTAGTTTCACTGCAACTAGTTTTTCATTATTATTTCTAATAAAATTAATTAATATGTGTTTTTTTTTATTATCAAAAACTTCTACTATTTGTTTTCTTAGTTGAGGAATATTATATATTTCTGTCATCTCTACTTCTGTAATTAGGTCTCCTACCAAGAAAGTATTAGATTTATTTACTTCTACTACAATCAAACCACTAGTATAATTTTTTATTTTATAACGTTGAGCATAATCTGAATTTAGTTTTTTCAAATATACCCCAAACTCTTTTAAATAGAGTTCATTGTTATCAGAGTTAAAAAAAGAAGAGTCTTTTATAATGTTTGTATTAATTAGATGGTTACCACTTAAATCTTCTTTTATTTTTAACAGGTTTTCGCATTGGTCTTTATTTTGATTGATTTCAATGCAGTTTTTTACATGTATTTTTAGATTCTTTATAGCTTTACATTCTTCTCTATTTTCAAAATTAATAGGTACATTGGTTACAAAAGGTTGGTTTTTATTTAATTTTGTAAATATTATATTTGATCTACCTAATAATTTTTCATTAATATCTGTTGAAAAAATATTTAGATGTAATTCTTTTATATTTAATTCTGTTTCATCTTTTATAAAAACGCTTACAAAACAATCTTGACCAACTTTTGCAATTCCTGATATTTCAAAAATAATATTTTTAGCATAAATAGCTTTAGCAAAAGTAAAAAAAATAAAAATTAAAAAATAAGGCTTCATGCGTTAGTTTTGATTGCCTGTTCTAACATGAACATTCTGTCTTGCCCAAAAAATAATTCATTTTTAAATAAAAAAGTAGGAACACCAAATACATTATTATTTTTTGCATCTGAAGTATTTTTTTTTAATAATTCAATAACTTTTTCATCTTTATTATATAAATTTTTTGTGCTTTCTTTTAGATCTACTTGTTCACAAATCTTATTAATAACATTCTCATCTGATACATCTAAGTCTTCTACCCAAACAGCTTCACAGAGATTTTTTGTAAGAGCAAAAGTCTTTTCTAAGTCATTGTCAAATAATAAAGAAGCAATTATCACTTTAGATGATATACTTGGGTCTACAGGGTGAAACTTTGGTTTTTCATTAATTTTTATATCTAAATAATTTCCCCACCTTTTAATTTCATTAATTCTATTTTTTTGAACAGGAAGAGGTCTCTCTTTTACACCTTTAGTACCATATTCTTTAAAGATCGAAAATATATCAATAGGTTTAATATTAATTTCAATATCATATGTTTTTGAAATTGAAATTAATCTATTTAATCCCAAATAACACCATGGAGATATTACAACCATATAAAAATCAATAAATTGCTTCATTTGTTTACCTTTAATTGAAATATATATTGTAATCATAATGATAAAAATTAAAATATAAATATGAAAAATGAATTGTACAAATTATCAGCTGTTGATTTGTTAAGAATGTATAAAACTAGGAAAACCAATCCATTAGAAGTATCTTTGGACATAATTAAACAATTAGAAAATAAAAATCCCCAATTTAATGCTTTTGTTTGTTTCGATAAGGAAAAAATTTTACAACAAGCAAAACTATCTTCAGAACGCTGGAGTTCTGGAAAAGTTAAAGGAATTTTGGATGGAGTGCCAATTAGTATTAAAGACTTATTAGTTACAAAGGATTATCCTACAAGAAGGGGTTCATTTATTGAAAGCCTGCCAATTACAAGTGATAAAGATGCTCCAGTGGTAAAAAAAATTTTCGAACAAGGGGGTATAGTTTTAGGTAAAACTACAACTCCTGAATTTGGGCATAAAGGAACTACACAAAGTAAAAGATATGGAGCCACTTTAAATCCTTGGAATACTAAGCTCAATTCAGGCGGAAGTTCAGGTGGTTCTGCTTCAGCTGTTGCAGCTGGAATAGGTCCTTTATCGATCGGCACAGATGGTGGAGGTTCTGTTAGAATTCCTTGCAGTTTTTGTGGCCTATTTGGACATAAGCCTACTTTTGGAAAAGTACCTGCTTATCCTATTTCCCCATTTGGTACAGTAGCAAATATAGGCCCAATAACTAGAACTGTAGCAGATGGAGGACTTTTAATGAATGTTATTGCAAAACCAGATAAAGATGATTGGTACTCTCTACCTTACGATAAAGAAACTTATAATGAATTTGATTTAAATGAAGTTAAAAATTTAAAAATTGGTGTTTTTAAATATTGGGGCATGAAAAATTTTTTTAATCAAATTTCTTTAGAAGATTCAGTTGAAGTTGTTTATGAAAATATTTTAAAAAAACTAAAACAAGAAGGTTTACAATTAACTTTTGATAGCAAAATAAATTGGCCAAATAATCCAGCAGATATTTTTAAAACTATGTGGTACGTTGGTGCTGCAAATTTATCAAAAAAAATAGATGATGAAGAATTTTCCAAAATAGATGAAAACTTTCTGCAATTCATTGATGAGGGTAATAAATATTCTGTATTTGATTTTTTAGCTGCCGAAGCAAAAAGAGCAGAAAATGCAACATACTTGTCTTATTTATTTGAAAAGTTTGATGTTCTAATAGGACCAACAATGCCGGTTTTGCCTTTAGAGTATGATGATGTAATTCCTAAAAATTATAAGAGTAAGGATTTATTTAGTTGGACTCCTTTTACCTATCCTTTTAACCTTACAAAACATCCCTCTTCAACAATCAATTGTGGTTTTTCTAGCTCAGGTTTGCCGGTTGGGATTCAGGTAGTAGCCCCTCACTATCAGGATAAAAGATGTTTTCAAATTTCAGCATATTTGGAAAAAGTATTTTCTTTAACAAATAAATGGCCAAAAAACATTTAATAAAGAACAACTTCTGGATCTATACTCCTCCACAAATACCAGCTAGCTATAGTTCGCCAAGGTTTCCATTTCAATGAAAAGTTTTCAGCATCATCCTTGGTAGGCCTAATATTATTAAAATAATTTTTCCCCATAGCTTTAAGAAGACCTATATCATCAGCAGAAAAAATATCTGGACGATTTAAACAAAAAATCATAAACATTTTAATGCTCCAAGGGCCTATGCCTTTGATGTTTATTAAAAATGAGTATATTTCTTGATCATTTAAATTATTCCAATAATTATAAGAATTAAAATCTTTTAATTTTTCTGACAAATTAATTAAATAAGAAGCTTTTCTCTCTGATAAACCAATTTTTTTAAGTTGGTTAAAATCACTTGGTTTAAAAAACTGACCATCAAAAATATTGTATTTATTTTCTAGACGATTCCATACAGCACTTGCAGCCGCTACTGAAATTTGTTGACCTACAATAGACTTACATAAGGAATAAAATGGATTTCTAATACTACTAAGTTTATTATCATTAAATTTATTGATTAAGCTTTTCATAATGGAGTCATTGTTTGAAAGTTCATTACAGCCTTCATTCCACCAAGAAGGTATATATGTTTTTACTGTCATTTTAATATTTTTATTACTTCATCATTAGCTATTTATTAATTCATAGTCACTTTTAGCTAACATGATAACAGGAATTATGAATATAATGATGAAAAAACAAAAAATAAATAGAAAAAATGAGTAATATGTTGATTGACTTTTTTTTCTTAAATATGGTAATGATCCTAATAATTAAAAATAGGTAAATAATGACTAAATCTAAATACAACTGGCAATTAAAGTATAGAAGAATAATAACAGAAAAACCTTATATGATGTTTATTTTGGGGTTAGTTATTACAATTATTTTTGGAATGGGGTTAAAAGGTTTATCTCAAAACCCTGATAATAGAATTTTTTTTTCAGATGATGACCCTAACTTAGTAGCTCTTGAGACATTAGAGAATACTTATACTAAAAATGATAATTTATTTGTTGTTATGGCTCCAAAAAACGAAAATGTTTTTGATCCTGATAATTTATATATATTAAGAGAGTTAACTAAAAGATTATGGCAAACTCCATCTTCTAGTAGAGTTGATTCAATAACTAATTTTCAATGGACTAGAGCAGAGGGTGATGACATTATTATTAGTGATTTAGTTCCTGAGGGAGAAATAACTAGTGAAATTGCTATCAATGCTCAAGAAGTTGTGTTTGATGAACCTCTAATATTAAATCAATTAGTTAGTCCAGATAGAAAGTTTACTGGAATTAATATTACAATCATAAAACCAGATGATTCTGTAGAAGCTGGAAATTCAGTTATAGAAATTATGAATTTTATAAGACCAATTCAAAATGAATTAAAAGAAAAATATCCTAATGTAGATTTTTATGTAACTGGTGGTGTTCCACTTACTATGGCTTTTACCGAAGTTTCAATTAGTGATATGGCGACCTTAACTCCTTTAATGTTATTAGTAATTTTTTTAGTTGCAGGACTTTCATTAAGGTCAGTCTTGGGATCTATAATAACAGCTTTTATTGTAATTCTTTCTGTTATTGGCATGATGGGTGTTGCTGGCTGGATGAAGTTTATTTTAAATGCTGCTACTTTTAATTCTTTTTTAATGTTGTCAGCTTTAACTATTGCTCATTGTGTTCATATTATGAGCACTCAAAGAATTAATATGAGGTTAGGTAAAAATAAAAAAGATTCAATTGATGAATCTTTAAGAGTCAATTTACAGCCAGTGTTTATGACCGCAATTACCACGGCTATAGGTTTTCTTACTATGCATTTTTCAGAGGCACCTCCTTTTAGACAATTAGGGTATATGATGGCTTTTGGTAATTTAATACTCCTTTTTCACGCTGTGGTAACATTACCAGCCTTATTAGTCATTTTACCTAGCAAGGTAAAAAATATAGGTTCCTCAAAAGCTGAAAATTTTATGACCAAATTAAGCGAATTTGTTATACGAAAAAGAAAAGTTCTTTTAATTGGTAATGGAGCCTTAATAATTTTTTTATCATTAGGTATGACTAAAATTACTTTAGATGATACCTGGACTAAATATTTTGATAAAAGATTTGAAATAAGAGAACATTCTGATTTCGTTGAAGATAATCTAACAGGTTTAAACACCATTGAGTATTCTATACCTTCGGGAAGCCCAGATGGAATAAATGACCCTGAGTATTGGAAAAAATTGGAAAAGTTAGCGAATAGAATTAGACAAGAACCTAATGTTACTCATGTTACTACCTTATCAGATACTATAAAAAGATTAAATAAAGCAATGAATGAAGATGATCCAAGCTTTTATTCCATACCTGAAAGTAGAGAGTTGGCTGCTCAATATTTGCTATTGTATGAACTTTCTGTACCTTTTGGATTAGATTTGAATGATAGAATTAATGTAGATAAATCGTCAACTAGGTTTACCGTAACATTGCAGAATGCTTCTAATGATGACGTAAGAGAGTTAGATAAAATTATTCAAGATTATTTTGATAAAGAGTTACCTGAGTTTAAAACACAGGGAACAGGTTTATCAATGATATTTTCACATTTCTCTAAAAGAAACATAGACTCTATGCTAGTAGGAACAACTACTGCTTTAATTTTAATTTCCTTTTTATTAATTATAGCATTGAAAAATGTTAAGCTCGGATTGTTAAGTTTAATTCCAAATTTATTTCCAGCGGCAATGGGTTTTGGTTTGTGGGGCTATTTACAAGGAGAAGTTGGTGTAGCTTTATCTGTTGTGGCTGCTATGACGTTAGGTATAGTGGTTGATGACACTGTGCATTATTTAAGTAAATACTTAAGAGGTAGAAGAGAACAGGGGCTAAGCCCAGAACAAGCTACTACTTATGCTTTTAAAAATGTAGGGTTTGCACTGAGCACAACAACTTTAGCATTAGTTGCTGGTTTTACTGTGTTGTCTTTTTCTGGTTTTAAAGTTAATGCAGATATGGCAATGCTTACTGCAATAACTATCGCAATAGCATTATTTATAGATTTATTTTTTCTGCCTACTTTATTGATGGCAATAGATAAAGTAAAGTTTAAACAAAACAACAAATTAAAAGTTAATACCTAGGAGATTACTTATTATGTTTTTAAAATATGTTTTTATTATTAAATTAATTTTCATAGCGTTTATAAGTTTTTTAAATGCTGAAAGCGAAGATGATAAAGCTCTGCGAATATCAACTGATGCATATAATTATGATAAAGGGTTTGGAGACTTTACCTCCGATTCGAAAATGACTTTAAGAAATAAACAAGGTGAAGAAACTATAAGAAACTTTAGAGGTAAAACTTTAGAGGTTGATGGAGATGGTGATAAGACTTTGTTTATTTTTGACAGTCCTAAAGATGTTAAAGGTACTGCTACACTTACATTTACCCACAAATTAGATCCGGATGATCAATGGCTTTATCTACCTGCTTTAAAAAGAGTAAAAAGGATAACTTCAGATAATAGATCTGGCTCCTTCGTAGGTTCAGAGTTTGCTTATGAAGATTTAGGAAGTCAAGAATTGGAAAAATATAAAGACCGTAAATATTTGAGAAAAGAAGCTTGTCCTAATAATAATGATTTAGAATGTCACGTGATAAGCAGAGTGCCAACTGAAAAAAGTTCAGGTTATAAATATCAAGTGTTGTGGTTAGACGATACAACTGCGCATAAAGTGTGGAAAATAGATTATTTTGATAGAAAAGGATCACATTTAAAAACATTATTTTTTGATGATTATAAAATTTATTTAGATAAACATTGGAGACCAAGTGTTTATAAAATGATTAATCATCAAACAGGAAAATCCACTGATTTATTAGTACAAAATATTAAATTTAAAGTTGGATTATCTTCAAGAGATTTCAATCCTAAAAGTTTATCAAGAGCTAGATAGTTTAATTTAAAATGAGGGGCTTTTTTAAGTTATGCTGTTTAGTTTATTTTTTTCTATTAGCACCTTATTCTGCAGAATTAGATTGGGAAATTAATAGTGAAATAGGATTAGAGGTTAAAGAGTTTCACAAAAAAGAAGCCTATGCAGATCAAAAGAATACATATTCTAATTTTATTAAATCAGAAATATTTATAGACTTTAAAAATGATATTGAATTTTTAATGGAACCCTATTTTAGATACGACCATCACGATAAAAATAGAAGTTTATTTAATTTTAAGGAGAATAACTTTACCTATTATTATAATGATATACAGGTTAAGGCAGGTATTAGTGAAGTTTTTTGGGGAATTACAGAGTCTAAGAATTTAGTCAATATTATAAATGTAAAAGATGTTGCTGATGGTGATCAAAAAGCAAAACTTGGACAGTCTCTTTTAGCTTTTTCTAATTACTCAGAAAAATATGGAAGCTTAGATATTTATTATTTACCATTTTTCAAAAATTCTTCTCAAATAGGTCAGACTGGAAGGCTTAGATTAAGTAAACCGATAGAAAACTATGATATTGTTTATGAAGGAGGAGCAGGATCTAAGGTTCCTAGTTGGGCTATAAAATGGGAAAATAGTTTTGGAATGCTTGATTTTTCATTACAGGGTTTTAGAGGTAATAGTAGGGAAAGTTCTACTATAGCAAAATTAGAAAATTTACAATTAAAATATTTTCAAGGATATGAAAGAATTTCTCAATTGGGTACTTATTTACAAGTTATTTCTGGACCTATCATTTATAAAGTAGAAGCAATAAAAAGAAATGGTCAAAAAAATGCTAAAAATATTAGAGAAAACTTTTATTCTTATACTTTAGGAATGGAATATTTAATTAATAATTTATTTGAAAATAAGTGGGATCTTTCTTCATTCATTGAATATCATAATGATGATAGAAATAATGATTCTACTGATATTTTTCAGAATGATTTATTTTTAGCAACTAGGTTAAATTTTAATGATACTGATGGAACCGAATTTTTAACTTCAATAACACTAGACACAGATGGTGGAGGCAATACTTCAACTTTAGAGCTAAGTTCAAGAATTACTGATAATATTAGGGTTACAGGAAGTTATAATGCATATTGGTCAGTAAATGAAAAAGATATTTTGTATAGTTTCAGACGAGATAATTATTTTTTAATAAATATTACAAACTATTTCTGATTACTTAGTTGCACCCCTTTAAAACTTCTTTATAATTAATATTAATTAAAGTTTGCAAATTTAATGTAGTTGTAATAGAACAATATAAGAACATAAAAAGAATTAAAATAGAACAGGTATTGTTATGAGTTTAGAAGATAAAAGTAAGGCTTTAGAGAGTGCTCTAGGGTTAATTGAAAGAAATTATGGTAGTGGCTCTATCATGAGACTAGGAGACAACACCACTGTTAATATTGAAGCTATATCTACTGGGTCTCTTGGTCTGGACTTAGCGTTAGGTATAGGAGGTTTGCCTAAGGGTAGAATTATAGAAGTATATGGGCCTGAGAGTTCAGGAAAAACTACATTAGCTTTACAAGTAGTAGCTAGTGCTCAAAAAAAGGAAGGAATTTGTGCTTTTATAGATGCTGAGCATGCACTTGATCCAGTGTATGCAAAAAACTTAGGAGTTGATGTTGATAAACTTTTAGTATCTCAGCCTGATGCAGGTGAACAAGCACTAGAGATTGCTGATACGTTAGTAAAATCAGGAGCTGTAGATGTATTAGTAGTGGATAGTGTTGCAGCATTAGTTCCCAAAGCTGAATTGGAAGGAGATATGGGAGACAGTCATATGGGACTTCACGCTAGATTAATGAGCCAAGCGTTAAGAAAATTAACATCTTCAATTTCTAGATCAAATGCAATGGTAATATTTATTAATCAAATAAGAATGAAAATAGGAGTTATGTTTGGTAGCCCAGAAACTACTACTGGGGGTAATGCTTTAAAGTTTTATGCCTCTGTTAGATTAGACATAAGAAGAATAGGGCAAATTAAAGATAAAGATCAAATTGTTGGAAACCAAACTAGAGTTAAAGTTGTCAAAAATAAGGTAGCTCCTCCATTCAAAATCACAGAATTTGATATATTGTATGGAGAAGGAATTTCTAAAGAAGGGGAAATTATAGATTTAGGAGTAGCTGAAGGCTTTGTAGAAAAATCAGGATCTTGGTACAGTTTTAATGGTAACAGAATTGGTCAAGGAAGAGAAAATGCTAAAAAATTCTTATTAGATAATAAAGAGATTGCTGATGAAATAGAAGGCATGATTAGAAAGAAAAATAGTACTAGTGAGGAAGAACAAGAACAACTAGAAGAAGAAAAGAGTTTAGAAGAAGAAAATTAACTATACATTTTTTTTCTTTATTTTTATATTATAATGAATGATTGAAAACTCTTTATCAGATATAAGAAAAGAATTTCTAGATTTTTTTTCAAAAAGAAAACATAACGTAATTCAGTCATCTCCATTAGTACCTCACAATGATGATTCGCTGCTGTTTACTAATGCAGGAATGGTACAATTCAAAAATATTTTTACAGGGTTAGATAAACCTGAAAATGGAAATAGAGCAGTTACAGCACAGAAATGTGTTAGAGCTGGAGGAAAGCATAATGATTTAGAGAATGTAGGTTTAACTAAAAGGCATCATACTTTTTTTGAAATGTTGGGAAATTTTTCTTTTGGTGATTATTTCAAAGAAGAAGCAATAGAAATGGCGTGGGAATTATTAACCAAAAACTACCAAATAGATAGAGAGAAATTATATGTTACTGTTTACCATACAGACGATGAAGCCTTTAACATTTGGAAAAAAGTAACAGGGTTTTCAGAATCAAAAATTTTAAAAATAAGTACCAGCGATAATTTTTGGGAAATGGGTGACTCTGGACCATGTGGTCCATGCTCAGAAATATTTTTTGATCATGGTCCAGAATTTTCAGGTGGACTTCCAGGAAGTGAAGATGAAGGTGACAGGTATGTAGAAATTTGGAATTTAGTTTTTATGCAGTTCAACAAGAAAAAGAACGGAGATATGGAAAAACTTCCTAAACCATCTATTGATACTGGAATGGGAATAGAAAGAGTAGCTGCAGTATTACAAGGTACATCTGATAATTATGAAGTAGATACTTTTAGAAATATAATTGAGTTTACAAAAGAACAATTTAAAATTGAAGAGAATGAGCATACAAGGATTCCACTAAGAATAATTAGTGACCATTTAAGGTCAGTTAGTTTTCTAATTTCTGATGGCGTACTTCCTTCAAATGAAGGCAGAGGCTATGTCTTAAGAAGAATTTTAAGAAGAGCAATAAGACATATTTACAATTTAAATATTAAAATAGAAAATTTTTATAAATTGGTTCCAATTTTAATAAAAGAAATGGGAAAACATTATAAGGAATTAAATGTTTATAGTGATCTTATTAATAATACTATTAAAACAGAGGAGTCAAAATTTTTAGAAACGTTAGATAAAGGTTTAAAAATTCTGCAGGAAGAAAATAATAAAAATAAAGAAAGCAAAATTTTTTCAGGTAAAGTTGCTTTTAAATTATATGATACTTATGGGTTCCCACTAGATTTGACAGAAGATGTTTTAAAAGAAAATAATAAAAAAGTAGATATTAGTGATTTTAATATTGAGATGGAAAAACAAAAGGAAATGTCAAAAAAATCTTGGAAAGGCGATAATGACAATGAGAATCAGATTTTTTGGCACAAGATAATACAAGAGATAAAACCTACTACTTTTATAGGTTATGATACCTTAGAAAGCACAGAGTATGTTAGCAAGATAATTATAAATGGTGAGGAAGTAGAGCAGGTATCGGATCAAGATAATAAAATTTCTTTGTTATTTGAAAAGTCTCCTTTTTATGCAGAGTCAGGAGGGCAAATTGGGGATAGAGGAATTATAGAAAATTCTTCTTTTAAATTTAAAGTTATAGATACAATAAAAAGAGGAGAAAAGGTGTTTGATCACTATGGTCATTTAATCTCTGGAACGATTAAGAAAAAAGATCAAGTTATACTTAAAGTAGACCAAGAATTAAGAAAATTAGTAGCCGCTAATCATTCTGCAACTCATTTATTGCACAGTGCTCTAAGAATTAACCTTGGAAAGCATGTCACACAAAAAGGTTCTTTAGTTAATGAGACTAAGTTAAGGTTTGATATTTCACATAATTCTTCTATTTCAGAAGATTTAATTAAAAAAATAGAAAAAGATGTTAATCAGCAAATTTTTAATAATACACAAGTTTCCCATTCGGTAATCAATAAAGATGAGGCTATAAATAAAGGAGCAATGGCCATATTTGGTGAAAAATACGGAGATAAGGTAAGAGTTATAGAAATGGGTAAAAGAAAAGAGAAGCCATATTCTGTTGAGCTGTGTGGAGGAACTCACGTTAGTAGAACTGGGGATATAGGTTTAATTAAAATTATTTCAGAAGGCAGTTTAGCATCTGGAGTAAGAAGAATTGAAGCAGTTTCAGGTTTAGTGGCAATTGAAAAATATAATAAAATAGAAAGTGATATGAACAAATTGGCATTAAAGTTAAAAACAACTCCTAAATTATTAGAAGATAAGGTAATAAAAATTTTAAATGAAAAAAAAGATTTAGAAAAAAAGCTATTACAAATCAATAATAATAGAAATGATAAAAGTGATAATTTTGAAATTAAAAAAATTAAAAATATTAATGTAATTCACGCGATCTTAGAAAATGTTAGTTCAAAAGAAATGAAACTAATCATTGATAAACAGTTAAATAAACAATCTGACAGTTTAGTTATACTCATATCCAAAGAAAAAGAAAAAGTAACCGCTGTGATTGGTATAGAAAAGAATATAAGTGATACTTTTGATGCTAATGATTTAATTAAACTAATTATACCTGTTTTAGGTGGAAAAGGCGGAGGGGGAAGAAGTACTTTAGCCCAGGGAGGTGGAAGTAGTCCAGAAAACTCTGAAAAAGCGGTAAAGATATTAATCGAAGAGATTGAAAGAAAGTTAGCTTCTTAAGCTTTTTAATGTATCTGCAATTTTATTTATAAACTCTTTAGTTTCCATCCATTTTTGATTCATCCCTACTAATAAAGCAAGGTCTTTAGTCATAAAACCCTCTTCTACAGTTTTGATACATGCATTTTCTAAGTCTGAAGAAAACTTTTTTAAATCTTCATTTTTATCAAAAGATGCCCTATATGAAAGGCCTTGTGACCAGGCAAATATTGATGCAATCGGATTAGTAGAAGTTTCCTTGCCTTTTTGATATTGTCTATAGTGTCTGGTAACAGTGCCATGTGCTGCCTCAGCCTCAATTGCATTACCGTCAGGCGTCATTAATACTGAAGTCATTAATCCAAGAGAACCAAAACCTTGTGCTATCGTATCAGATTGAACATCGCCATCATAATTTTTACATGCCCAAACAAAACCGCCTTCCCATTTCATAGCACAAGCCACCATATCATCAATTAATCTATGTTCATAAATTATGCCCTTTTCATCAAATTTATCTTTAAATTCTGTTAAAAAAATTTTTTCAAAAGTATCTTTAAATAAACCATCATAAGCTTTCAAAATAGTATTTTTAGTAGACATATAAACTGGCCATTCTAAGTTAAGACCATAATTAAAACAGGCTCTTGCAAAACCTTCTATAGACTCTTCTAAGTTGTACATGCTTAAAGCACATCCTTTATCTTTAAAGTCAAATACATCTTTAGTAATAGTTTCACCATTTTCTGGTTCAAACACTAATTTTAATTTTCCAGGACCAGGAACAACAAAGTCTGTAGCTCTATATTGATCTCCAAATGCATGTCTTCCTATTACTATAGGTTTGGTCCAAGTAGGAACATACCTAGGGATATTTTTTATAATAATCGGTTGTCTGAAAACCGTACCACCTAAAATATTTCTAATAGTGCCATTAGGAGATCGCCACATTTTTTTTAATTTAAACTCATCTACTCTCGCTTCATCTGGAGTAATTGTTGCACATTTTACTCCTACTCTATATTTTTTAATAGCTTCTGCTGCATCTATTGTAATTTGATCATCGGTATCGTCTCTGCTTTGAACACTAAGGTCATAATATTTTAATTCAATATCCAGCCAAGGAAGTATGAGTTCATCTTTAATAAGTTGCCATATTATTCTGGTCATTTCATCCCCATCAAGTTCAACAACAGGGTTATTAACTAAAATTTTTTTCACATCATCCTCACAAATTAAAATTCATTAAAAATTATCTTCAATAAATTCAATAGTTTTACTAATGGAATTTTTAAAAATAATATTACTATTTTTATTAGTATATAAAAAACCACTTTTTTTTAAATCTTTTATAAGATTTTTTAAAGAGTGCCAAAAATTATTAATATCTAATATTATAATTTTTTTATCTATTAGGGCTAGTTGGTTTAAAGATATTAATTCAAAAACTTCGTCTAAAGTTCCAAATCCTCCTGGTAATGCTATAAAAAAATCAGACTTTTTAATCATAATGCTTTTTCTATCAAATAAGTCTTTTGTAACAATTTCTTTTTTAGATTTTATTATATCCATTTTGTTTTTAAAAAACTTAGGTATTACTGAAATCAAAGAGCCATTTTTTTCTAGCACACCTTCTGCAAGTTCACCCATTAGACCTGAATTACCTCCTCCATAAATAACATTAAAATTTCTTTCAGCTAGTTTTTTTCCTAATGTATTTGCTAATCTTAAATATTTAATATTATTTCCAGACTTACTTCCACAAAAGACACAAACCGTATAAGTTTTTTTTTGCATAATCTTTAAAAAATTTTAAGAATATTTTCTATAGATAAAGTCTGGGTTTTCAGATCCAGCTTTTGATAGTGGCTCTTCCAATACATTTCTATAAGGAGAAAACTCACAGGTAGGATCAGTAGCATCTGCATTACCTGTTAAGGCAAATGCCTGACACCTACAGCCACCCCAATCTATTTCTCTTCTATCACAGGATTGACAAGGTTCAGGCATCCAGTCAGTTCCTCTAAATCTATTAAATGATTCAGAATGCTCCCATATCCATGCTAATGATTTTTCTTTCAAATTATCAAAATTTAAAAAATTTAATGATTCAGCGGCGTGGCAAGGTAAAACTTTTCCTGCAGGAGTAATATTTAAGAACTGACGACCCCATCCACCCATGCAAGATTTAGGTTTTTTGGCATAATAGTCGGGTACAACATAATCAATTGCCAAGATACCTTTATACTTTATTCTTGCTTCTTCAACTATAATTGTTGCTTTATCTAATTGTTCTCTTGTTGGCAGGAATGCTGTTTGATTCTTAAGTGCCCACCCATAATATTGCACCTGTGCAACTTCAAGTCTTTCAGCATCCAATTCAACTGCTAGTTCAATCATATTCTTTAAATTATGAAGATTCTGACGGTGCATTACAGCATTTACCGTTAAAGGCAATCCAACTTTTCTGATTAGACCACAAGTTTCTATTTTTTTTTGATGACCTTTAAAACCAGCAATTTTTTCAGAATTATTAGGATCAGTATCTTGTATAGAAACTTGAACATGATCCAAACCTGCATCATAAAGCTTTTTTAATCTATTTTCATTAATCAAAACACCGGAAGTAATTAGGTTAGTATATAGTCCTATTTTAGAGGCATGATTTATTAGTTCTTCTAAATCTTTTCTTGCAGTAGGTTCTCCTCCTGAAAAGTGTGCCTGTAAAATACCTATTTTGGCTCCATCAGACAAAGCTGTTTTCCATAAATCTGTACTAATTTCATTACTTTTCAACTCTAATTCTACTGGGTTTGAACAGTAAGGACATGAAAGAGGGCACCTATGAGTTAACTCACATAGCATTGCGTATGGAATAAGAGTTTTACTTTTTTTTTCTGGAGTACTAAAGCTCTTATCTTTATTTAAATCATTCATTTATTAAAAATCCTTTATCTGCTAAAGATTGCAACATAGTTACAACGTCATTAGTTACTTGCTCCTTAGGAGCATCTTCATATTTAACTAAAAGCTTATCAATAATTTGTTTCAGAGTATCTTTTCCATTTATTAATTGCATTACCTCTCCAGCAATATCATCTAACTCAAATACTCTTTCAGGAGCATTGATAATCCATTTTTTTCTAGCATGGTCAAACCTAAGTTTTGCGTGCCTAGGTAAAGAAGGTACATCTTCAATTTTTAATTTTATCAATTTACTCATGAATTATTTTTTACTTAACCCTTCCGGAACAAATGCTCCCGGAGGAATATTTCCAGGATCAACATATGAATGATAAAGCGCGTCAAGCTGTGCCCATAAAACTTCAGTCTTAAATTTTACAGCATTCAAAACGGCTTCTTGATCACTTCTAGAGATTGCATTTTCAATTACCCATTCCCTGCCAAATTCAACATCTCTTCTGGCCTGGTTAATTCTTTTTTTAAAGTATGCCAAAGCATAATCATCTGCCCACTCATAATGTTTAGATAGACCTGCAATCCTCTCTTGATGGATGGCAGGTGCATATATTTCAGTAAGTGAGGAGGCAATTCCCTCTAATAATGACTTATTTTCAACAAAATTAACATAAGCATCTACAGCAAATCGAGTTGCAGGAAGCAAACCTTTACATGATTTAACATATTCTAAATCAAGGTTAAGTTTTTCACATAATTGTAAATATCTAGCTATTCCTCCACTGCCGTCTAAATCACCTTCATGATCTATAACTCTGGAACGCCATTCTAGTCTAAGTTTAACATCATTTATTCTAGCCATTAGCGTTAGATCTTTTCTTGGAATAGACCATTGATAATAAAATCTGTTTAAGGCCCAAGCTTGCACTTGAGGAAAACTTAATTTTCCATTATGCAATAATTTATGAAAAGGATGTAAACTATGGTATCTTTGGTTTCCTAATTCTACTAGTGCATCAATAAATTCTTGCCTCTTTAAAGGCTTATCATTTTCATATTCTTTAGATGGACCAGGAAAAAATGGAGCAGGCATTATCATATCTTAATCTCCATGGTATCATATGCTACTTCCCAACCTGCATCTTCTAAAGTTTTTCTTTCCGACGAATTATTTAATAAAGCTGGGTTTGTAGTATTAATATGTATAAATATTTTTCTATTTATTTTTACATCTTTAAAAATATTTATAGACCCTTCTTCTCCTGACATACTAATGTGCCCCATTCTTTTACCCGTTTTAATTCCTACTTTGTGTTTAATCATTTCATCATCTGCCCAAAGAGTACCATCAAAAAATAGCAAATTTGTATTGTTAAGCCTTTCTTTTAGCCAATCCGGTACATATGCACAAGCAGGAATATAAAAGAAAGTAGCTCCAGTTTCTTCGTTACAAATTTCTAGTGCTATTGTATCTTCGTCAACAGATCCAAAGTTAGGACCCTTATTTGTATCTTCTAACCATAAAGCGACTTTTCCAGGTACTGCAAATGCTTTTACCTTAATACCACTTACAGTTTTATCAGCATTTAACAACTCTAAGTAACTATCAAGTTTAATGGGAATTTTGTTAACAAATTTAGGATTTAATACATTAAAAATACTATTACTATTTAGAACATTGATTACTCTTTCTGTAGCATACAAATTAAAAGCTTGTGATTCTCTCAAATTTATTAGACCAGCTGTATGATCTACATCAGCATTAGTAAGAAATACCCCCATTATAGGACTGTATCTCAGCGGATCATTTTCGGCAGGCATTAATTCAGGGTTTTCCCAAAGTTGTTGTCTTAAATCAGGAGAAGCATTCAATATGAACCATTTTTTTTTATCAAGGCTAATAGCTATTGAAGACTGAGTTCTTTTAATTGCATTAATATCTTTATTTCTAGCCAATCTGCTATTTGGATGGTTGCAGTTCCACTGGGGATAACCTCCACCCGCTGCTGCCCCTAAAACTCTAATAAACATTTAGTTAAATTAAAATATATAGGAGACAACAAACATGGTGTATTATTTACTCAAAGCTTAAAGCTCTGCGCATGCATAACAATTGATTTCTAAACCAACAGCTACTTCGCGAATTTCAGGTTTTTTCCACATAATGTTCTCCCTTTAATAGTTAATAATAATACAATAATAATTTCATTGAGAATAATTACTATCTATAATTATTATAATAAAAACTTATAAATACTAATATCACAAATATTTGTAGTATTAGATAATAAAATAAGTACTATATATTGATGAGGCTACTATCTCAAATAATTATTTTTTTTCTAATTATTCCCTTAAAAGCATCTCCCATAGTAAGTGCTACTTGGTTATCTAAAAATTTATGTAAAGAAAATATTAAATTAATAGAAGTAGGTTCATCTTATAACTCGTATTTAGTAGAACATATAAAGTGTGCACAATACACTAATTTTTACAAACATGGCTGGAGGGAAAGTAAAAAAAAAGTTCCTATGAATTTACCAGAACCTGAATTTTTAATAAAAATTATAAAAAAAATGGGTATTAGTAATGAAGATCATATCATTTTATATCCCAAAAAAAATACTGATATTTACTCTATGGCAGAGACTACAGCGATTTATTTCACATTTAAATTTTTGGGACATAAGAAAATATCAATATTAAATGGAGGATATCCTTATTTTAAAAAAGAATTTGATTTATTTGTCGAAGAAGGAGAATTTAAAGTCAAACCTAATACTAGTTATAAAGCACAAATAGATAGAAGTATTTTAGCAAATAGTAATGATATAATTGAAAGTAGAAAAAATAACTATCGTTTAGTAGATTCCAGAGAAAAAGATTTTTATTTAGGCATTAATAAATTAAAAGGTTTTGGTAATTTTGGAACTATAGAATCTTCAATAAATATGCCATCTAAATGGTTTCTTGAAGGAAGAGGTTTAAGCTTTAATGATTTAAACTTATTTAAAAAAATATATAATTATTCAGAAATTGATTTAGATGAAAACCTTATATTCTTTTGTTATTCAGGTCTAGAAAGTTCAATAAATTGGTTTGTATCGTATGAATTAATGAAAAATAAGAATTCAAAGCTTTACGAAGGCTCTTTATTTGATTGGATAGTACAAAATAAATTGCTCTATAAAAAATTATAAAAAAGCGTAGACAATAAAAGTTATTTTATTATTCTTGTATTTGTGCCTAGGTAGCTCAGTTGGTAGAGCATGCGACTGAAAATCGCAGTGTCGGTGGTTCAATCCCACCCCTGGGCACCTTAATAACTTGCTGTTGATTAATCTAACAAAGATAGCTTTAAAATAACTTTTTAATTTTTATAACTAATACTGGTAAAAAAGTAGCAACTAAAAAAGAGATAAATAATAGTGACTCAGTTATAAACTTAGGAAAATATTTTGCTGGAAAAATCAAACCCACTAATAAAGATTGAGTAAAGTCTGGGCTAGGAAAAAATAGAAAACCACCTAATAAACCGATTATTATTGAAAAGATAACTTGTTTTGTATTTATATTTTTTCTATAAAAACCATAAAAAATACTTATTACAGCTGAACAGCAGAATAAATCTGCTAATAAAAATAAGTACAAAATGCTTAATCCTTTGGAAGAAACTATAAATGTAACTAAACAAAGTAAAAAAACAATCACGTTGGATAATTTCAAAGGGTTTAATTTTGTATTAATTATTTTTTTTGCATCTACAATAATCAAACTTGAAACTGCATTAATTATAGTATCAATGCTACTAATAGCCAATGAAATAGATAAAAATATTAACATACCTGAAATGTACAAGTTTTGTTTTTGTAATATTAGGTAAAAAAATGCAAGGTCAGCATTAATATCTGCATTTTTGGAAATAGCCATTAAGCCAGTAAACCCCATTATAAAAACTATAGGAGTAACAATTAAAAAAGATAAGATTAAACTATTGGTTAATGTTTTGTCATTTTGTGCAGCATAAACCCTTTGCCAATTACCTTGATGAAAAAGATTTGTAGCAGCAACAGCAATAAAAAAAGTTAATCCCGCTGTAAAATTATTTATATTATTTAAGCTTAATAACTCCGGTTTGTTTTGTTTTATTAAATTGAAATTGAATTGGTAGGGTTGAATAGAAAGAAGATATAGAAACCCTAAGAGTAATATTAAAGTAAAGAATATAAATTGAATTTTATCTGTAAAAATAGATATTCTCAGTCCACCATACAAAGTATAAATCATTGAACATGATAATATTATTAGAGAAGTTATCCATAAATCATTACCAGATAAGTATTTTACTAAAAGTGAGATAGCAGTAACTTCTGCTATTAAAAATATAATCATATAAAAAATTGATAATAAGAATATAAATTTATATAGCTTATTACCAAAATGTAGATTAATTACTTCAATCAATGTTTTTGCTTGAGGGTATTTAGTTCTAAAAGTTTTTCCTAAATAAATTAAGAAAAAAAATGGAGCTGCTGTTCCTAGTGCATATCCAATAACAGCACCTATTCCTCCCCACGTAGCTGCTGATGCTGGCCCAAATAAAATCCAAGTACCTAATGCAGAAGCAACTAAACTCATAGTTAGTGAAATGGTTTTTACTGATCTATTAGCTACTAGATAGTGGTTTAAATCTAAAAAATTTTTAGAATAAAAAATTCCTAAAATTACAAAAAACAAACTAATAATAAGTATAATAATTATCGAATTAATTTGGCTAATTACATTTATTGATTCCATAAATTTCCCTTTCTGAATTACCGGACAGGTTCCTCGGGTTTATTCTCAGCCTTAAAAAGCACCCCGTAATCTTTAAGATAACAATAATAGCTTATACAGTCATTATTTATTTTTATAACTTAATATTTTAAAGTTAAAACTATTAGATAATCACTATTTAAGTATTTTTTTAACCTTATACATGTATTTAACAAATAAAGACTTTACGATAGCCTATCTTCAGCAATACTTGCTAAAAAACTAGATCCTACTGTTAAAATTGAGTCATTAAAGTCATATTTAGGATTATGTAAAGATGCTGAAGCTCCATTTCCAATCCAAGCAAAACAGCCTGGAACTTTTTTTAAAAAGTAAGAAAAGTCTTCAGAGCCCATCATAGGTGTTTGGCTAGATGAAGCTTTTGAACCAATAATTTTTTTAGCGACATTAAAGGCAAACTCGCTCTGTTTTTGATGATTAACTGTTGCAGGATAACCTTTTTTAAAATTTATAATTGCTTTGGCATCAAATGCTTTACAGGTAGAATTAATTACCTCAAAAAACCTTTTTTTTGCTAGTTCACCTATCTTATTATTGTAATATCTGATTGTACCTGAAAGTTTAGCACTTTTAGGAATAACATTATTGGCATCTCCAGAATTAAAAGAAGCTACCGTAACCACTAACGTTTCTTTAGGATCTGAATTTCTAGAAACTATATGCTGAAGATTTTGGATTACCGAGGCGCCGCACACAATAGGGTCTATAGAGTTTGAGGGCATAGCTCCATGTGCTCCTTTTCCAATAATCTCAACATCAAAATTATCTGCTGCTGCAAGTCTAGGCCCTGCTTCAATTGCCAAAACACCCTCTTCTAAACCAGGCATATTATGCATGCCATATATCTCATCAATAGGATATTTCTTTAAAAGACCATCTTCTATCATAGCCTTAGCTCCCGCAAAGCCTTCCTCAGCGGGTTGAAAAATTAAAATAACTTTACCATTAAAGTTTTTAGTCTCTGATAAATATTTTGCAGCTCCAAGCAACATTGTAGTATGGCCATCATGTCCACAAGCATGCATTTTTCCATCTGTTTTAGACTTATATTTTTTATCATTATTTTCTTCAAATATAGGCAAAGCATCCATGTCAGCTCTAAGTCCTATACTTTTGCCTGTTCCATTTTCTAAAGTTGCAACAATTCCTGTTTTACCAAGTCCCTCTTCTATATTATCTATTCCAAAACTTTTTAATAATTCTACAACTTTTTTCGATGTATTAATTTCTTTATATGCTAATTCAGGATGTTCATGGAAATGGTGTCTCCATGATGTCATTTCCTCTTGAAAAGCAGATATTCTGTTTTTAATTTGCATAATAAATATTTATCTATTTTTTAATGGAATCCATAGTATCTCTTTTTTATTAGTTTGTCTTGCTAAAACAAATAGAAAATCAGATAATCTATTTATATATTTTAAAATCTCTAAGTTGATCTTATTTTTTTCACTAAGCTTTACAATGCTAACTTCACACCTTCTGCTAATTGTTCTTGCCAAATGTAACCATCCAGATATTGCATTTCCCCCTGGAAGTATAAATGAGGTTAAAGGTTTCAAGTGAGAGTTTATTTTGTCAATTTCTTTTTCTAGATAAATAGTCTGATTTTTTCTTAACCTTATACTATTATTTTTTTTATTTAACGGCGTAGCTAAATCCGCTCCAATATCAAAAAGGTCATTTTGAATATTAAGTATGATATTTTTTTGCTTAGGTTTTAGATAATTTAAGACTACACCTAAAAAAGCGTTTAGTTCATCTACGTTGCCTATTGCTTCAATAATATTAGATGATTTTTTAATTCTTTTGCCACCAACTAAGGATGTATAACCAGCATCTCCACCCCTAGTATAAATTTTGTCTAATTTGACCATATATTTTTTATAACATGGATAAGTTTATTTTAAAAACAACTAGTAATTAATAAAAAAAAAAATATTGCATTTGTTCTACTTATGTTCTATTATATAAAATAATTTATTTCTTTATTGACTATATTCAAGTTATACGCAATATTTAGATATAAACAAATTTAATACACAACATATAGTAATATATCCACAATTTATTATTAACAGTTGTGGATAATTAAGAGTAAACATTATGCTAAAAAATTTTGCACATAAAGTAAGTCAAAACAGAAAAAGTTCAGATATTTTAAATGTAGTTCAAATTAAACCCGGAATAAATGTTTTAAAAGATAGTTCTAGAGATACCTTACTTACAGAATTTGGTAAAGCTACACTTAAAGATAGATATTTACTTCCAGATGAAGATTATCAAGGAATGTTTGCAAGAGTTGCAAGTTATTTTTCTGATGATTCTTTACATGCCCAGAGATTATATGATTATATGTCTAAACATTGGTTTATGCCTTCTACTCCCATTTTGTCTAATGGAGGAACAAATAGAGGTCTTCCAATTTCATGTTTTTTAAATGAAGCAGGTGATAGTCTTCATAGTATTGTAGATCTTTGGAATGAAAATGTTTGGCTGGCATCCAAAGGAGGAGGAATTGGTTCCTACTGGGGAAATTTAAGAGGAATTGGCGAAAAAGTTGGACAGGCAGGAAAAACATCAGGTGTTGTTCCTTTTATCAGAGTAATGGACTCTCTAACATTAGCAATTAGTCAAGGTAGTTTAAGAAGAGGATCAGCGGCATGTTATCTACCAATATGGCATCCTGAAATTGAAGAATTTATAGACTTAAGAAGACCTACAGGAGGAGATCCTAATAGAAAAGCTTTAAATTTGCATCATGGAATTGTTATTACAGATGACTTTATGAGAGCTGTTGAAGATGATAAAAACTGGTCTCTTAAAAGCCCTAAAGACGGTTCTATTCAAAAAACAATTAAGGCTAGGTCTCTTTGGATTAAATTGCTTACAACTAGAATAGAAACAGGCGAACCATATTTGCTTTTTATAGACAAAGTAAATGAGGCTATTCCTAATCATCAAAAATTATCAGGATTACAGGTTAAAATGTCAAACCTATGTAGTGAGATTACCCTTCCTACAGGAATAGATAAAGATGGTAATAGAAGAACAGCAGTATGTTGTCTATCTTCATTGAATATAGAAAAATACGATGAATGGAGTAATAATAAAGTTTTTATAGAAGATGTTATGAGGTTTTTAGATAATGTTATGGAAGATTTTATTATAAGAGCTCCAGATACGATGGAAAGTGCTAGGTATTCTGCAATGAGAGAGAGAAGTGTAGGGCTAGGAGTTATGGGTTTTCATTCTTTTTTGCAGAAAAAAAGAATTCCTTTTGAGTCAGTAATGGCAAAAGTTTGGAATAAACGAATATTCTCTCAAATAAAAGAAGAAGCCGATAAAGCATCGATACTTTTAGCAAATGAAAAAGGAGCATGCCCTGATGCGAAGGAATATGGAGTAAATGAGAGGTTTTCAAATAAAATAGCTATTGCTCCTACTGCTTCTATTTCTATAATTTGCGGTGGTGCTTCTCCAGGAATTGAACCTATTGCAGCTAACAGTTTTACTCAAAAAACATTGTCAGGTTCTTTTAATGTTAGGAACCCCCATTTAAAAAGCTTATTAGCTGAAAAAGGAAGAGATAATGAAGAAATTTGGTCTTCAATAACTATTAATAAAGGGTCTGTGCAGCATCTTGAATTTTTGGAGGATTCAGAAAAGGCAGTTTTTAAAACAGCCTTTGAGTTGGATCAGAGAAGGATTATAGAATTAGCTGGAGATAGAACTCCCTATGTATGTCAAGCTCAGTCCTTAAATATATTTTTAAAACCAGATGTTAATAAAAGAGATCTTCATATGATACATTTTTCAGCATGGAAAAGAGGAGTAAAAAGTCTATATTATTTAAGATCTTTATCTATTCAAAGAGCTGAAGTAGTTTCGCATAATAAAAAAACCACGGAAGTTCCTATAAAAGGTAAAATAAACGAAGGTGAGCAACCTTATGGTGATCAACTAGATTATGATGAGTGTTTATCTTGTCAATAAAGTAAAAGGAAAAATATGTCATTATTAAATACAAAAAGAATATACAAACCATTTAAATATCCTTGGGCATATGATGCTTGGTTACAACAACAGAGAATACACTGGATACCAGAAGAAGTTCCATTGGCTGATGATGTTTCAGATTGGAACAGAAAGTTAAATAAGCAGGAAAGAAATTTACTTTCTCAAATTTTTAGGTTTTTTACTCAATCTGATATAGAAGTTAATAATTGCTATATGAGTCATTACTCTAGAGTATTTAAACCTACGGAAGTGTGCATGATGTTAGCAGCTTTTTCTAATATGGAGACTATTCATATCGCTGCTTATTCTCATTTATTAGATACAATTGGAATGCCAGAAGTAGAATACTCAGCATTTCTTGAAATAAAAGAAATGCGAGATAAGTATGATTACATGCAAAAATTTAATACAAATACAAAAATAAACATTGCTAAGACTTTGGCAATATTTGGAGGCTTTACAGAAGGTTTACAATTATTTGCAACATTCGCTATCCTATTAAATTTTCCAAGATTTAATAAAATGAAGGGAATGGGGCAAATAGTTACATGGTCAGCTAGAGATGAAAGTTTACACACAGAATCAATTATTAAACTTTATAATACTTTTGTAAGTGAAAACCCTGATATAAATAAAGAAGAATTAGAAAGAGATCTTTATATAGCTTGTAATACAATGATTGATCACGAGGATGCTTTTATAGATAGAGCATTTGAATTAGGAACAGTAGAAGGGCTAAGACCTGAAGAAGTTAAACAATATATGAGATACATGGCAGATATTCGTTTAAACCAACTGAAATTACAACCTATATATAAAATATCTACGAATCCTTTACCATGGATGGACGAAATGTTAAATGCGGTTGAACATACTAATTTCTTTGAGAATAGAGCTACGGAATATTCAAAGGCAGCAACTACAGGTACCTGGGAAGAGGCATTTGCTTAACACAATAAACTTTTCTAATTAATATTATTTTTTTGAAGATAATATGCGCCAAATTTTTTCAGGCTTTGCTGGCATATCAATGTGATCTAAATCTAATGCGTTACAAATCGCATTAATGACAGCCGGTGGTGCTCCTATTGCTCCCGCTTCTCCTGCTCCTTTTATGCCTAGGGGATTTGTATTGCATAGAATTTCATTGTAACTAAAATTTATATTAGGTACGTCGCTAGCTCTAGGGATTGCATAGTCCATGAAAGAACCGCTTAAAAGTTGTCCTGTTTCATCATCATAGATTGTTTCTTCAAATAAAGCTTGTCCTATTCCCTGTGCAATACCTCCGTGCACCTGGCCTTCTAATAAGATCGGGTTAATTACCTTTCCAAAGTCATCTACTACAGTATAGTTTAATATCTTAACAAGACCTGAAAATTTATCAATTTCTAGCTCACAAATATGGGTACCATTGGGATATGTGAAAGTACCTTCGTTAGGTGACCAATTTGCAGCTACTTCTAAAACTTCATTAAAATTACTAAGCTGAGTTAAATTAGATAAGGAGAATTGTTTATTATTATATCGAAAAAAACCTTCTTTATATAATATTTTATCTGAGGATGTATTAAGGTAATCTGCTAAGGCTTTTTTTGTATGATCTAAAAATTTTTTTGCAGCTAAATGTAATGCATTTCCTCCCACAGGCATTGATCTTGATCCTCCAGTTCCTGATCCTTGAGCAATTTCTAAACTATTTCCTTGAATTACATTTATCTCATTTATGGGCACACCGAGTACGTCTGAGACAATTTGGGCATAAGATGTAGCATGTCCTTGACCGTTGGATTGCGTACCTATTTTTACCTCTATATTGCCATTTCCACCAATTTTTATAGAACTGTATTCAGGACCACCACCACCACATGCTTCTATATAAGTTGAAATGCCAATACCTCTGTACTTATTATTTTTAAGAGATATGCTTTTTCTATCTTGAAATGTATTATATTTAGAAATTTTTACACAGCTTAATAGATTTTTCTTAAAATTTCCACTGTCATATGTGTGGCCCAAGGCTGTTTTGTAAGGAATATCACTTTCATCTATAAGGTTTACATTTCTTAAATTTAACGGACAAACATTAAGTTCTTTTGCAGATTTATCAATAAGTCTTTCAATTAGATACGCAGCTTCAGGTCTTCCAGCTCCTCTATAAGCATCTACAGGATTAGTATTGGTAAATACACCTTTAACATTAGCATAAGCATTTGGAATTTTATAGCAGCCTGTAAGCATGCCTGTGCCGGCATAGGTAGGAATAAATACACCAAAATCAGAAATATAGGCTCCCATATTAGCGAAGGTCTCAACTTGCAAAGCAACTATTTTATTATGTTTATCAAACCCTAGTTTTGCATTACTAATGTGATCTCTTCCATGTATATCAGATAAAAAACTTTCAGTTCTTCTTGCCGTCCATTTGACTGTTTTGTTGGTAATTTTAGCTGCTGCCAGTGTGAGAACATATTCAGGATAATTAAAGATTTTCATTCCAAAGCCTCCGCCTACATCAGGAGTAAATACATTAATTTTATTTTCATTTATATTGAATATGGTTGATAACTTTCTTTTTAGACTGTGTACTCCCTGACTAGAACAATGTAAACTATAGGTAGAGGACTCGGTATTGTATTGTCCTATAGCACTCCTACATTCAATAGGGTTTGGTATTAGTCTATTGTTAACTAATTTTATAGTAGTTATATGAGTAGCGCCTTTAAAAGCTTTATCTGTACTTATTGGATCACCCAGTTCCCAGTCAAAGCAAATATTATTTGCTAGCTCGTCTCTTACAACAGGAGCACTAGTTTTTGTAGCAATATTCAAATTGGTAGTGCTCTCTAGCTCTTCATATTCAATATCGACAAAGTCAGCAGCCTCTTGTGCAATTTCAAAAGTTTCAGCAATAATTGCCAGTATTGGTTCGCCAACATATCGAACTTTTCCATCAGATAGTATATTTCTAAAAGTATCTACCATAGCGCTTCCATCTTTATTTTTTACTTTAAAGCCAGGGTACATAGGGTTTATGTTCATTTTTTTAATTGTTTGATGATTGATTATAGTCAACACACCTTTATATTCCTTAGCTTTTTTATAATTAATATTAATAATTTTAGCGAAAGCATGAGGAGACCTAAGTATGTACATATATACTTGATCATTAAGGTTAATATCATCAGTATATAATCCATTTCCTGTTAAAAATTTATTGTCTTCTAATCTTCTTAAAGGTTGCCCTATTCCAAATTTCAATTTATTCTCCACATAAATTTTTACTATAAAACAATATTAGAATATTGAAAAATACTAATTTATAATTATAATCTTAATATGATTGATAACAATAAAAAATTAGATAGTCCTAAATTTACAATAGGAGAGCTAGTAAAGCACAGATATTATCCTTTCAGAGGGGTTATTTTTGATGTTGATCCAGAGTTTATGAATAGTGAAGAGTGGTATGACTCTATTCCAAAAGATATAAGACCAAAAAGAAACCAACCATTCTATCATTTGTTTGCTGAAAACGATGACGGTCCTTACATCGCTTACGTTTCCCAGCAAAATCTACTTCACGATGAAAACCTAGATCCTTGTTCTCATCCCCAAATTAGCTCAGTTTTTGACGGATTAAAAGACGGAAAGTATGTTTTAAAAGAATCTAATCTACAATAATTAATTACAATTGTTTATATATTTACCCGACCATCCACTAACTTCATTAGTTAACTGACTAGTAAGTAACCTTCTAAAATTAGCATGGCAAGTACCACAAGATTTTCCTAAATTACACATGGCTGCAACAGTTCCTTCTATATCATCATTTATTATTGCATTTTGTAAATCAAGAGCAGAGCTTTCTGCAGATCCGTAAAGTTTTTCAAAATAATTTGGTAAAGCCCAAACAGCAGGAGTAGCATTAGTAAACCCTTTAGATGAAAGATTACTACTATCAGCCCATAGACCTCTTGTCTTTTTAATTAGAGTAAGTACTTCTTTAGCATCATCTGTAGCTAAGTCTTTATTATATTCAACTTTTTCTTTTAATTCTACATAAGGAGATAATCTTTTAATTCTGTGCCATAAACTTTGCATAGCTGTTTTTCTTAATTCTATTATGTGAAAGGCTTCCTTAATTTCAGATGAATTGACTACCTTACAAGGCAATAAGAATGCGAAAACGATAAGGGATGTGAGGATACGATTCATATATTATAATAATAGTTTTTTTAATAACAAAAGCAATAAATTAATATTAAAGTCAGAAAATATACTATATATATAAACTAATTTTTATCCAACCATGGAGCATCAGGAGAAGTAATTTCACCTTTAGGCAAACTAGGGCTTTTTTTAAAGTTATTACCAGCAAATATTTTTGATTTTTTATTATAATATGAACGTCCCAGAATAAATGAAAAAATAATTGCTAAAATGAAAATTATTATACCGATCAAAGGATGATATTGCATACATATATAATACTATAAATAATTATTTAGACAACTCATTTATCTTAACTTTTTCATTTTTTGATATAGTAAATACTTCATAGCTATTTTCTGTAACGCCGATAGTATGTTCGTATTGTGCTGATAGTTTTTTATCTCTCGTAACGGCTGTCCAACCATCGTTTAGAATTTTTATATCTTTTTTACCTAAGTTAATCATAGGCTCAATAGTAAATATCATACCTTTTTCCAGTTTCATTCCTTGTCCTGCTTGTCCATAGTGTAGAATATTTGGAGCACAATGAAAAACCTTACCTATTCCATGCCCACAAAAATCTCTTACAACAGAATAGTTATTTTTTTCTGCATAAACTTGTATAGCATTTCCTATATCTCCGAGCGTATTACCAGGTTTAACTTGCTTTATTCCTTCCCACATACATCTAAATGTGGCGTCAACTAACTTTTTTGCCTTAATGCTTTCTTTTCCTATAAAAAACATTCTACTAGTGTCACCATGCCATTGGTCTAAAATCACCGTGATATCAATATTAATTATATCCCCATTTTTAAGAGTTTTATTACTTGGTATGCCATGACACACCACATGGTTTACTGATGTACATATAGACTTTGGAAATCCTTTATAATTGAGAGGAGCAGGTATTGCTCCTTTAGAAAGTATAAAGTCATGACAAAGTTGATCTAATTTATTTGTGGTTACATTTTCTTTAACATGTGGTGTTATAAAGTCTAAAACTTGAGATGCTAAATTTCCAGCCTCTCTCATTTTTTCAAAATCTTCATTAGTATGAATAGTAATGGGGTTATTGTACTGGTCATAAATTATTTTATTATTCATCTTTTTTCCTGATTAATATTTTGCATTTTAAAAATAAAACCTTAAAGACTAGATTATTTATATAGATATTTATAATTTTTTTTTTTTTATTATTATATATGCATATTATTTAAAAATAAAATGAGTAATGCATCTGTAATTATAATAGGTAATGAAATATTATCTGGGAGAACTTTAGATCAAAACGCTAACTTTATAGCTAAACGTTGCTCTAAAATAGGTATTTTTTTGGAAGAAGTAAGAATAATTCCTGATGTATCAAAAATAATTACAACATCAGTAAAAAATTTATCTAAGAAATATCATAATGTTTTCGTTACTGGAGGTATTGGCCCCACTCACGATGATATTACTGCTAAATCTGTAGCTTCTGCTTTTAAAAAAAAATTAGTTTTAAATAAAATAGCTAAGAATCTTTTAGAAAACTATTACAATAATTCCAATATCAAATTAAATTCAAGTAGAATGAAAATGGCGTACCTTCCATCTAGGTCAACTTTGATATTAAACCCATTAACTGCAGCTCCTGGTTTTAAGGTTAAAAATGTTTGGGTAATGGCAGGAGTTCCTAAAATCATGCAAAGTATGTTTTTGACAAGTGTAGAACCAAAACTAAAAAAAGGTAAAATTACTCATGCTATGTCAGTTAAGGTTGATAAACCTGAAGGAGATATTGCTCATATACTTCATGAAATAAATATGGAATTTAAAACTATAGATATAGGTAGCTACCCATATTTTACTCCACCTAAAGCTGGGACTAACATAGTTTTTAGATCTACGGATTTAATAGAAATAAAAAAAAGTCTAAAAAAATTTTGTAACATACTCAAAAGTAATGATATATTATTTAGAATTGAAAATAATTATAGTTATTAAAATTGCCCACTTGGCGGAATAGGTAGACGCAAGGGACTTAAAATCCCTTGTCCGAAAGGACGTCCCGGTTCGAGTCCGGGAGTGGGCACCATTAATTAATAAGCTTTTTTGAAATTGAAACTTTCCAATAGTTTTAGAGAAGCAAAACCTATAAATTTACCTGTACTGGATGATTTGCTATTATAAACAATTTCTTTACCATTTAAGTTAAACAATTTACCGCCTGCAGCATTTAAAATGGCATGACCTGCTGCAATATCCCATTTACTAATACTAGAAAATCTTGGATAAATATCAGCTTTTTTTTCCGCCAATATACAAAACTTTAGGGAAGATGAGATTTCTATCTTTTGATATTTATTATACTGACTTAAAAAATTTTTAATTTCCTTATTTTTTTCCTTTGAAGTGATAAAAATAATTTCATCTCTATTTTTTGTTAGAGGACTTTCTAATTTTTTTTTTATTATTTTCAATTCATTCTGTTTGGCATACCAGATACTTTCAGATGGTGGATGTGCAATTAGACCTAAATATGGCTGTCCTTTATAAATGAGTGAAATATTAACAGTATATTCATCGCCCCCGTGAAGATAATTACGTGTTCCATCTATAGGATCAATTATCCAATAACATTCTTCGAGATATGAGTCTAAAGAGAATTTATGTTCTTCACTAATTATTTTTATTTTAGGTAAGAGTTTTTTTAAACTATTACATATTATTTTATTTACATGCATATCAGCTTTAGATAAAGGGCTTCCATCTTTTTTATTATTTATTAAAGTTATTTTAGAATTTTTAATATATTTTATGCATTTTTTTGTTAGTTTAATTAAATTTTCATCAAACTCATTGCAATTTAAATTTTTTAGTATATTAGTGTACAATTTTAATACAATTATTAGAAAAGAATTAGTTAAATATAATATAAATTAATAATATTGTTAATATATATATATTTAAAAGTTGCAATATAAAAAGCTCATAGTAATCTTTTATGCTGTAAATATATTAGAAGGTTAATAAATAATGCTCCTTTTTGAAAAGTTTAATGAAATAGTTTTAAAATACAAAAGGATATATGCAATAGCAAATATCAATAACAGCAGATATTACTTAGTTATAATATTAACCTTACTTACAGTAGGTTTAGATGCTTTAGGAATAGGCATGCTTATTCCTATTGGAGAATATATTTTAAACTATGAAAAAGATACTATACCCAATACCACTTCTTGGAAAATAATAACTGAAATATTCACCTATTTAGGCTTAAAGCCTAATATTATATTTATTGTATCCTTAATGTTATCAATCATTATTTTTAGGCAGATTATAACTTTTATAAGAATGATGGTGATAGATATAATGCGTTTCAGAGCTGTAAAGCAATTTAGAGAAAAGTTATTTGATTACTTTTTGCAACAGGATATTTTCTTCATAAAAAAACATAATACAGGAGTATATAATAACATCATAAATCTTGAAGTAGAGAACATTGGTAAAGCTATTATATTACCACTAGAAAATATTTCTGGTCTGATACTTATAATCTCTTATTTTTTCTTGATGTTGTTGATTTCTATAAATGCAACTATTTTAGTTTTTGCAACCATTTTAATAATAGGAATATTTTTAAAAAAAATTTTATCTTACATCGAAAATACAGCATCAAAAATTATAGATATAAATAATAAATTTTCCCAAAATATTGTTGACAGATTAGTTGCTGTAAAACTCATTAGGATAAATAATATGATAGATAAAGAAAAAAGCCTTAATGAGGAAATTCTTACTGATCAATTTTCTAATAATGTGAGACTTTCCAGAGTACAAAAAATAATTGATAGTTCCATTGAACCCTCATTATTAATAGTAGCCATTCCAATTATAGGAATTGCTATAAGTTTAAATTTTCCTTTGGCTAAATTAGGAGTATTTGTAATACTGTTAGCTAGATTTATTCCTGTTTTTAAAATCACAATTACAGGCCTACAGGCCCATGCTACCTATTTCGCATCAATTAAAAATATGCTAAATTTAATTAATAAAATTTGCGAACAAAAAGAAATTAGACTAGGAAAAAATCAAGCTCCGGTAATTATAAAAAAAATAGAGTTTAAAAATATATTTTTTAAGTACGAGGACTCCAATAAAAACGTTATAAATAACTTCTCTTGTACCATAAAAGGAGGTGTAATAAATGCTATTATGGGAGTATCTGGTAAAGGTAAAAGTACATTAGTGAATTTTATACCAAGGCTACTAGAGCCTAATAAAGGTGTTATTAAAATAAATGAAAAAAATATTGCACACATGAGCACAAAAAGTTTAAGAAATATATGTTCATATATTGAGCAAAAGCCAAATTTTATGAGAGGCACAATATTCGAACATATAGTATATAACAATAAAAATATTAATTTAAAGAAGGCAATAGAAGCAGCAAAACTTGCACAGGCCCATGATTTTATCATGAGTTTACCAAATAATTATTATTATAAACTTGGTGAAGGCGGTGTAGGTTTATCTGGAGGGCAACTTCAAAGATTAGATATTTCAAGAGGAATAGCTTCAGATAAACCTTTAATGATATTAGATGAGCCAACTAGCAACCTAGATAAGAAAAACACTAAAGAGATTTTGCTAACTCTTAAAAATATTAATAAACATAAAAAAAATACTATTTTAATAGTAACACATGATACAAATGTAATTAAATATTGTGAAAATATAATTAAAATTTAGAATCTTACAAAATAGAATTTTTAAGATGATTTCAAAAAAAGAGACATTAATAATATATGGAAAACATGCAGTTATTGCAGCCTTATCAAATAAAAAAAGAATTATTGATAAAGTTTTTGTACTTAATAATAACTCTGAAACAAAAAAAATAATAATTGAAAAATTAAATCAAGTAGGAAGCAAATTAAAAATAAATAGTGTTGATAAAACTATTTTTGATAAGATTTTACAGAAGAAAGTAAAACATCAGGGGATTATTGCAATATCTAAAAAATTAGTACTAGATGACTATAAAAATTTGTTTAAAAATAAAAGCTTTAGGTATGGGGTAATAATCGATAGTATAACGGATCCTAACAATATGGGAGCCATTTATAGGTCTGCTAATGCATTCGGTATTGATTTTATAATAAACTGTAATCAAAGAGCACTAATAGAAAGTAGTGCATTATTAAATACTGCCTGTGGTGCTTTTGAAAATGTCAACTCTTATACTACAAACAATATTTCAAACGCCATAAAAAAATTAAAAGAAGAGGACTGGTGGGTAGTAGGTCTTGATCATAAGGCAACCACAGAGATTAATAAGCTATTTTTAAAAGCTGATAGAAAAGAGAAATATGTTTTTGTTTTTGGCTCAGAGGGTAAAGGGATTAGAAGGCTAATTAAAAAAAACTGTAGCTTAATTGCGAAAATCCCACATATTGCTAATACTCATAGCATAAATGTTTCAAATGCCGCAGCGATTATTTTTCATGAAATATTAAAATTAAAAAAAATGTGAATTTTTCTTAACCTGTAATCTTCAAAAAGATAAAGTTAATTTTTTTTATTATTCAATTTTCCAATTCCTTGGATCCCACAATCTATGAGAATATTTACTACATTCCTTAATAGTGTAGCAAATTAAGTCTTCATGTATAGGACTAGAGATATATTTTAATATTTGCCTTAGCTGTAAAATATTATTTGCTCCTAAGACTAATTTGCAATTTGGCAACATATAAATAATGCTAGCCGCAGCTAGAGAGATAGGATGTACTTTCGCTTCACTAGATATTTGATTAAATTTTTTTAATGCAGGTTTAAGGGGTAGCAGAAATTTTGGAAGTTTATGGTAATTTGCTAACAGCAAGCCTTGTGAAAATACTGATCTTACAATTAATTCACCTTTATTTTTAATAAACTTTAAGGTTTTTTTAGACCTTAAATTATCTAGATTAAATATATTAGCAGGGATTTGAATAATATTAATCGTAGGGTCAATTATAAGTTCCTCAGCTTTATAGATAGAAAGACCAGCTTTCTTAATGTAATGATTTTTTAAAATTTGCTCTGCAATTAAGATTTGCTGCTTTTTACTAAAATTTGAAGAATTATGAATTAACAAGCCATCTAATTTGTTATAATTTAGTTTCTTTATAATATCTTTTAATTTTTTATTAAGTTCTTGTATATCTTCAGTAGCAGTAATTTTTGAATATAGTTTTAATGAATGCTTTTTTTTTTTAAGCCAGTTACCTAAATATAGGTGAGAGTTTTTGTATGATTCAGCACCATCAATTCCTGCAAAATTTAAATTATTAATTTCATCTATAAAATGATTTTTACTATCCTTACTTATTTGGCTTTTGAATAAACCATATTGTTTATCAAACTGTGCAGTGCCAATTAAAATTTGTTTTGAACTAATTTTGATCATATATATTTTTATAGTTATTAGTAGATATCTAAATAAATTTATTAAAGTTTAACAATATATAATTATTAGTAAAATTTTTAGTCTTTTATAATTATTTTTAAATATGCTAAGAAAAATTTTTTATATTAACAAAATTATTTAGATATTTGTTAATTTCTCTTAATTATATGTTATAAGTTATTTAAAGTTTTAGTTAAAGTTGTGAATATAAAAAAAAATAATATTTTGGTTACAGGTGCTGAAGGCTTTATAGGCTCTCATTTATGCGAAAGACTAGTAAAAATTGGTGCTAATGTAAAGGCTTTAGTATTATATAATTCATTCAATAAAGATGGATGGCTAGAAGATATCAGCGATGATATTAAGAAAGATATAGAAATTTTAAACGGTGATATAAGAGACCAAGAGTTTATAAAAAATATTTGTAGAAAATCAGATATTATTTTTCATTTAGCTGCTTTAATATCAATTCCTTATTCCTATAATTCTCCTAGTTCTTATGTTGATACAAATATATTAGGAAGTCTTAATATTTTAGAAGCTGCAAGATCTGGTAATTGTAAAAAACTTATATCTACTTCCACAAGTGAAGTGTATGGAACAGCACAACAGATTCCAATAGATGAGATGCATAAATTACAAGCTCAATCTCCGTATGCTGCTTCCAAAATATCAGCAGATTTTTTATTAGAGTCTTTTGTGAGGTCATTTAATATACCTGCAGTCATACTCAGACCATTTAATACTTATGGCCCTAGACAATCTGAAAGAGCGGTTATACCAAGTATTATAAGACAGTTATTAGATCAAAAAATTAAAAGTATAAAAGTTGGAAATTTGGAAACCATGAGAGACTTCAATTATGTTAAAGATACAGTAAATGCTTTTATAGCTATAGCGCAAGCCACTACTAACAAATTAGAGCTTGGTACTGCATATAATGCTGGTACAGGAAAAGCAGTTTCTATTCATAAAGTATTAAAAAAATTAATTAGTATATCTGGTGTTAATAAAAAGATAATAATAGATAAAAAAAGATTTAGACCCAATAATTCTGAAGTATATAATTTAGTAGCTTCTTCAAAAAAATTAAATAAGTTAACTAATTGGAAACCAGAATTTTCTTTAGAACAAGGCTTGCAAGAAACTATTGAGTGGTGGAAGAGAAGAATACAATCTAACAAAATTAGAAAAAGCTCAAACTATGCAATATGATCAAGTACTCTTAGATAGGAAACTTAAAGTATTTAGTAATAAAAATGTTTACAGAAATTTCATATAGCTTAGTTCAAATAGACTCTAAGCGAAGTATTAGAGATGCAATGGAAGTATTGAATAAAATTGATGAGAGGTTTTTAGTAGTTTTAAATAGAGAAAAAAAACTTCTTGGTACAATAACTGATGGGGATATAAGAAGAGCTTTGCTTAAAAATATTGATATTAATAAAAAAGTAGAATTATGTATGAATAAAAATCCTATTTTTTCTTACGAAAACTCTAAAAATTATAAAAGTCTTTTTAAAAAAATGAAATCTTTTATAAAGTTTTTACCAATCTTAAATAAAGATAAAAAAATTATAGCAATTTTATTAGAAAATGTATTAAGTACAAATAAAATAGCTTTAGTAATGGCTGGAGGTTATGGAAGTAGGTTAGGACAAATTACAAAAAATACTCCCAAGCCACTATTAAAAATAGGACCTAAGACAATGTTAGATATTATTCTAGAAAAATTAGAAAAATCAGGTTACGAAGAAATTTATATATCCACACACTATCTTCATGATAGAATAAAAAAATTTTTAAATAACAGAAAGTCTTTATCAAAAATTAAAATTATTTATGAACCAAAACCATTGGGAACCGCTGGTTGTATTAGTAAAATAAAAAATGTAAATTTTGATTACTTAACTGTTTTAAACGGGGATGTAGTTTCCGACATTAGTTTGGATGCTTTAAATGAGTTTCATTTAGAAAAAAAATATGATTTAACTTTAACAGTAGCACATTTTTCTACAGAAATACCTTTTGGTGTAGTAGATTTAGATAGTAAATTTCAATTTAAAACATTAAAAGAAAAACCTACTAAAAAATATTTTATTTTAAGTGGAATATATTGCTTAAGTAAGAGTATATGTGATTTAGTAACAGAAAGCTATACAGATATGCCAGAATTAATTAATAATTCAAAAAGGCTTGGGTATAAAATAGGAATATTTCCTATATATGAATATTGGAATGATATCGGGACCTCTAAGGCATTAAATAAGGAAAATAAAAGATCCAAAATTTAAGAAGTAAATTGAGTTGAAAATGCACTAGCAGTAGTTTTTTTAAAATAACTACATTCAAATAAAAGAAGAAATGTAACTATTTTAATGTTACTAAAAAAGTAGTGTTAAATATTCTTTCATTCTGTAGGTTTTACAATATTTTCTATATTTTGATTTTCATAAATGCATCACTTTCAAAGAAGTATACTTAATTCTTTGGTTATAAAAATATCATTTGATTAAAATTACTTATGCTTGTAGATGCTTTTAATTTTTATTATAATATTTAATCATTTTAACATTGTTTTTATTTTTTCATGTAAATTATTCCTTAAATATTGTAACCTTGGTTGAAATGTTAATTCTGCTCTAAAAGGATCACTGTGCTCTAAAGTACTAATATTATTTACCTTATTAAAATCATGATTAATTAAATAAATTATAGCTCTTCTTTTACCATAAATATAAAACTGGCCAGACCATTCTTTTATTTGAATAATATCATAAAAATTTATTTTTTTTGCTGTTAAAGCATCAACTTTTATATTTTTTTTAATCTTTAAACTATTTATTTCTAGAACAAAATTGCTTACAGTTTTGTAAGGGTTAATTATTATTAATGAGTAAGTTGTAGAGTTTTTATAACTTACATTGATTGCAGGATAACCGTCTACCCATATACCAAATTCTTGGATTTGCATTATAACTCTGGGATTACCATATTTTTCATTTCCACAACTGATAAAGTTTTTTTTATTTGGACTTGTATAACTTACATAAAAACCAGGAGCAGACGTTGATTTAAAACCATCCCCTTCTATTAAATTTATATGTGTCTCTATATAACCACAATTATTATTTTTTGTCTGATTTTTCCATGAGAAGCAAGCAACATTTTTATTAAACCACTTATTATTTTTAAATGATATAAATCCATTTTTTTCATAAAGTAATTTTTTATTACATATTATTTTTCTATTAATTTCTAGTTTGGCACTTTTACCTATAATTAGTTTTTTTATTTCTTCAACAGGTATAGCTTGCGAAAAAGTATAACCTTCAGGGGGGGCTAAGTGTATCAATGGAATAAAATAATTATAAATCATTATATATGATCAACAGATAAATTTTTAAAACCTTTATCAGCAATGATAAAGTAACACTTTATTGGAGTATTAGAAGTACTTTTAAATATAAAATCGTTAAAACTCTCTTTGTTTCTTACTTCTATGAGATGAGACCCTTTTGCAGGAATATGTAACTTATTCTCAATAATATAGTTTTGGGAAGAAGCTTCTACAAAAGCAATTTTATTATTTGGGTTTATCATAAATATGAAGTATCTATCATTACTTTTATTAAATTTAATATTAAAAATGTTATTTCTAGCTGATCCGTCTTGCGTGTGTAAAGATGCCATAGAGTTTTTTGTTTCATAATAAAAATGAGGTCTTGTAGAACCTTTAAAACCTATAGAGGTGGGAGTTCTAGTAACTTTAACATAATATGTCAAAATATCTTCTGTAACAGGAACAAAGTCATTTAAACAAATTCTAAGACTATTATTTGGTTTAATGAATTGTGAGAGTTGTTTTATTTTTTTTCCATTATTTTTAAATATTAATAAATTAATTTTATAAGTAACCGCTTCCTTAGTCATAAAACTTGGAATGTCATTGGAAACTACTAACCATGTTTTAATATCTTGTGATGCTAACATAGGCAGATGACCATTTTGACTAACTAATTTATTTCCAGATAGGTAGTCTATAAAATTTTTTAGTTTTTCTCTATAATTATATTTATCATTGGAAGAAGAAACATTTGAAATTTTATCTTCGTATCCTTTTATTTGAAAGAACATATCTTCTATATTAGGTAGACAAGCTGCGCATTTACTAGCTAGGTTAAGATTTTCACAAATGTTTTCCAAGTTAGAATTATTGTTTGATAATATTGCTATTTTAAATTTCTCAAATGTAATTTTAGAACAATAACATAAGAATTTATCTTTATTTTTAATAGTTTCTTTTATTTCCATTTATTTATATTGAATTGTGAAAATATTAAATAATTTATATATCTAGTAAATGAAAAAAACAACATAAAGAATTAACGGTTATGTTCATTACAAAAGTTAATTAGTATAGAACCTATTTCCATTTAATTTTTTTTTATAAATTATTTTAGCAACCTCTAAATCTAATTTAGTGTCAATATCAATAGATCTTTCAAATGGCATTTTAAAAGGAATAGTATTAGAGTTTATAAGAGGCAGTTTATTCAATAAATTATTAAATCTTAAAATATAAACTGCTCCATTTAATACATAAACTTTTTTATTTAACTGATTAATTTTAGTTGGTTTAAATTTTTTATTTTTATCAAATGTATACATTAAGTTTGTAATATGACGAGTTTCTGTAACACTTACAACACTGTATGCATCATTTTTTTCACAAAGTAATAAAGCATCATCAATATCTTTAGAAGTTCTTAATGGAGAGGTAGGCTGTATTAGAATTATATAATGATGATAATCTATTTTTTTACACATGTATTCCAATAATTTTTGAGTAGTAGCCTTACTTGTTGATAAAAACTTTGGTCTTAGAAAAGGAGCTGAGCATCCATTTTTAATTGCTAAATCCTTAATTTCATTACTGTCTGTAGAACATATTATATTGTCTATGTACTTAGAGTTTTTGGCATGCATAATCGCATGTTCAAGTAAGGTTTTATTACCTATTTTCATTAGATTCTTTTTTGGTACTCTTACAGACCCTCCTCTTGCTGGAATTATTCCTAAAACTTTTTTTCCCTTAATCATTATTTAAAACATTAATTTATTTACTCTTAATTAATATAAGTTTTTCAGATACTAAATAAAAGCTTTCTTTTATTATTAGTTAAGCCTGTCTATATTAACTTAAAATGATATTATTAGATCATTTTAATTTAATAATATTTAAATTCATTCGTATTATTTACTAAAAAAAACTTATAATTTTGATATAGTTATAAGTTAGTAATTTGGAGAATAAATATGTCCGTAAAGCTAGACCAGAATAAAAACTACAAAGCTCAGTTTGGAGCAGTTTTTAGATCCTCAGCGATTTTTTATATTCCTAAGTCTGTACAAACGACTGTTTCGGTATCAAATTATTGGCAATTCAAAAATAAAACTAACGTGGGTTTATTATTTTCAGTTAGAGACTTAGAAGGAAATTTAATAGAAAGGCGTGAAAGATACTTTCATCAAGGTTTAGTTATTAACGAAGGAAAATGGCCAGTATCTGAAGGCTCAGTAGAGATTGAAGCTTTTTCTAATATTAATTTACGTATTCCTTATGCCGCTGTTATGGTTGTATATGAGACACCTATTTCTATAACAATGGTGCACTCTTATGGAAGAAACCATAACTTATTAGAAATAGAAGATAAAAATTTTATTACAAGTGGAAGAGAAAGCTGTTGGACTGTACGACATGATAGTAATATTTCAAATAAAGCAGTTTTTCATAATGGGCACCTTAAGACTAATAAACAGTGTGCTAAATTAATTTTGACTAATATTAAAGGAGAGGATAAGTTAATCGAATTTACTATACCAAGCCTAAGTCCTTATGAAACTTACATATTTGAATTGTCAGAGATATATTCAAATTATAAAAAATGGCTTAATAAAAAAAATGGTTGGGCAACGGTTCATTTTGAAAATCTAACTGCTTTTACTAGACTTCTAATTATATGGATAAATAAAGAAAGTGGCGATATGCAGGTTACTCATTCAAATTTTGATTATTCTTCTATTGATACAAATACAATTAAAGGTAATAAACCAGCAATTATGAAGTGGCCATCAATAATTTGTAATTATGAATATGGAGAAGTAGTAGTTTATCCTAAGTTTCTAAAAGGTACTTATAAAATAGTTTCTAATGAATATGAAAAAGAGACTAATAAGGGGATATTTATACAAGTAGATAAAAAAATAAAGTTAGAATTCTTTCCTTCTGATAAAAAAGCTATACCTTCAAGAATTGTAACGGGATTTATATGCAAAAAAAATTCAAATATACTACCTTTGGAATGTTCATTGGGTATAGTTCATGAGAAAAGGCCTCCCAAAAGTTTTCACTGGGCAGTTGTTTCTAAAAAGTTTAAATCACAGCTATTTTTTAATGCATATCCTGAAATTTATGAAGTGCCTAAAAATATACTTTTAGTATTTAGATTGTATTCACCATTCAAATTAGATTATATTGAAAAATCTATAAATATTTCAAAACTAGAAGAAATTCCAGACGGAGTTTTTATAAGTGAATTATTTAATGATACAGAATATTTGGATAATGAAAATTATTGTTACGTTTCAATGTATTCTAATTACGGTGGTTGGTTCATGTATTCGTCTATGATAAAGAAAAAATCAATGACCATTGAACATTCTTTTTAATTTATTAAAGCATGTTATTATTAGGTTTTTTAAGTTTATAAATAATTTAGGAGAGTATTAAATTGAATAATAAAAACAAAGAAAAAAAAGTTTTGTTTTTAGGAAAAAAAAATGATTATTTAACTGAAGTTTGCATGAAAATTTGTACTGAAAAATTCAGAAATGCTGAAATATTTTTAGCATCACGCTTTGATAAAATTCCAGGATTTATAAATAATTGGAAAGGAGATTTTTTGATATCTTTTTTATTTCCATTACTTATAGAAAAAAAATTATTAAATAATATTAAAAATATAGCAATTAACTTTCATCCTGGACCCCCAGAATATCCTGGTATAGGTTGTACTAACTATGCAATTTATAATAAAGAAGAAGTATATGGTGTAACTTGTCATATAGTAAGTGAAAACTTTGACGCAGGCGATATACTTAAAGTAAAAAGGTTTAAACTTAATAAAAATGAGGATGTTTACACTCTGACGCAGAGAGCTTATCTCTATCTCCTAGAAATGTATATAGAAGTTTTAAATGATTTAAAAAATAATAAAACATTGATAAGAGATGATAAAGAAAAATGGAAAGGAAAAGCAAGAACCAGAAAAGAGTTTAATAAGTTTCTAAAGCTAAATATTAATATGTCTAAGAGCGAAATTAAAAGAAGAATTTTAGCAACTACCTGGCCTGGCAGAGGTTCTGCTTACCTTAAAATAAATGGAATAAAATTTGAAGGAAAAATAGAAGAAAATGATTAATGAAAATGAGAAAAGCAAATTATTTTTAATTGCAGAAGCAGGAGTTAACCATAATGGTAATTTAAATAAAGCATTAAAAATGGTAAGATTAGCAAAAAAAGCAGGAGCTGACTGTGTAAAATTTCAAGCTTTTAGTTTAAATAGACTAGTAACAAAAAAAGCAAAGAGTGCACATTATCAAAAAAAATCAACAGGTAACGATTTACAATTTGATATTTTAAAAAAACTTCAATTAAAAAAGCCAGAATTTAAAAAAATTTTTAAAGAATGTAGAAGGTTAGGTATTGAATTTTTATGTACTGCTTTTGATGAAAAATGGCTAGATTTTTTAGTAGATATAGGCATGAATAAAATTAAAATTCCATCTGGTGAAATAACTAACATTCCTTATTTAAGATATGCTTCAACGTTTAATTTAAAAATTATACTTTCTACAGGAATGAGCAATATGCAAGAGATAACTAAAGCTATTAAAACTATCAAACATGTTAACGAAAAAGCTGAGATATCACTTTTACATTGTACATCATTGTATCCAGCACCGTATAACACGCTTAATTTAAGAGCTATCTCATCTATGAAAGATAAATTTAGAATGGATGTTGGTTATTCAGATCATAGTTTAGGTAATATAGCATCTATTTCTGCCGTTACATTAGGAGCGAAAATAATTGAAAAACATTTTACATTAAATAAGAATTTAAAAGGGCCTGATCACCAAGCATCAGCAAACTATAAAGAGCTAAAAAATCTTTTTACAGATCTTAGAAATCTAAAAATTTCTCTAGGTGACGGAAAAAAAACCCCTCACTTTAAAGAGTTTGATACTGCAAATGCTGCAAGAAAATCCTGGCATGCTAAAAAGAAAATTTTAAAAGATAATCAACTAAAAAAAGATGATGTATATCTTATCAGACCAGGGTTTGGTATTGCAGGTAGCGTAGATATAATAGGAAAAAAAACTAAAGTCGAAATTAAAAAAAATGAAATGATTAAAGAAGAATGGCTAATTTAAAAAAAATTTTTAAAGTTATTGTATTAACAGGCTCTAGGGCTGAATATGGCTTATTAAGACCATTAATAAGAAAAATAGAAAAAGAAAAAAAATTTAAAAGCTTTTTAATATGTACAGGAATGCACCTGTCACCAGAATTTGGCTCAACTATATTTGAGATAGAAAAAGATAGGTTCAAAATTTATGATAAATTAGAAATTTTGTTATCCAGTAATACAAAAGTTGGAATGACTAAAGCTACAGGTTTAGCATTTTTATCTTATGCAGATAGTTTTTCTAAGATTAATCCAGATATTTTAATTTGCTTAGGAGACAGATTTGAAATTTTTGCAGGAGCATATGCTGCAGCTTTAATGAATATTCCAGTAGCTCATATCCAGGGTGGAGAGTTAACAAATGGTGCAATAGATGATACTTTAAGACATGCTATCACAAAAGCTTCTAGTATTCATTTTCCTACTACTTATGAATACAAAAAAAGAATTATTCAGTTAGGAGAGTCTCCTTCAAGAGTATTTAATGTTGGTGCATTGGGATTAGAGAGAGTAAAAGCAATAAAAAAAATATCCTTATCATTAATTAGTGAAAAAATAGGTATAAATATAGAAGACGGATTCTTTCTACTCACTATCCATGCAGCTACATTAAGTAAAGATAAACCTGATTTAATTATTAAAGAAACATTAAAAGCACTTGAAAACTTTAGTTCTATACCTGTAATTATGTCTTATGCTAATACCGATTCAGGAGGGTATGAAATAAATAAAATTAAAGAAAGTTTTTGTAAAAAAAAGCCTCATTTAAGGGTGATTAAAAAAACCTTAGGTCATGATTTATATATAAACTGTATGAGATATGCATCAGCAGTAATTGGAAATTCCTCTAGTGGAGTTATTGAGGCACCTATGATTGGGGTTCCTACGGTGAATATTGGTAATAGACAAGAAGGACGTATTATGGGGAAAAGCATTTTTCAGGCAAAGGTAAACAAAAAAAGTATAATATTAGCTATTAGCAAAGCCTTAAATTTTAAAAGACAAGTTAATAATGAACATACATTTGGAAAAGGTAATACCTCTCAATTGATATTTCACTATATCAAAGATTATTTAAATAAAGAAACTATACAAAATAAAAAATTTTATGATATAAAAAACTAGAATAGGGTATTAAGATTTACTATTTAAGTATATTATCATATAAGTAAATTTTTTAAATAATATAGGCACTCCGTAATATTTTATTTTTAATATTTTTGCTGATACTTTTTTCTTCATTTATATTTCTCCTTTAATGCGTTTCTACTTTTTACATTCCCTAGTTATATCATCATATTCAGATCTATTTGTGGTCTTATTTGACACTTTATTTTTGGCAAGAATTGTGTATATTATCACTAGGTTTTTAATACAAATGTAGCAGTAGTGTAGCATTACAGAATATTATAAACAGTAGCTTGTAAGAATTAAGATATTAATTACAAGTACATGCCGGATTAGCTCAGTTGGTAGAGCAACTGATTTGTAATCAGTGGGTCGGCGGTTCAAATCCGTCATCCGGCACCAAAAATTTAACTTTAGGTTTATGTTATTTTTTTTGAATCCAATTAAATATTGATTTAATTACTAACATTTGTTCTTTTTGAGATAGGTTGGTCGAGCTTGGCAAAGAGATTATTTTTTCAGAAAGCTTTCTAGCTATCCCATTACTAAAGCAGTTGTATTTTTTATAAGGTTTTTGACTAGAAAGATTAACCCAAAAAAAACGAGCTTCTATATTTCTTTTTTTTAAGTAATTTATTAAAGATTTAGCTTCTTTTTTGGAGGACATTTTTAATGAATATAGCCAACAAGAACTTTTTACATTTTTATTTCTTGGCATAACAGAAAATTTATCAATATTTTTGAAAGCAAAATCATAAATTTTAGCAATTTTGAGCTTTTCTTTTAATGTTTGATTAAAGAGTTTAATTTGTGCGTATCCAAGAGAGGCATTTATATTAGACATTTTATAATTATATCCTGAACATATATATTTGTAATCAGCATTAGTTTTTCCCTGTTTTGACAATATATTTGCTCGTCTTAAAAGAGTAATAGAATTAATTAGTAATGCACCTCCAGAACCTGTTGTTAAAACTTTATTTCCATTAAAGCTAAAAATACCTAAATCTGCCATACAGCCTACTCTTTTTTTTAAGTATTCTGCCCCCATTGCACCTGCTGCATCTTCAATTATTTTAAATTTATATTTTTTTTTTAATTTTAGAAGACTTTTCATATCAGCAGGATGCCCTAAAGTATGGACAACAATAACTGCCGCTGGTTTAACTTTTAATATTGCTTTTTCTAATAGTTTAATATCTAAATTCCAATCATTTTCTCCTATATCAACTATCACTGGTTCGGCTCCTGATAATTCTACTGCGTTGATTGTGGCTGCAAATGTAAAATCTGGAACAATTACCTTATCTCGTTTTCCTATTTTTAGTGTTTTTAAGGCCAAGTGTAATGCTGCTGATCCGGTTATAGTTGCAATTGCATATTTACATTTAGCAATTTTTGCTACTTCTTGTTCAAATTTTTTTACACCAGGAGCTGCGCTTGAAACCCAATTTTCATTTATGGCTTTATTTAGATACTTTTTTATGTCTCCTTTTAAGTCAGGAATTGAAAGAGGTATTTTTTTTTTCATACTAATTCATTATGAAAGTTATTATATTTTAATCCAACAATTTTTTAGATAATACATAAAAATATTTTACGTAGCAAAAGAGAAATTTATTTTTTCTATAATCTGAAAAAATATCATTAAACTTTTCTAAAGTTATCAAATTTCATAGTTTAATATTTAATAAATATTAATAAAAAAAGGGTTTTAGTAATTTCGGATATTCTTTAATAGTATCTTTAATAACATAGTCTCTATTAAGAAACTCATCGGCGACTTCGTCAGTAAAGTCAGAGTTTCTAGTATATCGGATTTCCTTATTCTTATCTTGTTTAACTCTATTCATATCAAATAAAGATTTATTATCAATAGCTTGGCATAAGCCATTATGGGCTGAATATACAGAACGCATGGTAAAATCAAATGTACTATCACCATCTATCAAATTAGGTAAACAGTGAAATAATATTTCACCACTGTCTAATCCTTTACTAAGCATATGTATTGTAGCTCCTACATAATTTGGATTATTGTCATATAAAGCCCAAAAGTTACAAGATGACCCTCTATAATATGGAGATAAACCCATATGAATATTAATGGCATTATTTTTTTCTAAAAATTCAATTAACCATCCTTTTATATAACTAGCTCCAAAAACAATGTAAATATCTGATTTTAGAGCTTCAGATATCTGATTTTTTGTTAAATAATTTAAGTCTCCACTTTTAATAGATAATTGGTAAACATTATTTGGTAAAAAGCTAATGTTATTAAAGATTTTTATTTCTGATAAAATAACATTTTGAAAATAGCTATTCATTATTTTACTTTTGCGAAAAAAGTCACTTACTTTTCCAGGAAAAACTGTATTTACCTCTGATACTAAATATACCTTTTTTGCAACTCTAGCCAAAGATCTTGCCAGATTTAAATGCCTTGGTTGATTGCTTGAAAATAGAGTTATTTTCATTCTTTCATCTCCTTTAAAACTAGGGCATGGTCTTTTCTGGGTATCTCAAATTTTCCTTTTATTTTAGTTTCAGTTAGGTTAGATCTAAATCCTATACGTATACCCATTTTTTCAAGTATTTCTAGTGTGTGGTGATTATAATCACCACATGGATGTGACATTGAAAATACTTTTCCTACTATCTTATTTAAATGTTTATAGTTTTCTTCATATTCTTTTTGTTGTTTTTTGTATGAAAGCTTGCTTATTTTAGTTGGATGATTAAAAGTATGTAAACCTACAACATGTCCAAGGTTAGAGATTTCTTTTAAATGCTGTTCAGACATCCATAGATTATGAATTATTTTTTTCGGATTAAATTTTTTATCTTCCATTAATTTTAACATTACTTTTTCATATCTAAGAGGTCCTAGAATTTCGTCTCTTAGATATCTAAACCATCTATCTTTTTCGGTATAAATTAAATATTCACTTAAATAATTTATTTTTTTATATTCTTTCAAGTGAAAAAATAAATTTTCACTAAGCTCTTTTTCAACAGTAGAGAAAAATGTTTTATAAAAATCATTAATATTTTTAAATTTATTAGTACGAAAATATCTAAAAATTTCTAAATTATCTGGTTTTTTACTGTACACAGAAGAATAAACAAAAAAAAATGCTTTTATTTTTTTTTTTCTTAATATTGGTAAAGCAACATCATACTGACATAGAAGAGCATCATCAAAGGAGAGGCAAATATCATTGGGTTTTAATTTAGAATTTTCAAACTTATTTAAATATTCTTTAGCTCCTAGAATATTAAAACTATTATTTAACCAATCTAACATATTAGAAAATTCACTTGAGCTTATACTTCCTTGACTAGGTTGATGTTTTTGATTGTGAAAATGATGAAACATTATGGCATGAGTAAAGCTCATTTTTTAATTCTTTCCTGTTTATTAGTGTCTTCAACTATATTCTTGATATAAGAATATTTATTATTAACATTATCTAGCTTTATTACTACTTCATATATTCCAATATTAATATTATGCATATTTTTGTGTTAACTTAACTTTATATTTATTAAAAATATTATATATTTATTTTTAAAATTTTCAGTAATTTCTTATAATAATTAGTCTTAAAAAAATTTATAACGCTTTTAAATAAAAAACTTTTTTAAGTTGTGTTTTTAATTCAGTTACAGTAATAATGTAGGTAAGAATGAAGCTATGTATTTTTCAGATCCTAGAAAATTAAAAATTAATAAAAAGTTTTACAATCCTGCAGAAACTAATTTAAAAGCATTATATGGACTTCCAACCAAAGTAATGTTTTGTAAAACTTGTGTTGTTTCAAATCAAAGACCTAATTCAGCTGTTGAATATAAAAATGATTCAAAAAAAATTAAAAAACAAACAATTAATTTTGATGAGGAACAGATATGTGATGCGTGTAAGGTTAACGCTCTAAAAAAAAATACAGATTGGGATAAAAGAAAAAAGGAACTTGAAATATTATGTGATAAACACAGAAAAAAAAATGGTGATTATGATTGTATTGTGCCAGGTTCAGGTGGAAAAGACAGCCTTTATGCTTCTTGGTGTCTTAAACATCAATATGGAATGAACCCATTAACAATTACTTGGGCGCCTCATATTTATACAGATTGGGGAAGAAAAAATTTTGAGAATTGGTTAGAAGGAGGTTTTGATAATAAATTATATAAGCCAAATGATAAAGTACATAGAATTTTAACAAGGATAGCTACCGAAAATTTATTACATCCTTTCCAACCTTTCATATTAGGACAAAAGCTCATTGCCCCTAAGATTGCTGAGGCAATGAATATACCCCTAGTTTTTTATGGAGAAAATGAGGCTGAATATGGAAATGCCTTACAGGATGCCCACAAATCAAGAAGAGATAATAAATTTCACAACCTAAATACAGATGAAGATATATTCTTAGGTGGCATGAAAATAAATAAAATTAGAGATTATTTTTCTTTGTCTTTAAATGATTTTAAAACATATTTACCAAGCAGAATTAAAAATGATAATATTAATTCAGTAGAGATTCATTATTTAGGTTATTATATAAAATGGCATCCTCAAGAAACTTATTATTCTGCAGTAAAAAACTTTAACTTTAAACCTTGTCCCCATAGAAACCCAGGAACTTTCTCTACTTATACAAGTCTTGACGATAAGGTTGATGACTTACATCATTATACATCATTTATAAAATTTGGTATTGGAAGAGCAACTCAAGATGCATCACAAGAAATTAGAAATGGCGATATCAGAAGGTATGAGGGTATAAATTTGGTGAAAAAATATGATGGAGAATATCCTAAGAGATTTATACCAGAATTAATGGAGTATTTGAGTTTACCAGAAAAAGAGTTTCCAGGATCTTCTAATCTATTTGAAGCCCCTATTGTAGACGAAGAGTATTTTAAAAAGCTTTGTGATAAGTTTAGGTCACCTCACCTTTGGACTCATGATAATAGTTGGAAATTAAGAAAAGCAGTTTGGTTAAATGAAGAATAATTTTCCTTTAAGAATAATAGCAAGATTGGATTTAAAAGAAGAGTTTCTTATAAAAGGAATATATTTTGAAGGTTTAAAAAAAATAGGTAACCCAGAAAATAAAAGTAAATCATATTATTTAGAGGGTATTGATGAGATTTTATGTATTGATGTAATGGCTACTTTATTTAATAGAAAAATAGACTTAAAAGTATTAAAAAGAATATCAAAACAAGTTTTACTTCCTATTACAGCTGGAGGAGGTATTAAAAATATTGAAGATGTTGAAAAATGTTTTGAAAATGGAAGTGATAAAGTAACCTTAAATACAGAGCTTTTTAAAAATAAAAAATTGATAAAAAATATAATTGATAGGTACGGGAGCCAAGCCTTACAAGGATCAATACAATCTAAAAAAATTGATGGTCAATTTTATGCTTTTACTCATGCAGCAAGAGAAAATTCTTTTAAAAGTGTATTAGATCATGCATTAGAGTTACAAGACTCTGGAGTAGGTGAGTTATTAGTTACTTCTGCAGATCAAGACGGTACTTTAAAAGGTTTAGATTGGCATTTATTAGAAAAGTTAAAAAGTAAGCTTACTATTCCTATAATATTCGGAGGAGGCTTATCCTCTGTAAAGGATTTTAAAAAGATTTTAGAGTATAATTTTTTATCTGGTATTGCAATAGGTAGCGCTCTCCATTTTAATATATTGTCTATAAAAGAACTTAAATCATTATTATAATATGAATAAAAAAAAAGTATGTATAGTCAATTATGGTGTAGGGAATATTCAATCTATTATAAATATGCTAAATAATCTTGGTTTTGATTTTTTGGTGTCGAACAACTCTAAAGATATAGAACTATCAAGTTTCGTTATTTTGCCTGGTGTTGGTAATTTTTTTTCAGCTATGAGCATGCTGCAGAAAAACGGCTTGGTAGAAGTCATACAAAAAAGAGGTGAAAGAGGTCTCCCTTTGTTAGGAATTTGTTTAGGCATGCATTTATTTTTTGAAAGAAGTTTTGAAGGTAAAAGTATAAAAGGTTTAAACTTATTAAAAGGTAGTTTAAAAAAGATAGATATTGATATTAATTTAAACAGATATGTACCACATATAGGTTGGCATAATGCCAATAACTTTGAACTTATAAATTATAAAACAAGATTTAAACAAAAATTCAAAAATACTAGATATTATTTTTTACATTCTTATTATCTAACATCTTTTGAAAAAAATTTATGCAAGTTAGAGGTTGATTATAAAGGTATAAAAATTCCTGCTATTATTCAAAAAGAATCAATAGTTGGAACACAATTTCATCCAGAAATAAGTGGAATTGATGGAATTAACTTTTATAAAAATTATTTTGAACTTTACTAATAAATCTTGTATATAAAAGCTAAAATTAACACTATATTTTTATATATAAAATATTTTAATAGAAAGAAATAATAATGGTTATATTGGGTATTTCAGCTGAGCATAATTCTGCTGCATGTTTAATGATTGATGGTAAAATAGTCGGCGCAATACAAGAAGAAAGATTAACAAAAATTAAAAATCAATGCGCTTTTCCATTGTTAGCCATTACTAAAATTATTGATTATCACTTAGGGGGTGATACCTCAAAAATAGATAGAGTAGTTTTTGGTCAAACAAAGTCAGATCCTTATTATTCTTGTATAGATAGATATTCATCTTATACGATAAAAGACCACATAAAAGAAATGAATGAATTATGGTACCCCTATTTTTATAAAGGTAAAAAGGATTTTATCAGTTATTGGCACAAAATGTTTTTGACTGGAACAAGGGGTAATTTGAACCATAATTATGATTTCTCTTTTTTGAAAAAAAAAATTTCTTATGCAGAAAAAATAGATTATTTTTCTAATGTGGAAAGATTAAGAGTAGCAAAAAAAAAAATTCCTCATATTACGAAAATTAGAAATATTGATCATCATACTTGCCATGCTTATTATGCAGCATATGGTGGAGAATTAGATAATGAAAAATTATTCAATACCTTGATATTAACGGCAGACGCTTGGGGTGATTTTAAGAATTGGAGTGTTTCTATAGTAGAGAAAAATGGAAAGTTAAAAAGACTAGCAGCAGGTAATGAATTCATAGTAGCAAGAATTTATAAATTTTGCACTTTAATATTAGGAATGAAGCCTAATGAGCATGAATATAAAGTTATGGGTTTATCTGGGTTTAGTATTTCATCAAAATATATACGAGAGATTGAAGATATTTTTTTTGAAATATTAGATTTTAAAAATGGTAAATTTATTAGTAAAAAGCCTCTTAAAGATAGCTATTTTGACTTAAAGACAAGGCTTGAAGGTATGAGATTTGATAATATTAGCTCAGCCTTACAAAACTGGACTTCTAGAATGATAACTAGATGGGCAGAGTTTTGGATAAAAAAGACAAAGAAGAAGGGTATAGCTTTTGCTGGAGGATTATCTATGAATATAAAAGCTAATGGAGACCTATTAAATAGTAAGTATGTTAAATGGTTAAGTGTACCACCATCAGGTGGAGATGAGTCCTTATGTATAGGGGCATGTTATTATGAAAGAATTAATCATGGTGTAAAAAATAATCACAAAGTTTTTGCAATGAAAAATCCATACTTAGGAGAAACTCCTAATGAGAGTACAGAAAATTACTATAAGCGATTAAGTGGAACTGGATATAGTAAATCTGATTTTAAAATTATAAAAAACTTTGATAATAAAAAAGTAGCCACTTTGCTTGCAAAAGATAAAATAATAGCTAGATGTGTAGGGAAAGCTGAGTTTGGTGCCAGAGCTTTGGGAAATAGATCTATATTAGCAAATCCAAAAAACTATAAAAATATAGAATTAATTAATAGGTTAATTAAAAATAGAGATTTTTGGATGCCTTTCACCCCCTCTATTAATACAGAACATATAAATAAACTAATTATAAATAAAAAAAATATCTCTTCTCCTTATATGACAATAGGTTTTGAAAGTACAAAATTTGCTCAAGAAAATATAAGTGCAACCTTGCACATGGCTGATTTATCAGCAAGACCGCAATTTGTGAAGAAATCATATAATCCAGAGTATTGGGACTTAATAAATGAATTTTATAAAATAACAAAAATTCCTTGTTTATTAAATACTTCTCTAAATTTACATGGGGACCCCATGAATTACTCTATTTCAGATTGTATAAGAACATTAGCATTATCCTCACTTGATTTTCTTTTATTACCTTCAGAAACACTAATCTTAAAAAGAAAGGCATTCAATATCATTAAATCATTATTATAGATAAGATAAAGATTTTATTAATAATTTGAAAACAACTTTAGCTCTTTGTTCTTATGTTTCTAACCATCTTTAAAGCTAATAGAGCTATATGAAATAATAATAATAGAAATCTTAAATAACTCTCATAAATTTAAAACTTATCATATAAGATTTAAATAAAATTATATAAGCAGTCAAAGTTAAAAATAAGACAATCAGTAACATATATTAATTAATTGAAAAGCTGAGTTAAAATAAATAATTGATACATTATAGTTATACCTTATGCTACTCCTAGACAAATAAAAATCAATTAGGTATGATTAAATACTTTTATTGAGTAAGACCATCTTAAATACAATGGTGTTGTAATGGTGATTTCCATGCTTTATAAAAGAGTCTTAATCCTGTGTAATATAACTAATTGCGAGGGCTAAGGAGGGGTGGCCGAGTGGTTAAAGGCAGCAGACTGTAAATCTGCCCTCATTTGAGTACGTAGGTTCGAATCCTACCCCCTCCACCATACCTCCATCAAAGAAGTTAGTACCATTAGCTATTTCTAGTTTCTCTTTCACAGTTTTGTTGAATTTGTGAAAATGTAGTTGGTATTCGAACTTTGTTCTAGTAATTGGACTAAAATTAATATAATTTAAATAACTAAATTAAGCAGTTAAAATTAGTATTAAAGAGGAAAAACTTGAAGGCTAAAAATATTGATGAAGCTTTAAATAATCTTAAAGAAGAAGGATATGGGCATTTTAAATCAATAATCAAACAAAAATACATAGAAGATTTTAGAAAAAGCTTTTTTTTTCTTTTAAGTGAGATATCTGGGTATAAATCAGCTGAAAATTTCAATAGCGAAGAACTTCCAAAAATATTTAAATTGTTTAGAAAAAATAATCCAAAAAAACTCAATTCTTTTTTTAAAATTTGTAAGCTAACTAATTCTTTTAATAACCTTTTTTTTAATAAAGAAATACAAGAGCTTTCTGCGAAAATTTTAGGTATTAACAATGAAACTGTAATCATATCAGAAAGCCAACTGAGAGTAGATGAGCCAAAAGATAATTTATACGTATTAGATTGGCACCAAGATAGCCCTTATTACCCTCAAACTAAAGATGGTTCAGATAGTATAGTTTTAAATATTTTTGTGCAAAATTGCTATAAAGATATGGGAGGTGTGGAGTTAATTAAAGGTTCACATAAAGAAGGAATGCTAACATTTTCTGAAAATTATAATTCTAGTAATGTACAGCAAATGAAGGTAGAAAAGAAATATATTAAATCTTCCAACTGTATCACTGTAGAAACTATGGAATGTGATGTTGTAGTTTATGATATGAATTTAATACATAGATCAGGTTATAATATTTCTAATAAGGTCAGAACCTCAGTTATAGGAAGAGCTTTTAACCCTTTATCTGAAAGCTTTACTCCTTACCAATATAAAAATATGGAATTAATAAAATAATGAAATACAATCAAGTATATGGGAAATATTCTCTTGGCACAGGAGGATGGCTTGATGACTCTTTATTTGAAAAAGGACAAAAAGATGTTTATAGCAAATCAATTATAGATAGCTATATTAAACAAGTTTCATTAGATCTTAATAGAATTGGATTAAAATATTTGGATAAGCTATCTATCATGGATGTAGGAACTGGCAGACAAGCACTTGCATTTCATGCAATGGGAGCAAAAAAAATTACTCATTACGATATATCAGCCACTAATGTAAAAGAGTTTTCTAATTACACTAAACTTAATAATATTCCTATTAACTCTTTTCATGAAGACATATGTAATACTAACTTTAATAAGAATGAAAAGTTTGACTTTATATATTTACAAGGAATAATACAACATGTAAAAGATGCTTATGCTGCTATTAGAAACCTATCTAAAGCTAGCTTCCAAAACTCTAAAATTTGGTTTTATAATTATCAAGCAGGTCCTTTATGCCATTTATATGTTGAGGCATTAAGAATGATAGCGCCAGATAATATAAATTATGAAGATTTAATTTTAAAACTTCAAAAGTATAACATTTCTGCTAAAAATATAGATGTTGTTGTTGATGACTTAGGTTGTACCTATAGAAATTTAATTAATAATAACAGTTACAAAAAAGCTTTAGAAAAATTTGGTTATGTACGATACTTTACAAAAGATGTTGCTGAGCAAAATAGAGGCCTAGATTTAAGATTAAAGCGAACAGCTTGTATTAGTGCATTTAAAAAAACCTATGATTTTAAAGATAGTATTAAAATTAATTCAAACGATTTTATCCATTTAGATCACTTCAATCCAAATAATTTTTTACCAGGACAAAGGGCTTATGTAAACGAAGTTAAAGCACTTTTGCAAAAAATTATTTCTAAAAATAGTAAAATTAATAATCATGAAGATAATTTTGTTGATGCCTGTATACCTCTATTAAAAAGTCTGGCTTTACACAACATTAATAAACCTTTTACAGAAAATCAAAAAGAATTAATAGATAGTTTTAAAGCAACTAATCAGCTTTTTGATAATTTTATCGCCAGATAGTTAGCCAATAAATACATAATATTATTTTTAAAATGATCACTAACCCTTATTAAATAATCATATATATGTGTATATTTACATAGTATTTGCAGTATTCTTATACAACTAACTCCTTTTTAATATTTCTTAGCTGTGCTTCTCTAAATTTTGATGTATAAGATAAGTTTGTACTTTATGTGAATGGCATACAGATGGTGTATAAGAATTTTAATAAAGGTGTTATTTTTTGATGTAAAACTTTAATAATTTAATTATAAAATAAATATTTTTTTAAAGAGCCCATATAGATAGGTTGCATATATAACATTTCCCTTGTTTTAATATTCATTATTCTGTTAGGATAATATTTATATAATTAAATAATTAATAAAAATTAACTTATTATAAGGGCTTAATAATATGAGGAGTTCTTTATTAGCAAATGGGTATATACCCAACAAAAGTTATTTCAAAGATTTTGCTGAATTAGAAGAAATGAGAAAAGTAATTTTTCACTATCTTAAACCATATTTAAAGTATGAGTCTGAAAAACTTTCTTTAGCAGATAAAATTTCTTCTGAGCTAGTAAAGAAAAAAAAAATTGATTTAAATGTTTTATCTGAGTTAAGAAAAGAAGTAAGAGCTCTAGCAGAAAATCTTAACAACAGTATTAAATCAAAAAATATTTTTAAAAAAATATTAAATACTGAATCTATAAAACCATGTACAGGTTTTCATGATTTTAGGTTTAATTTATCTCAAGACTATAAAATATCTACAGGCTGGCATCAGGACTGTGAAACATCTTTCATAGAGGGCAAAGATTATTGGAGAAATCTCTCGTGTACAGCTTGGATTGCATTAAGTAACGCAAATAAAAAAAACTCTATTTTTATATTACCAAGAAAAAATAATTCTTTTTATATTTACCCTCAGCATTATGGAAAAATAGGAAATGTAGATTACAGGAAAAAAACTTTAGAACAAATAGATGCAAATCTAAATATGAAAAATGTTTATGCTGTAGATGTCAAAGCTGGTGAATGTGTTTTTCTAGACTCTTTTGTCTTACATAGAACAATACCTGGGAAAAGTATTTTCCCAAGATTTAGTATCGATATTAGATATTATGATTATAACACTGATTTAAGTGATATGATTAAAATACACCCTAAAGTTTATTTTTTTAAATTACTAAAATCAAAAACATACTTGAATTTAAGAAATTCAAAAATTATAAAACCAATAAAATTAATAAGAAAGGTAGTTAAAAACTTTGAAAAAAAAATATCTTAAATTTCTAATATGTCCAGCTAGTAAAAGTAGTAATTTAAAAATTGTAAATATAAAAAAACAAAGTAAAGATGAAATAATAGAAGCTACTATAAAATGTCAAGATAGCAACGAAGAGTATTTAATTAAAGATTCAATCCCACTTATGTTGAGTAAAAAGTCACCTAGCTTTCCTGAAATGTCTTTTGATAAACAGTGGTTGTTAAAAAAATTAAAATTGTTAGAACCAGTTTTAAGTTCAGGTAAAAAACCTGAAGAGAGATATAATAAGATATTAAATATATTTAAATTAAACAGGTTTCCTGATAAGTCAGTATTTTTAGATGCAGGCTGCGGAAATGGAGTAAATGGATTAGAGGTAGCAAAAAATAATCCTACTTGTACAGTAGTTATGTTAGATGTTTCAATTCAAGGTTTAAAAGAAACCTATAAAAGAGCTAAGAATTTAAAAAATGTCTTTGTTCTTCAATCAGACCTTTTAAATCTGGCTATCAAAGATAATATGTTTGATTACATATGGTCAGAAGGAGTATTACATCACACTAAAAATACTTATGAGGCATTAGTCTCCGTAGAGAAAACTTTAAAAAGAAAGGGTATGTTATATATTTGGTTATACGCAAATTACAAAAAATCATATTATTTAATAATGAGAGATATTACTTTTAATAAAGCATATAAGCTTCCATTCTGGTTGATATATTTTTTATCGGTTTCGTTATCTCTTCCTTATTTTATTTTTAATCTTACTCATATTAATATTAAAAAAATAATTCAACCTTCTACTAAGAAGCTTTTAAAGCATAGGCCTTTAGCTAGCATAATTTTTAGTACTTATGACAGTTTAAACCCTAAATATCAATTTAGACACTCTAAGGAAGAGGCTATATCCTGGCTTAGTAAACTAAAATATATAAATATAAAAATAGTTGGAGATTTAGGACTAGTAGCAAAAAAAAAATAAATGCACGAAATTTTCTATAATTTAAGAAATTTATTTTAATTGCTAAAGGCATTATCTGATTAAATCATAAATAATAATATTTAACTTATGAATAAAAGAAGAATACTTTTTATAGAATCAGAAGGAGGACATGGAGGATCATCTAGAAGTTTACATGCAATGATAAAGAGTCTAAATAGTACTATATTTTATTCTACAGTAGTTTGTAGAAAAAAAAGTAAATTTTCTGAAGAGCTTAAAAAAAATAAAAATAAATATTACATTTTTGAAAATATACCAAAATTCACTTCAGTAAGAAGAGAAAAAATAAATATTTATTCAATTTTAAAGTTTTATTTATATGATTGGATTAAGTCACATAAAATAAGAAAGAAAATACTCAATCTTTCCTATAATTATGATTATGTACACTTTAATCATATTAATTTATTTTTACTGGCTAAATGGATGAGAAAAAAAAATAGAAGCTCAATTTTTACCATGCATATAAGAACTAATCCTTACTTTAATTTTACTTCTAGAATTCAAGCCAGAATAGCTAGTAATTATATTGATAAATTTATATTTATTACTGAAAATGAGCATAATAATTTCGCAGGTTTGTTAAAGAAAAAAAATGTAAAAGGTTCAATAATACATAATATAATAGAGAAAAAAAAATACATAAGTGATCAGTATCAATATTTAAATAATAAAAATTCCTTTAATATAGGCATAGTATCAAATTATTCATATATTAGAGGCACAGATAGATTTATAGAAGTAATTAAAAAGCTTAAAAAAATAACTAAACGAGAATTTTTATTTATAATCGCAGGTGATAATAGATTATCCAATTATGACAAAACAAAATTAAATATAAAAGGATCCAGTATCACAAATTTAAAAGAATTAGCAAAAGAAAACAAGATAAGCGATCATTGTATATTTTTAGGACATATTAATAATCCAGAAGACTTGTATCCCCATCTAAACTTATTAATAAAGCCTACCAGAGATAATAACCCTTGGGGAAGAGATATTTTAGAAGCTATGATACATAAAATTCCGGTAATTTCAGTTGGTACTTATAAAAAATTTGTAAATAACAAAACTGGTTTGTTAATGGATAAATTTGATGCAGAAAAATGTGCTATTTTTATCAATAAAATTATAAACAATAAAGCTCTTTCTAAAAAATTAGGAAATCATGCTGAGAATACCATTCAATTATTTTGCTCAAGTAATGCATGTAAAAAACAGTACGAAGAGTTTTGGAGTTGATTTTACTTATTATTAAAATGAAAATTTATAAGGTTATTTAAATTTTCTTTTAATGTGTTGCTTTTATAAATGAAAGTATTTTTAAATTTTGTTATATTCATAATCTGATTTCTTGCTATAAAAACCTTTTTTTCTATTAATTTTCCTGACTTTGAAATGTTAATTATTAATTTAGCTACCTGTTTTAAATTAAATTGACTCTCACTAGCTAAATTAAATATATCAAATTTATTAAATTTTTTTTTATTTAAAATAGATAACATAGCTTTCCCTAAGTCATCTAAAAAAGTAATTCTAAACTTACTACTTGGTTCATTTATTTTAATTTTTTTGTTATTTAAGGCATTAATAATAAAATTATATATAAAACCACTTTTTCTTCCTTGTCCATGAACACCCGATATTCTTAATACCAAACCATTCATTTTAGAGCAATTGCAGTAATGTTTTAATAAATTTTCTGCATAAACTTTACTTGAGGAATAAAGCATTTCAGGGTGACATCTCATATCTTCACTAAATCCATTTACGTTATTTTTTATTCCTTCATAGACAGATATTGAAGAAAAATATATGAATAGTTTTATTCCCATCTTTTCTGAGTATTTAATTAAATTGTTATGACCTATGATATTCGTAGTAAATGATTTACTAATACTATTCAAGTTATGTTTGGAAGGGTCAAAGCTTGTTGCAGTATTTATCACGATATCATATTTATTTTTTTCAAAAATTCTTTTTACAGAATTTTCTTGCCTAATATCACATTTTAAGTATTTAATTTTTTTATTTTTTATAATTTTATTGTTGTAAGTGGCAGTGACCTTATATCCCTCTGTAAAAAAAAGGTTTACTAAATAGTTACCTATGTAGCCAGTTCCGCCTATAATCAAAATAGATTTTATCATTAATTAGAGGTTTCTTTTAAAATAGCCTTTATTACTTTTTTTTGACTATTCTTAGTAAGATTATAGAATATGGGTAGACAAAGTGAACTATTAAAAGTTTCTTCAGTTTTTAACAAAGAATTTCTATTAAAACTAAGTTTTCTAAAAATATATTCTTGATGTGTTGGAAGCCATATTCTTTTTGTCATTATATTATATTTTTTTTTTAATTTAAGAACAAGTTGATCTCTGTTAATTTTTTTGTCTAAAATTATGGTGTATTGATAGTAAGAATTTACAGAACCTTTAGGAGTTTTAATAAGAGTAATAGCCTTTTTATTTTTAAAGGCTTTATCATAGGTGTTTGCTATAGAACATCTCTTTTTAATATGTTTATTTAAATCCAACAACTGATAATATCCTATGCAAGCTCTTATTTCATCCATAAACCAATCATTTCCCTCTAATACGACACCACTTCCCCTAGTATTTCTGCCTAGTAATCTCATTTGCATAGTATATTCAGCTAGCTTTTCATCATCAGTTACTAGCATACCTCCAGTCCCTGTAGTCATCACTTTGCTTGGATAAAAGCTAAAGCAGCCAACATCTCCTATATTTCCAGCCTGAATATTATCTATGGAAGAACCATGTGCATGAGCACAATCTTCAATTAGATAAAGGTTGTTATCCTTAGCAAACTTTACTATTTTTTTATATTCATAGGATATTACTCCTGTTACGTGTATCCAAACAATGGCTTTAGTTTTAGAGGTGATTTTTTTTTTTAGATCATTTAAACAAAAAGATAAAGTTTTAGGGTTCATGTCAACAAGAATTGGCTTAGCTCCAGCCCATTTTATAGTACTAATATTTGTTTGAAATGAGCCACTTGGAACCAGAACATCATATCCTTTGACCTTATAGAACATTAAGGAAATTTGAAGAGCAGTAGTGCAAGTATTGGTTGTTAGTGCATATTTTTTATTAAGTTTTTTAGCAAAGGCTTTTTCAAATTTATTTGTCCATTTACCCATCATAAGGTTACCGCTTAGAAGTATATCTTTTACAGCAGAGGAAATACTGTTAACTTTTTTTGAACTAAAATAAGGTCTTGTAAGTGGAATCAAATTGTTTCCTATATTTCTTTTAATTTAAAAAATAAATTATTGATTATAATATTATCTATTTTAACACCTTCTACAACTAATAATTCATTTATAAGATCTATAGGTTTCATTATTATTGGCTTGCCATGAATATTTAAAGAAGTATTAAGCACTCCAGGAATACCGGAGAGTTTATAAAAGCAAGATATTAAGTCATAAAAGCTTGGTGCAAATTTTTTACTTACAGAATGCACCCTCATAGTTGAGTCATAAGGGTGAATAGTAGCAATAAAATCTTTTCTTTTATTAACTTTTGAATTAGCAGTAAAAGTCATATAAGAAAAATCACATTTACTATTATCTTCTATACAATTCTTAATTTCATCTTCAATTATTGAAGGAGCAAAGGGCATCCAAAAGTCTCTTCCTTTTATTGAGGAATTAATTTTAGAGACTGTGTCCTTAGAAGAAGGGTTAGCAATAAGTGATCTATGGCCTAATGATCTTGGGCCAAACTCCATTCTATTTCTACATATAGCTATAATTTCATTATTTAGTAAGGCTTTTGCTGCTAACTTATTTGGTTCGCCTTTTATTAGATTATACTTATCTTTTATAACAGGATGATTTTTAAAATCTTCTATCTCTTTTTTTGATATATCACTTCCCAAGTAGCTATTATTTAATGGTTGTATTTTCTTTTTTTCTTCTTTTTCAATTTTAAGTTTATCAAGTAATGCCCAACAAGCTCCAATAGACAAAGACTCATCACCGCTACCTGGTGGCACAAAAATATTTTCAACTTTATTTAAACTAGAAATAACTAGATTCGCTTTAACATTTAAAGCTACACCTCCAGAAAATATAATATTTTTTGTATTTGTATAATCTATAACATTAGAAACCCAAGTAGCAAGGTTTTCCTCTAACCAATCTTGTGCTCCACCTGCTATACCATCAAATCTTTCATATTGTAATGCTTCAACTAATGAAAAATAGAAGTCTTTTAATTTAGGATTTTTAATAAACTTTATTCCTTTTATAGAAAGTATGCTTTTTAAAAAATTTTTAGTTGCAATTTTATGATATTCTTTTGCATAAGGAGCAAGACCCATGACTTTAAATTCGTGCTCATTAGGTTTCATTCGTAGTAATAAAGTTATCATTGAATAAATAGGACCGAGTATTCCCTCATGCGCTGCATGTAATCTTTTATGTTGCCCGTGTTGGTCAAAAACACTTATAGACTCATATACTCCATCTCCACCACCATCTAGAGATAAAGCAGCTACTTTTTTATTTCTAAATGGTGAGGCATAATATGCATAATAAATATGACAAAGATGATGATCAAATATATGAATATCTGAAACTTGTTTTTTAGTCTTATTAGCTATAAAATTTAATCTATATTGAGCAATTTTTTCTCTTTCAGGTTGGTTTAATTCTCTATATTCTTTAAGAGGGAGTTCTTTTAAGGAATAAAATGGATTGCCTTTAGGTTTATAATTAGGAAAAATACTAGATATACTAGTTTTTTTATTTTCGTAAAATTTAGGTTTTCTTATTTTTTCTTGTATTTTTAAGTAATCTTTTAGTTCTAATGTAGAACTTATTCCAAGCAAATTTACTGGAACAGCTCGAGTGCCTGCCAAAGCAATATAATCAATATCAGAAAGTTTTAATTTTGTTTCCTCTAAACAAGAATTAATTGCTCCAAGAGGAAAACCACCAGTAGATTTTACTCTTTGTATTCTTTCTTCAGATATAGCACATAAGACTTTTCCATTATGAACTATAGCTGCTGAGGCATCATGTGTATCTGTAATACCCAAAATGATTTTATCTAAAAGACTCATATTTATAAGGTAAAGGAATATTTTATTAAAAAACTATAGTACTTTATTTTTCTTAACTTTTCATCATATTTTTAAAAAATTTTTTAATAAAAATATAATTTAATTTACCTTAAAGTTTGAAAAACTTTTAATATATTATTTACGCCTTTGCAAAATAATAAATCTAAAATAGAAACTATTTCAATTTTTTCTGTTTGATGAGAGTAATATTTTTCTAATTTTGTATTACAATATCTTAATTTTATATTAAATTTTTTAAGTACTTCTTGGTTTATGTATTTAGACGATCCGCTTCCTGACCCTGATAGGTATACTTTAGCATTTAATAAATTTAAAATTTCAAATATGCTCTCCGCACCTTGTTTTTTTAAAGGTAACTCACTAGCCTTAATTATCTTCACATTATGTATATTTAATAGTTTTAAAATTTCTTTAATAATTTCTATATTAAGGTTTGCTAAATATATTTCATCTTTTAGTAGAACATTTTTAATTTGATTAAAGCTTTCATTAAAATAATTTTTTTTATTATAAGCGTGATAAATTGTGTTAAGATGTTTTTTTTTCCAAAAGTTATCAATAATCTTAACCTCATTAATATTTTGTACTCCCTTTTTGTTTATTGGTACTGTAAGCCATACACTTTTTTTATTAAAATAAATTTTATTTCTAGAGACAAAACTTTTATTTTTTGGCATTTGAATATTATCAAAATAAATAAAAATATCAGAGAGATAAATTTTTTCAAAAAATCCTATCCATGGAACATAGTTTGGTTGATGAATGCTTACAATCATTATTAAGTATTATTATAATTAATTTGTGAATTTTAAAAACTAAATTCAGTTTAATTTTTCTAATATAGGTTGACCTTTAGGTCTTTAGCAACAAAAAAAACTGTTAAATGTAAATAAATCATTATACATTAAGCTAATGTCAAAAAAAATAAATATAGGGTTAATAGGAGCTGGATATTGGGGGCTTAATTTAGTCAGAAATTTTTATAAAATTGGTGTACTTAAAGCAGTATCTGATGTTGATATTAAAAGAAAAAAAAACGTATCTGAAATTTCTAATAAAATAAGCTTTACAAGTAATTATAAGGAAATACTAAAAGATAACTCTATAGATGCTGTTGTAATTGCAACACCAGCTCAAACACACTATAAATTAGTTTTAGAAGCACTAAATTCAAAAAAGCATGTTTTTGTTGAAAAACCATTATGTTTAAAATTAAGTGATGGAAAGAAGATATATAAATTAGCAAAAAAGTTAAAAAAGAAAGTTATGGTAGGGCATTTAATGCTTTACCATAGTGCCTACATTAAAATGAAAGAGAAAATTAAAGAAGGCTTGATTGGCAATATTAGGTATATTTATTCCAATCGACTATCCTTAGGAAAGTTAAGAAAAGAAGAAGATGTTTTATGGTCATTTGCTCCACATGACATTTCTATGATTATTGATTTAGTAAATGAAAAGTTAATTAGTGTTGACGCATTTGGTGGAAGTTATATAAATAAAAATATTAAAGACACAACCATAACGTTACTAAAGTTTAAAAAAAATATTAAAGCTCATATTTTCGTTTCTTGGTTGCATCCTTATAAAGACCAAAGGTTAGTAGTTATTGGTGAAAAAGGAATGATAGTATTCGCGGATATTCTAGATAATGAAAAAAAACTAATGTTTTATGATCATGATATAAGGTGGAAAGGAGAATTTCCTATCATTACTAAAGCAAAAGGAAAGAAAATATCGTTTAACTATAAGAAAGAACCACTTCATATTGAGTGTCAAGCTTTCATTAATTGGCTAAATATGGATAAAGAACCAAGTTCTAATCTAGAAGAAGGTATAGAGGTTTTAAAAGTTTTAGACATAGCTAAACAAAAATTAAGGATATGGTAAGTGACCTTTGTACATGAAAGTGCAATTATTGATGAAGGCGTAAAAATAGGTCAAAACGTTTATATATGGCATTTTAGTCATGTATTGTCCGGTAGTTTTATAGGAAATAATTGTAAATTAGGGCAAAATGTAGTTGTTGGACCCAAAGTAAGATTAGGAGATGGTTGTAAGATACAAAATAATGTCTCTATTTATGAAGGAGTAGAGTTAGGTAAAAATGTTTTCTGTGGGCCTTCTTGTGTATTTACTAATGTAATTAACCCTAGAGCGGAAATAAATAGAAAAAGTGAGTATAAAAAAACAAAAATTGAAGATGGGGTTACTATTGGTGCTAACTCTACAATAGTCTGTGGTATTAAAATAGGTAAATATGCTTTCATAGGTGCAGGCTCAGTTGTAACTAAAGATGTAGACAACTATGAATTAGTTGTAGGTAATCCAGCAAAAAAAATAGGATGGATGTCGCAAAGTGGCGCTAGGTTAGGTGACAGTCTAGTTTGTCCTGATACAGGTGATAAGTATTTTATAAAAGATAATAAACTAGATAAGGTTAGATAGTTATGAAAAAAATAAAATTTTTAGATTTGGATGCACAAAGAAAGAAAATCAATTCTTTTTTGTATAAAAACATTAATAATGTTTTAGAAGGGTCGAACTATATTATGGGACCAGAAGTAGAAGAACTTGAAAAAAAACTAGCAAATTACGCCGGTGCTAAGTATTGTGTAACTTGCGCGAGTGGAACGGACGCTTTAATATTAGCATTACTTGCTTTAAAAATAGGAAGAGGAGATAAAGTGATTTGCCCAAGTTTTACTTTTCCCGCTACTGCAGAGTCTATTCTGATAACGGGCGCTCAGCCTATTTTTGTTGATGTAAGTAAAAAAACATTTAATATATGTTATGATAAACTTGAATTAGTCCTAGAGAAATATAGAACAAAAAAAAATAAAATTAAGGCAATAATAGCAGTTGATTTATTTGGTCTGCCAGCAAATTACTCTAGGTTGAAGAAGTTAGCAAAGCAATTTAATGTATCTATAATCTCTGATGCTGCACAGAGCTTCGGAGGGTCTCTTTATGACAAAAAAGTAGGGGCAATAAATGAAATTACTTGTACTTCATTTTTTCCAGCTAAACCATTGGGATGCTATGGTGATGGAGGAGCTATATTTTTAACAAAAAAAAGTTTGAGAGATAAAATAGTAAGTTTAAGAGCACACGGTAAATCTAAAAGTAAATATAAAATTAATGATATAGGATTAAACTCTAGATTAGATACAATTCAAGCTGCTATATTATTATCAAAAATAAAAATATTTAATTGGGAACTAAAAAAAAGAAATAATATTGCTAAATTATATATCAAAGAGTTAGAAAAAAATTTTATAACTCCATATATACCTGAAAACTCTGTTTCTGCTTGGGCTCAATTTACGTTACAAGTAAGAAATAGAAAAAAGATTTTATATTATCTCAAAGAAAAGAATATTCCTGCAGTCATTTATTATCCTATTCCTATGCATCTACAACCTGCATATAAACAATTTAATAGCAAGTATATAGATTTGAAAAACTCTGAAGATTTATCAAAAAGTGTTTTTAGTATACCTATTCATCCATACTTAGAATCTAATCAAAAAGAATATATAATTAGTTCTTTAAACAATGCTGTAAAAAATATTATAAATTAAAAAATTATAAACTTTAAATATGATAATTTGGCTAACAGGTATTTCAGGATCAGGAAAAACAACTATTGCTGAAGGTATTATTAAAAAATATAAAAATTATATCCCACAATTAATTAATGTAGATGGAGATATGGTTCGTGAGTTTTTCGGCGAAATTAAAAATTATGACGAAAATTCTAGAGTTATACAAATAAAGAGAATTCAAAAAATATGTAAATTTTTAGAAAAGCAGAAACTTATTTTAATTGTGTCAGCGTTATATTCTAATAAGCAATTACTAGATTGGAATAGGAAAAATTTTTCTAGATATTTTGAAATTTATATAGAAGCATCTCTCGACTTAGTAAAAAAAAGAGATCCTAAAAAACTTTATAAAAAATATTATGAAGGGGTAGAGAAAAATGTAGTGGGGATAGATATAAAGTGGAACCCCCCAATCAAATATGATTTGAAAATTAATATGACAGAAGATATTACAATAGAAAATGTTATAGATAAAATTTCTTCAGAAATAAATATTTTTAAAAATATTAGGTTATAAATGATCGTAAATATTAATTTTGATAGCTACTTAGAGCTAGAAAAAATAGCAGATAAAGTATTTTACCCTTTAGACGGTTTTATGACCAAAGAAGATTTTAAATCAGTAGTTAAAAGCATGAGGCTTAAGAATGGGAATATTTTTCCTTTACCAGTTCTTTTGCCCATAGAACAAAACAAAAAAAATAATATTAACTTAAATGAAAAAATTTTATTAAATTTTAAAAGTAATATTGTAGGAGAGATATTAGTTAAAAGTATTTTTGAGATTGATTTTAATAAGTATATAAAGCCATTATTTGGGACAGAGGACAAAGAGCATCCAGGATTTAAAATGTTAGTTAAAACAGGAAATTGTTTTATAGGAGGTCCAGTAAAACTTATTAAAAAAGTTTCTTATAAGTATTCAAAATATTCCTACACCCCTAAAGATATAAAAAAAAAAATTAAAAATATGAAATTAAAATCTGTAGCAGGTTTTCAGACAAGGAATGTTCCTCATAAAGCACATGAGCATATATTACACTTAGCCTTAAAAGAAGTAGAGGGTCTTTTTATTCACCCTTTAATAGGAAAAAAGAAAGTAGGAGATTTTATGCCTGAAGCAGTCTTGAGCAGCTATGAACTATTAATAAAGTTACATTTACCAAAAAATAGAGTTATATTAGGTGCATTAACCACCTCTATGAGATATGCTGGACCAAGAGAAGCAGTATTTCATGCTATTATAAGAAGAAATTTTGGATGCACACATTTTTTAGTTGGTAGAGATCATGCCGGTGTAGGAAATTATTATGGTGAATACGAAGCTCAAAAATTATGTTTAAAATTAGAAAAAGAATTAAAAATTAAAATAATAAAAATAAGAGGACCATTTTATTGTAAATACTGTAAAAAAATAACTACAGATAATGTTTGCCAAAAATTAGATTACAAAGTAGAAGTAAGTGGTACCAGTATTAGAAATGATTTAATCAATAATAAAAGAATAAATAGTAGATTTATGAGGCCTGATATTGTTAAACTAATAAGAAAAAGTGATATTTTTATTAAATAAAGTAAGAATATGAAAAGAACAAAAATAATTGCAACTATAGGACCTAAGACTGCAAACTCTAAAATGCTATGCAAAATGTACAATGCAGGTATGTCGATTGCTAGATTAAATGGTTCTCATAATACCTTAGATTGGCATGCTAAAACCATTAAATTAATCAAAAAAACCCTGCCTAATTGCCCAATATTATTAGATATTCCAGGAAAAAAAATTAGAACTGCAAGGTTGACAAAAGAGCCAGTTTTTAAAAAAAATGATATTATTATTGTTACAACAAAAAAAGGATTTACTGGCGAAAAAAAAATATCACTAACAAATAGCCAATTACATTTATATTTAAAAAAAGGAAATACTGTATTTGCTGATGATGGAACACTAAAATTTAAAGTTACTAAGGTAATGAAAAATGACATTTATTTAAAAGCCGAAAATTCAGGTCAGCTTAAAAGCTCTAAAGGTATTAATATTCCTTATGTAGAAATAGGAGGTAAATTAATAACAACAAGAGATAAAAAGATGATAGAATTTGCAAAAAATGAAAAAATTGATTTTATTGGCGTGAGTTTTGTAGAGTCTGCTAAACATGTTAATTTAATAAAGAGTTTAATTAATAATGAAATTCCCAAAATAGTAGCAAAAATTGAGAATCAAAAAGGTATAGACAATTTAGAAGATATTATAGAAAACACTGATATTATAATGATAGATAGAGGTGATTTATCAACGGAAACAAATATTGAAAGTTTAGCAATTAATCAAAAGCGGATTATTAAGATTGCTAATAAGTTTTCAAAACCTGTAATAGTGGCTACTGAGATGTTAGATAATATGATTAATAGTCCTCATCCTACTAAAGCAGAAGTTTTAGATATTTCAAATTCTATAGTTGATGGAGCAACCGCAACTATGCTATCGGGAGAAACTGCAGTTGGTAAATATCCAATAGAGGCGATTAATGTTATGTCAAGAATATCATCTGTTATGTTGGATAACGAAGATAATAAGAAGAAAAATACTGCTGGATTTATTTCTGAAACTATGGGTATGGCAAATTCTATAAAAACACTTTGCTTATCAATTCCAATTACAAAAATAGTAGCAATAACAATATCTGGTTATGCAGCTAGAATAGTTTCTAGCAAGATGCTTCCTCAACCTATAATTGCTGTAAGTAATAATGAAAACCTTGCAAGAGGATTTAATATTTTTTCTGGAACAAAAGGTATTTATTTAAAAACAAAATTTTATAAAGATAGTTTAAAACATATACCTATTTGTTTAAAGCACCTATGGAAAAAAAAAGAAATAACTCATAAAGATATGATACTTTTAATAGCTTTAGGATACCCTGGAAGTGGCAGAAGAATGAATACAATTCAAACTCATTATGTTAAGGACTTAATTAAAAATTTTTCTTGGAAATAGATTGATAAAACATTATATTTTTACTGTTACTAATGGTAGAAGTGGCCAAGCTACTCTAGATCAATATCTTAAATTATATGCAACCCAATGTTTAAGTGCATTTGAAGAACCTCAAATTATAACCTATTTCCCAAGCTTTCTTAATAATTTTGAAAAAAAAATTAGAAGAAAATATTTTGAAACTCATGAACTTTTAGGTAGAGGAAATGTTCTTTTAGCTTATCAAGAAAAGAAACTAGAATATTTAAAAAAAATAGCGAGAGCTAGGTTGAATAGTATTAAAAAAAAAGCATTAAATACAGATACAACAGTTTACTTTGATATAAGTAAATTTTATATAAGAGGACTTCATTTAGGCTTTAATGCATTACTAGATAATATCAAATTAGTTTTTTTGGTGAGAGACCCACTACTTAATATGAAAAGCTACATTAATAGAAAAAAAAACTTTTTTTTAGATAATTCAGCTCCGTGGGAAAAAAATAATATGCTAAAACTAGAAGGCAATCTAATTAAAGAAGAATTGTATTTATGGTCATGGTGCGAGACCTTTTTAAGATTTAAAAGTATATCTGAATCTAAAAAAATAAATAAAACCTTTATTATAAATACTTTTGATTTAGATGATCCTAAAAAAGTTAAAAAGGCTTTTGATTATTTAGAAATAAAATATAAAAGTATAAAAAAAATAAAAAAAATTAATACAAATATTGAACAAGGAAATATTATAACTAAAGTTGACTATAATGATTTAAAATTACTTAAAAACTTTATAATAAAAATACCAAAAGAGTATAATGAGTTAATTCTTAGTATTGAAAAATCTATTAATATGCATGAAAAAAATATTTTATGAAATTAATAAATTTAATAATATATCAAATGATTTATGAATAAAAATACTAACAAAAATTTTTTTTTTCTTCCTGGTCAACTGAATCAATGGGAAAAATTTAATAAAGGTAATATTGAAGTTTGGCTAGCTTCTATTAATAAAAAAGATAAATTTGAAAGTATTAATAAGTATTTAAACTTAAACTACCATTTTAATATAAAAAAAATTATTAATATACTAGGAGATCATTTTGGGATAATAATAATAACTAAAAATTCTGTTTTTGTAGCAACGGATTTGTCAAGAAGCTATCCTATTTATTGGAAAAATAAAAATAATAAATTATATTTTAGCCCACAAGCACATTTGTTAAAGGATTATAATGAGCAAATAAAAGAAGAACAGTTATTAGCCTTTAGAATGTCAGGTTATACTACAGATAATCATACACTTTGGAAGAAAATATATAATATGAGAAGTGGTTCTTATTTGTTTTATAAAAAAAATAGTAAATTGATAATAAAAAAATACTTTTTATACAAACCTTGGCAGATAAAAAATAAAAATATTGATTTTTTTAAAAATAATTTAAAAAAAGAGATTAATAAATTATTTTTAAACATTATAAAAGAAGCTAATGGGAGAACATTAATAGTTCCATTGTCGGCCGGGTTAGACTCAAGACTTATTATTTCTGGACTAAAAGAAAATAATTATAATAATGTTAAATGTTTTACTTATGGATTAAAAAATAACTTTGAATATAAAGTAGCACAAAAAATTGCTAAGAAACTTGAATATGATATTGAGTTTGTTGAAATTACTCAAAAAAAAGCTAGAGACTTTTTTAATTCAAAGTACTTTACTAATTATTTGAAATTAACTAATGATGGCATTAGTGTTCCAACTATACATAGCTTGTTTGCAATTCATTGTTTACTAAAAACTAATTATATTAAAAAAAATGATATTTTAATAAACGGAAATTCTGGAGACTTTATTTCTGGAGGGCATATCCCGAAAAATATAAAGTATTCAAATAAATCCTCTAAAAGTATGATTTTTTCATTTAATAAAGTTTTTGACGTACACTTCTTAAAACATTATTCACTATGGGAAGCTTTTATAAATAGAAACAATAGAACAATCATAAAAAATATTTTACTTAAACAGTTACACGAAAATATTCCCAGAAAAACCAGAACTATCGAATATTCTCTTTTAGAGTTTTTAGAGTTTGAAAATAGGCAAACTAAACATGTAATTAATTGTCAGAGAGTATATGATTATTATAAACTTGATTGGTTGCTTCCATTGTGGAATAAATCATTTATTAAGTTTTGGCAAAAGGTTCCATTAAAGTATAAATTAAATCAACTATTATATAAGGAAGTTTTAAGTGAACTAGATTATGGTGGTGTATGGACAAAAGATTATTATATAAAACCTTATTTAACTCCTCGTTGGCTTAGTTTTTTCAAATTATTTATAAAAGTATTTTTTATTTTTTTAGGTAAAAATAAATGGCATAAGTTTGAAAGAAGATACTTTAATTATTGGACTAATATTATTTGTGACTTGTCTATAAACTCTTATCTAGATACTATTAAAAATAAGAATGGTTTTAGACATGCTGTATCTTTTCTAGCTTTAAAAATAGAAAAACTTAATTTAGGTAAATCTTGGAAATAATGCAATAAAGCTTATTTTAAATAAAAATATTAATCTTAAAAATTTTATTTGAAATACTATAAATTTGACAAAACTAAATATGGTTTTATTTACACTAAATAGAGCTGAAATAGAAGCTTTGTAAGGCGCAAAAAATACTTTAGAAAACCTACGGCCAAGACTTAGAATTTCAGGTTAGAATATAAGAGATAACGAGTATATTTGTGATATATGTAAAAGATATTTAGGAAATATAGGTTATTTTGTATATGCAAGACCAAAAAGAGCAGTTTTAGCAGTACCATTGGAAAAAATTTAGTTCATCTGTTTTAAAATATAATCGAAGTTATTTTATTACATTAAATGTAATTTTATAGGTTAACTAAAGACTTTTTCAAAGTTTGTTTATTTATTACTTATTCTCAAAATTTTTTTAAAACCTGAAATAAGTTTATCTTCTATGCAACTTGAAAATCTGGAGCTTAAACCAAAATATTTTATTGATCTATCAGTTTCATAACCTCCTAATTTTAGTCCTTCATTATCAGGTATATAGCCAACAGGATAGTCTGTATATCCTATGGTAAAAATGCGGTAAGCTGGATCGTTTATTAATAATCTAAGTATTTTTTTTCTATATGAAGCAAATATCTCTCCATTCAAGCTTAATATTTTAATATTTCCTAAATTAAAAAGTCTTAAACTTAGATTAGTTTCACTTTTATTACTTAACTTCAAAGGAATATTTAATGATTTAATAGAAAAATTTCTTAGCTTAATTATTTCTTTCTTTTTTTCTTTTAATAAGCTCTTTGCAATTTTTTTTCCTAATATATCAAGATTTTTTTTACTAGAAGATCTGTTAAAAATTTGTTTAATAAATATTTTTTCTATCAAAGAAACAGGGTGCAAATTAATTTTTATATTTTTTATTAAATCACAGTTCTGGTTGCCTGCCCAGCCTTGTAAAAACATTGATCCTTTACATAAATTTTTCTTTGAGTATTTTATAAGGTTCTTTTCTATATAATAAGGATAGTCACTACTAATGTAATTTCCATTATAATTAGTCGGATGTGCAGCAGCATTTATAATCCAGAAAAAAGATTCATTTTTATATATAAATTTTATTGCTCTACATGTTTTGTCAGTACTTGTTAATCTATTTGGTCTGTTTACACACTTCTTATTAAAATAAGAAGGTAGCACTTTTAAAATCAAAGGAACAGGGAGGCGTCTATTAATAGCAGGAAAATCTTGTGTTTCATATAATTCTGCTGTTACAAAATTTTTATTTTTAATGGCTAATTCCACTACTTTTAAGCTTTTTTTAATAACTTCATTAAAAAAATTTTGACTTATGGAATGGCTATCTAAAAACTGTTCACAGGTTTTAGGAGCACTATGAGTATGGGTAGCACTTATTAGAATATTATCTTCAGGTATTTTATATAAATTTTTAATTTGTACTTTTAATCTCTCAGATAATAGTTTTCCAATAAAAAGTAAATCTATAGTTAAAAATAAAACTTTACATTTTTTTTCCTCCATAAAAATTGCTTTACTAAAAATTCCATCAAGTATATTTGAACTACTTCGAAAATCTCCAAAACCAGATAATTGTAACTTTTCTTTTATATTTAATTGAACTTTAGAAAAACCAGCTTTCATTTTTTTATTTTACTCTGCTATTTTTTGACAATAATGTTATAAATATATGGTAATTATACTTATAATTAATTAAATTTAACAAATAATAAAATAACAATAAAGTATTATAAAATCCTTACTAAGTATTTAGTAGCTTTGTTTATGCTTATTGTTTAAAATTTTAGAAAGGTATTACAGTTTAAATGAAAAATTCACTTAACAAAAAAAGTATACTTATAACAGGGGGAACAGGATCATTTGGTGTAAAGTGTCTTAATTATATATTCAAAAAATTTAAACCAAAAAAAGTAGTAGTTTTTAGTAGGGATGAGTTAAAACAATACGAACTTTCTAAAATATATAAGGAAAATTCTTACCCAATAAGATATTTTATAGGCGATGTTAGAGATAGAGATAGAGTCTATAGAGCTTGTGCTAATATAGATTTTATTATTCATGCGGCTGCTATGAAAAGAGTTACTGCTTCTGAGTATAATCCAACTGAATGTATAAATACAAATATTATAGGTGCGCAAAATGTGATAGATGCTGCAATAGACAATAATGTAAATAGGGTAATTGCACTCTCAACTGATAAAGCTGCCAATCCAATTAATTTATATGGAGCTACAAAGTTATGCTCAGATAAGCTGTTTGTGTCTGCTAATAATTTAGTAGGATTAAAAGATACTAGGTTTGCTGTAGTGCGCTATGGAAATGTAATTTCTTCAAGAGGTAGTGTAATCCCCTACTTTAAAGAATTAATTAAAAAGGGAAAAAAGAAACTACCTGTTACTGATGAGAAAATGACAAGGTTTGTTATCACACTTGATGAAGGTGTAAATTTTGTAATTAATGAATTATTAAGTTTTTCTGGTGGTGAAATTTTTGTTCCAAAGCTTCCAAGTATTAAGGTAATAGATTTAGTTGAAGCAATGCTTTCTAAAAATGCTTATGAAATTATAGGAATAAGAGCTGGAGAAAAGCTTCACGAAGTCATGATTCCTAAGGAAGAAGCTAGAAATTGTATAGAGGTAAATAATAAATTTATTATCACACCTCAGTTATCATGGTGGAATAGAAAAAATTTAGATATTAAAATAAGAAAATCAGGTAAAGTAGTTGCTGATAATTTTCAATATACTAGTGATAAAAATAATAGGTGGCTCTCAATAGCCAAACTTAAAAAAATTATAAATGAGTAACAAGATAAAATTCCCATACTCAAGGCCAATTGTAGAAGAACAAGATATTAAGCTTGTTAGTAATTCACTTAGAAGCCAGTTTTTAACTGGCGGAAAAATAATAAAAAAATTTGAAAAAAATATTTGTAAGGAATTTAATGTAAAAAATTCTATAGTTTGCAATTCAGGAACGGCTGCTTTGCATTTAATTTACTTAGCTTTAGGACTTAAAAAAGGTGACTCGATTTTAACATCACCTGTTACTTTTGCAGCTACAGCTAATGCGGCTTTAATGTGTGGAGCAAAAGTATTTTTTGCAGATGTAGACCCTCTTACTGGTATGGTTACACCTGAAACTATAGAGAAGCAATTAAAAAATAAAAAAAGTAATTTTAAAGTAATTACTATTGTTCATTTAGGAGGGAGGTTATGTAACTTAGAAGAAATATCAAAGCTAGCAAAAAAATATAACTGCTATTTAGTAGAAGATGCTTGTCATGCACCTGGTGCAAAATATTTGAATAGTCTTGGAAGGTTTTCTAATATTGGATCTTGTAAATATAGTATAGCATCCTCTTTTAGTTTTCATGCAATTAAACATATAACTATGGCAGAAGGTGGTTGTGTTACGACAAATAATTCAAAGATAACTAAAATGATTAGGTCCAAATTAAGCCACGGTATAATAAGACAAGTCAATAATAAAAATTTTTTAGATCCTTGGTATTATAAGATTAAGGAATTAGGGTATAACTATAGAGCAAGTGAAATTAATTGTGCTTTAGGTGTTAGTCAATTAAAAAGATTAAGTGCTTCCATTAAACAAAGAAAAAAAATTGCTAAAATTTATAAGAAAGAATTAGAAGGAATTCCTTACATTACTTTTCCTAAGTACTCTTTTGATAATAATTGCAATGTTTGGCATTTATTTACTATATTGTTAGATTTTAAAAAAATTGGCTTAAATAGAAGAGAATTGATGAAAAAGCTAGAATTTGAAGGAATAGGAACACAAGTTCATTATATTCCATTATTTTTACAGCCTATCTATCAATCCTCTAAGACTGAAAAGTTTAGCGGGGCCTTAGAATATTATAAAAAAAACCTTAGTTTACCAATGTATGTTAGTTTAGAAAAAAAAGATATAGAACTTATCTGTACTAAATTAAAAAAAATAATATTAAAAAGTATTTAGTAAAAAAAATATTTGATGAAAGAATGAAAACAAAGTTTAAAAGTTTAATATCTAAAAAAGTTAAGCCTTTTATAATAGCAGAAATATCAGCAAATCATGGAGGTAGTTTATCTAAAGCGATTAGAATGATAACAGCGGCTAAAAAAGCTGGTGCTAGTGCGGTAAAAATTCAAACTTATGAAGCTGATAGTATGACCTTAGACAGTAATAAAAATGATTTCAAAATTAATCATGGAATATGGAAAGGAAACAAACTTTTTGATCTTTATAAAAAAGCTCAAACTCCATTTTCTTGGCATAAAAGTCTTTTTAATCATGCAAAAAAGCTAGGAATATTAATATTTTCTAGTGTCTTTGACCAAAGAGGTGTTGATTTACTTGATGATCTAAAGGTTCCATTTTTTAAAATTGCTTCTTTTGAGATAACAGATATCCCATTAATAGAATATGTTGCATCCAAAAATAGGCCTATACTATTATCTACTGGAATGGCTAATGAAAAAGAAATAGGAGATGCTCTAGAAACGATAAAATTAAAAGGTATAAATGAAATACTCCTATTCCATTGTATTAGTTCTTATCCTTCTAAAGTAGAAGAATATAATTTGAATATGATTAATACATTAGAAAAAAGATTTAAAGTTTTAGTAGGCTTATCTGATCATACACTTGGTTTTGAGGCAGCATTAGCTTCTGTTGCATTAGGAGCTGTAGCAATTGAAAAGCATTTTAAAATTAAAAAGAATGATAAAGGTATAGACTCTAAGTTTTCTAGTGATCCTGAAGATATAAAAAAACTTGTTTTAAAAACCGAACAAATTTGGAAAGGCCTTGGAGCAGGTAAGTATGAAAGGTCAATTGAAGAAAAAAAGAATATTTCATTTAGAAGATCGCTATATTTTGTAAGTAATCTTAAAAAAGGTGAAAAAATCAGTAAAGAAGATATTAAATCAATTAGACCAGGTTTTGGATTAGAACCTAAATATCTTAATAAAGTAATTAAAAAGAAAACAAAAAAACAAATTAAAATAGGAGAAAGAGTTACCTGGGATAATATTGAATAATGTTACAATCATAAAGTATGACTTGAAAAGTAAAATAAAAAAATAAAACTTTTTTTCTAAGTATTTTTTGTTATTTTATTAATTTATTACATTAACTTTTTATTAGTCACTTTAATATGTCAACTAAATCAATGTTTATAATTTTTGATGCTTTAAGGTATGATTTATTTGCAGATAAAAATATTAGAAAAAATTTATTTCCTGAAATTGATAAAATTATAAAAAAAGGTTTTTTAACAAAAGCAGTTGCTAATGCCCAAGCCACTCAATTTGTTTTGCCTTCATTATGGACATCTTCATATCCATTAGATTATGGAGGTTATGATTTTGGAATTAGAAATAGAAGCTCTTATATTGAAGATATTAAAAAAAGAAAAATTAAAACCTACATGATGTCTACGTGTAATCAAATGGGAGTTGGAAATGGATATGATGACCAATTTGATGAAGTATATGCAACTAATGATTATAGGTTAATAATTGAACAGAAAATTAATAGAACTATTCTTTACAATATAAATTTATACAAAAATAAGCAGATTACAAAAAAACAAATAATTACTTATCTTCAAAAAGAATTTGGTATTACATTAAATAAAATTCTTTCTTTTAAAAGTATAAATGATGATTTATGGCCAATAAAGTTAAAAAAAATAAATAGAAAAATAATACTTAATTGTA
>CABZPW010000002.1 GCA_902527765.1 Rhodospirillaceae bacterium
CGTTAATAATTTTATTACAAAAAATTTTATCATGTTATTTAAATCGCTTTAATTTTTAAGAAGGCAAAAACTAACATTTTTAGCAATAGCATACCATGACTAAATCGAGAAATTTGAGTTTCTCCATATACTCTTGCCTTATATCTGATAGGCACCTCATTAATTTTTAGACATAACCTAGAGGCACCAAAAATTAAAAAAAAATCTCCAAATGGATCGAAGTTTCCCAAATCATTATTTTTCTTTTTTGCCCTTAAATAGTTTTTTTTACTAATTACTTTAGTTCCACATAGCGTATCAGTAAATCTTTGTCCTAAAAGCCAGGTAAATAGAATAGAAAATATTTTATTTGCTATATAATTTAAAAATCTCATTGCATTATTGTCCATTGGATAAATTAATCTAGAGCCATTGATGTACTCGGCTTCTCCGGAGGAAATCTTATTCCAAAACTTTTTTAAACTCTCTGGCGCAACAGTCAAATCACCATCTAAAATTATTAAAATATCGTTAGTAGCATTATCAAAGGCATGAAATACTGCATCTGCTTTCCCTTTTGAGGGTTGTTTATAAGCTTTAATATTAAATTTTTTATTTGTTCTGTTATTAACTTTTATTACTCTATTTATCTCTTCCCAGGTACCATCACTAGAGTTCCCTTCCACAAAAATCACTTCAATATTATCTGTAAATCTAGGCAGTCTGCTTATTGCACTAGCAATATTTCCTCTTTCATTTTTACATGGAATTATTATGCTAGCAGATTTTTTTTTATTATTAATTGCTTTTAAAGATCTTGAAATATTATAATGTCTTAAGCATATATTTGAGAATAAAGGCAAAGGAGCAACAAATCTATTTATTAACCTTTCTATACCGAATAAGGAAAATGGAATTAAAATTTTTCTCTCTATCCTCACTGTTTGATAATGAGAGTTGTCAAGAAAATTAGATATATCAGAAGTTCCAAGCAGAGTAGAGTTTATATTTACCATTTTAAGTTTAAATAAAGTAGCTAAATTCAAAAAAGGTGCCCAAAAAGGAGAATAATATGAAACAATTAATCTAGTATCTTCTGTAAAAAAATGATGTAAGCTATCTAAAGTATCCGTTATATCATCTAAATAACCTATAGTATCGCATATAATTATAAAATCAAATTTAGTTTTATTCCTTAGTGTTTTAGGTAGTTTTTCTATATCAGCTTCAACAAAATTTAATTTATTATATTTTCTTTTTGCTTCTTTTATAAATTTTTTGCTAAAATCTATTCCCAAACCATAATTAGGGTTTAAAGAAGCTAAGAGATGGCCATTACCACATCCTAATTCCAAAACATTACTTTTTTCAGGTATTATCTCTTTGAGAAAATTTATATCTTCTTTATGAAAAGTTCTTCCTTTTCTTAACCATTTTTCTCTATTCATTTCTGGTGAATTAAAAAAATCTTTAATATTTTTTTTTCTTATAGACATAACTACAGACACCAATAATTTTTTAATTTTGAAGAAGTTTTATTATTCCAAATACCCTTAACATCTATGATATATGTATTATCATTCATATATGATAACAAATCTTCTTCATTCATTTTTACAAATTCTTTATGAGCTACTGCTACTATAATGCAATCATACTTGCCTTTTGGACTTTTCATTGAAACATCATATTCTTTTTTTAATTCTTCTTTATCTACCCTTGGATCATAGCAGTCTATAAAAAATTTATTCTTTTTAATTTTTTTAAATAACTCGATAGATTTTGAATTTCTAATATCACCTACATTTTCTTTAAATGATAGTCCTAATAGCAGTATCCTTGCTTTTTTTTTAAGCTTTTTTTTAATATCTTTCAGCAAATAATTTGGAATGCTATCATTTAAGTTTCGACCAGCTAAAATTATTTTAGTATTGAACTTTACTTTTTTCCCAGCCTCAGCCAAATAATAAGGATCCACACCTATGCAATGGCCTCCAACTAAACCTGGCTTAAAACTCAAGAAATTCCATTTAGTTTTTGCTGCTTCCAATACTTCATTGGAATTAATACCTAATTCTTTACTAAGCATCATCACTTCGTTTACAAAGGCAATATTAATATCCCTTTGAGCATTTTCTATTGCCTTTGAAGCCTCTGCTACTTTAATATTACTAACCTTATGAATTCCAGCTTCAATGATATCTCTGTAAATTTTACCAACTTTATTAAGTGTAGTTTTACAATCTGCTCCAACTACTTTTTTAATTTTGGTAAGTTTATACTTTGTTTCCCCGGGATTAATTCTTTCTGGACTGTAAGCCACAAAAAAATCTTTTTTATGTTTAAGTTTTGCATATTTTTCTATTATTGGAACTAAATAATCTTCAGTTACACCAGGATATACCGTACTTTCTAAAATAACGGTTGCTCCTTTTTTCATTACTCTAGCTACTGACAGTGCAGCCTTTCTAATGATAGAAAGGTTTGGTTTATTATCTTTAGTTATTGGAGTTGGTACAGTCAAAATAAAAAAATCAGAATTTTTCATGTAATTTAGATCATTTGTAAATATTAAATTATTATTGGTAAGTAATTTTTTATTTGTTATTTCTTTTGTCCTGTCTAACCCTGCTTTAAGTTCTTCAATTCTTGTTATATCTATATCATACCCTATCACTAAATACTTTTTAGCAAATTCTGTAGCAAGAGGTAAACCTACGTATCCTAAACCTATTATTGAAATCTTCTTTTTAGTAATCATTATATTCTCTAATCATATCATTTCCTTATACAAACAGTAATACTGATAGCATATATGCTCTAATGCCATATCACTTTCTACTAGTTTTCTACTATTTTTACCATATTTTTTTCTAAGTGTTTTACTTTTACTCAATTTTAATATTGCTTTACTGCATGCAGTTACATCTTCTACTTTAACATTTATAGAGTTATAATTATTTATTGCTATTTCTCTGCTCCCGGTTACATCAGTAGATATAATTGGACGACCTATTGCCGCTGCCTCTAGTAAACTTAGTGGTAGCCCTTCCCTCTTACTAAGCAAAATAGCTATATCAGCTTCCTGCCAGTATTTTTTTATATTGTTAATACTGCCAAGATAATATATGCCATTAGAGTTTATTATTTTATTAAAATAATCTTTAGATATACTAGAAGGGTTTTCTTCATCTAAGGATCCTGCAATATATAAACTCAAATCAGAATTTTTAGCTTTAGCAATGTTATATGCTTCTATTAAATTTAAAATCCCTTTATCTTTTAAAATTCTTCCAGCATAAGCTAGGCGTACTTCTTTTTTCGATTGTTCCGAATAATATTTAAAATACTTAATATCTATACCTGATCCTCTAATGACTCTTATATTCAATTTTTTATTTTTTAAAGTATTTCTAAGAAAATTTTTATCATCTTTATTTTGTACTATAAGATGTAATTTTTTAAATTTTAAAAAAAACTTTAAATAGCTAATTATCATTTTTCTTAAAAGATATAATCTAAAATTTTTCTTAATAAACAAAAATCCCATGCCAGTAAAAGTTGCACAAAATCTGCTATTAACGAAAAACATTGATATAATTCCAATTATAATTGGTCTCATTGATATCAAATGTACAATATCAGGGTTTATCCTTCTTACGGTTTTAAGAATTGCAATACTTTCCTTAAAAAACTTAATTATGGATAAAGATTTTCTATCAATACTTATATCAAAGTGAGTAATACCATTTTTTTTAATATCATTAATTTTTCCACTATCTCTGCAGCAAACATACACTTCAAAGCCTTTTTCTATTAAATATTTAGCTAATTTTAGTCTATGAGAAATAAAATACCAATCCTCGGTAACAATAAATAAAATTTTTTTTTGCATAATTTATACTAAATAATATTACTGTTTTTTGCCCAATGATAATAAGAAATTAATACCCATAACCTCCAAGAATTATCCTTTTCTCCTTTATAAAATTCTTTTTTCCAATTGTTAACAATATTAAAATTCTCAATATTAAGACTCTCAAGCACTATATTTTGAGTAGAATCTTCTACTAGATACTTCAAATCATTTTTAAGCCAATTGCTCAATGGAACTTCAAAGCCTTTCTTTGGCATTTTAAAATACCAATTAGGAAAACTATTTTTATAACACTCTCTTAAAATAAGTTTGCCCTTTAAAAAACCTACCTTTTTTTTACTAGGTATATTAAAGGATAAATTTACTAAATTCTTATCTAATAATGGAGATCTTAATTCAATGCTATTAGCCATGGAATGTCTATCCAATTTAACCAACATATCTCCTAGTAAAGAAAATCTAAAATCTCTAAATAATACTTTATTTAATTTTGTAAAGTTTTGACTTCCTGTAAATAAACTATTGGATAATATTTTTTTTTCTGATCCGAAAAGCCCTTTATATTCCTTATTATTTAGCTGATCAAGATAGTTTATTTGCATTTTTTCTAGCTCTTTGTCATAACTTTCCAAAAACCTTTTAAATTTTCTCAAAAAATTTAAAAAACTATTTTCTTTATTATCTGATAAACTATCAATTAAAATATATTTGAGTTTTTTTGGTAAAAATAACATTAGTTTCTTCAATTTATAGGAAGTATATTTACTATAGCCTCCAAATAATTCATCTCCTCCATCACCTGTTAAAGCAACTTTTATATCACCTTTGACCGAGCAAGATATCATGTGCATTGCGATGGCGCTAGAGTCCGCATATGGTTCATCATTAGCATCTAAAATTTGGTCTATACTAGAAAGTACCTTTGTTTGATCTAAATAAATAGTTTTGTTTGTAAAGCCAAAATAATTAGAAATTTTCTTTGCATTAATAGATTCATCATAATATTTTTTTTCATTTTCAAAGCCAACAGTAAAAGTAGGTACTTTTTTTCCAAGTTCAGCAACAGAGTGCATAATTATAGCAGAGTCTATTCCACCCGATAAAAAAATTCCTAATGGCACATCAGATACAAGCCTTTTATTAACTGCGTTATTAATTAAATATTTTAATTGCTCTAAATCATTAAATTGAAGTTGGTTTTTTTTTAAATTTTTATAATACCAATCCTCTGCTTTGGCCCCGTAATTATTGAAGTTTAAAAAAGACCCAGGAGCAAGTTTTAGAAAGTTTTTATAAATTGTCATTGGCTCATGTATAAACCTAAACCTAAATAAGCTATGGATAGCCTCTTTATTAACCCCCCCTCCATCTGTTAGACATGCTAAGCTTTTTACATCTGAAGCAAAAAAAATACTATTATCTTTAATGCAATAGATTAAAGGTTTTTTCCCAAATCTATCTCTAGCTAAAAATAAACTCTTTTTTTTAGAATCCCAAATAACAAAGGAAAACATGCCATCTAGTTTTTCTAGCATAGATACTCCCCATTCCTGCCATGCAGAAATTAATACTTCAGTATCTCCGTTAGAAAAAAATGTATGCCCCTTCTTTATTAATTCTGATTTTAAATTTTTAAAATTATAAATTTCACCATTAAAACAAATTGTATAATTACCTTTATGCATTGGCTGAGATGAAGCTTTACTTAAATCCAATATTTTTAGTCTGGTATGTAAAAGATAAATATTACTATCTACCCATATTCCTTTATCATCTGGACCTCTAGATCTAAGCCTCTGATAAGCTTTATCAAATTGCTTATCTAAATATGAAGTTCTTTCCAGACTATTAAGATTTAACTTTCCTGCAAAACCACACATTTTAAGATTTCACCTTTAAGTACATATTATCATAAGACCTAATCATCTTTTTTACAGAAAATAATTTATGAGCTCTATTTCTTGCCTTTCTTCCCATACTTCTAATTAGTGTATTTTTTATAGTTATAATTCTTGATAATTCTGTTTTTAAAGTTTCTTCATCATGACCTCTTATCGTGAACCCCGTATTTCCAATAATTTTTTTTGAGTCTCCTACATTAGTAGCGACTGGCAATAAATTTGTTAACATGCCTTCTACTAATACATTTGAAAATCCTTCGCCAAAAGCAGATGGTACAACTATGATGTCTGCTATATTATAATAGTACTCTATATTTTTTTTCATGCCTAAAGCAATACAATTATAGGGTAAATCTAATTTATCAGTACCTTTTCCTGCTAACACTAATTTAATTTCATTATTACTAGTATTTTTTAAACTCTTGTATGCTTTCAAAAAATTATTATAATTTTTCATTGGATCAACTCTAGCAACACATATAAAAACTAAATTATTTTTAGCAATATTATATTTTTTTCTTAGTGCTTTTCTTTGCCTAGTAATGGAATTGAATTTTTTAGAATCAATCCCATTGTAAATTACCTTTTCAGACTTTTGACTAAAGCCTATTTTTTTATGATAATCTTTTCCAGCATGAGAATTGTATATTATTTTTTCTGCATTCTTAGATAAAAAAATACAGGCGTAAATAATTAATTTCAAAGAAAAAGAATAATGTTCTGTAACCATATTAGAACATCTTATATTCCAAATTAAGGGCTTATCATATAAATTGATTAGTTTACAAAATACAGAAAAAAGGCAAGCATTATACATCCAAGATTGAATTATATCTGGCCTATAATTCCTTATCACTTTTCTAAAAAAAAGTATTTTAAAAAATATTAGCAGCTTGTTTTTTACTCCCATTTCCCAATATTTTATTTTTAATTTATCTAATGTTTCTTTATATACATCAGCCTCAGATAACAATAAAACTCCATGATTCCTATTGTGTTTAAGAATTTCAATTAGCTGTCTTTCCGCTCCTCCATTACCTAAGCTAACTATGACATGTAATACTTTAATGTTTTTATTCATGCTATTTTTAAAATAATTTTATTTATTTTTTTATTGAAATTAGTTGGGGAAATATAATCTACTAATAAAGACTTTCTAAGTTTTGGCTTCCTATAATCTTTTCTCTTTTCTAAAGTACCAATTTTTTTTGTAAGCTCACTTATACTATCAAATAATACTATACTTCTATTTGAAATATTTTTTTTAAAGTCACTTAAACTGTATACTTGCTTTGTGGAAAGGACTGGTGTACCCAAAGCCAAAGATTCTAAAACGCAATTAGGTAACCCTTCCCATCTTGAAGGCAGAATAAAATAGTCGGCACCTGCAATTAAGTTATAAGGTTTTAAAATTTTTCCTAAAAATTTAACTTTGTCTTCTATATTTAAGTGTTTTACTTTTTTAATAAGATTCATTTCACATTTACCTTCGCCAATTAATATTAATTCTATGTTTTTATAGATAGCTAATAAATGCAGAACTCTATCAATTCCTTTTTGATAAACTAATCTACCCACAAAAATCAAAGTTAAATTATTTGTGTTTAGTCTTGCAGGAGTAATGTCTTTTCTTGTCTCTTCAACGCTAATAGGATTTCTAATTAAAAAAACTTTTTCTCTTTTTATACGATATTTTAATATCTCATCTCTCATAAACTCTGATGTTACAACTACGGCATCAGCGAATTTAATTAAAAATTTATATGTAATTTTTAAAATATATAATTTTATATTACCATTAAGAGATTTTTCTATTATGTTTGGTTGTCTAACAATAATTTTAACCTTTATAAAGTTTAAGAGTTTTAAAAGTAAAAAAATCGTAGACATATTTGGAAAAGTAGAAACAATTACACTAATATTTTCTTTTTTTAGAATACTTAAGATTTTAGGAATTGAATAAATAAATCTAGAGTAATTTAAATTTAATATGTTCTTGTTTTTAAAACTATCACAAGAACCTTTAGAGTTTACTATAAGTAATTTAAGAGAGATTTTAGAATTATTAAAATTTTTAAAATATGACAATATTACCTTTTCAGCTCCTCCAGTAGCATAAGAAGGTAGAACAATTAAAACTTTTTTTTTATTCATGCTAATTATCTAACTTAATTGCTGCCAAAAAAGCTTCCTGAGGTATATTTACATTTCCTACTTGTTTCATTTTTTTTTTTCCTGCTTTTTGTTTCTCTAATAGTTTTCTTTTTCTAGTGACATCACCTCCATAACATTTTGCTATTACATCTTTTCTCATTGAACCTAATGTTTCTCTTGCTATAACCTTAGAACCTATGGCTGCTTGAATAGCAACTTTAAAAAGTTGTTTAGGTATACTATCTTTAAGCTTACTGCAAATAGTTCTGCCTCTGCTAACTGCTTTGTCTTTATGGGTTATAAATGCAAGACTTTCTACAATTTCTCCATTAACTAATATATTTACTTTATCTAACTGCCCTGATTGATAATCTGTTATCTCATAATCAAAGCTTGCATAACCCTGACTAATAGATTTTATTCTGTCATGAAAATCGAAAATAACCTCATTCAAAGGCAGACGAAAATTGATTACAACTCTATTACCAGAAAAGTTAATGTCTTTTTGTATTCCTCTTTTTTCAATACATAATTTTAAAATGCCTCCTAAATAACTTTCCGGAGAAAATATTGTCGCATTTATCCATGGCTCACTGACTTCTTTTATCTTAGTTTGCTGAGGCCAGTCTGCTGGATTATGTATCTCCAAGATTTCTTCATTGGTTTGTAAAACTTTATATACTACGCTGGGCGGAGTAACAACTAAATCTAAAGAAAATTCTCTTTTAAGCCTTTCTTGAATAATTTCCAAGTGAAGAAGTCCCAAAAAGCCACACCTAAAACCTAATCCTAGCGCTACACTTGACTCATTTTCAAACGTAAAAGAACTATCATTCAATTTTAATTTATTTAATGACTCTTTTAAATGATCATAATCTGAAGCATCAATAGGATATAAACCACAAAATACTACTGGGGTACTTGGTTTAAATCCTGGTAATGGTTCTATCTTATAAATATTTTTACTGTCTACTATAGTATCTCCAACCCATGCTTGAGAGGTTTCTTTAATATTTGCGGTTATGAAACCAACTTCTCCAGCTTGCAGTTCATCCACTTCTTCTGGTTTTGGCCTAAATACTCCTACCTTGTCAATTTGATATTCACTGTCTGAAAGTAATAATTTTATTTTTTCGCCTTTTTTTAAAATTCCATCTACTACTCTTACCAAAACCATTACTCCTAGATAAGTGTCGTACCAAGAATCAACTAATAATGCTCGTAAAGGATTCCTATTACTTCCTTTTGGAGGAGGTAATAAACTTATTAGATTATTAATAACTTGTTCTACTCCATTTCCTGTTTTAGCAGAAACTGAAACAGTGTTAATAGTATCTATTCCTATTATTTCTTCTATTTGCTTTTTTATTCTTTCTGGTTCAGCAGAAGGTAAGTCTATTTTATTTAGAATAGGTATGATTTCTAAATCAGCTTCAATTGCTAACCAAGAGTTAGCTAAAGTTTGAGCCTCGACGCCCTGACTTGCATCAACAATAAGCAATGCTCCTTCACAAGCAGCCATAGATCTTGAAACCTCATAACTAAAATCTACGTGACCAGGTGTATCAATAAGATTTAAAATAAAGGTTTTTTTATTATGGTCAGTATACTCTAACCTTACAGACTGCGCTTTAATCGTAATGCCTCTTTCTCTCTCTATTTCCATAGAATCTAAAACTTGCTGTTTCATTTCTCTACTAGAAAGTCCACCACAAAATTCTATTAGTCTGTCTGCTAAAGTTGATTTACCATGGTCAATATGAGCAATTATTGCAAAATTTCTAATATTTTCTGTTGTCAACGTATGTCCTTAAAATTAAATTTATTAGCTACAAAATTTATTTTGCCAAGCCATAAACATTATTATAGTCCAAATTTTGTAAGTCAATTTTTTTTCCCCTTTTTCAAACCTTGAAATTAATATTTTAATATCTGAAGAGTCAAAAAAATTATTTTTATTTAATAATAGATCCTTTGCCCATTGATTCAATGTTCCTTTTAACCAAGCATAAAGTGGAGGTTCAAAACCTTGTTTTTTTCTGTTTACAAAATCTGATCCTAATTTCTCTTTGAGTATTTCCCTTAGTATTATCTTTTCATTTTTATAAAATATAAAATTATCTGGCAAACTCCAAACTAAGCTTACTAAATCATTATCTAAATATGGACTTCTTATCTCTAAACTATTATGCATTGACGCTCTATCAGTTTTTACCAATAAATTACTGGGTAGATAGGTAATAATATCTCTCATCATTAGATATCGTGGATCAGAAACAATATTATTTAGGTTTGTAATTTTTTTGTCAAAATAACTACCTTTAAAATTTCTATTTATCAGAATTTTCTCATCAGGCCTCCACCGTGACATTTCATCATTATACAAACTATCTAAATTAGTATGACTATATTTTCGAAATTTTTTTCCAATAGATCTCATATATGAATATTTTGAAGAGCTAAAGTTTTCAGAAAAAGCTTCCATTAATTCGGAAAAAGTTTTAGGTTGTTTCTTAATTTTATTCCAAAAAGAGGCTATTTTTTGATACCTAGGATACCCACCAAATAATTCATCTGCTCCCTCCCCAGATATAGCTACTGTTATTCTTTTTTTTACAAATTTACACAGCATATATGTAGGAATTTGGGAAGGATCAGAAAAAGGCTCATCATAAGCATTTACTACGCTTTGTATATTTTCTATGCAATCTTTGTTATTTACATATTTATATGAATGTTTAGTTTTAAGAGTTTTAGAAACCTTATTTGCAAAATCTATTTCATTATTATTTTTGTCATGGAACCCAATTGAAAAAGTATTAGCAGTAATATTTTGTCTGTATAAAGATAAAACTAAATTAGAACTATCAATACCACCTGAAAGAAATATTCCTAGTGGTACATCAGAAACTAATCTATTTTTGATAGAATAATCAATATGCCTTTTAACTTTTTCTTTTGCGTCTTCAAAAGTGCCTTTAAATTTATTTTTTTTTGCATTTACAAAGCTTTTTATACTATCCCAATAACCTTTCTTTAATACTTGATTTTTTTTATCAAACTTAATTATATATCCCGGCTCAAGTTTATAGGTTTTTTTGAAAATACTTAATGGCTCAGGTACATAACCATACCTTAAATATTGTGACAGAGCATTTTGACAAATTTCCTTTTTAAAGTTAGGAAAATAAGAAAATGCTCTAAGTTCCGAAGCAAAAGTAAAACCATAGGTTGTATCATAATTATAATACAATGGTTTTTCTCCAAACCTGTCTCTAGCTAACCACAAGGTCTTCTTTGATAAACAATATGCAGCTATCGCAAACATACCATTAAACTTTTTTATAGCATTATAAAACCCATACTTTGATATACACTCTAGAGCTACTTCAGAGTCTGAGTTACTTCTCCAATAATTTTTTTTTCTCTTTAGCTTCTCTTTTAAATTTTTATAGTTGTAAATTTCTCCGTTGAAGATGATTACCCAATCTTTATTTTTAGAGATCATAGGTTGATTAGCTGAACTTTTTAAATCTATAATACTTAATCTTCGAAACCCGAAAGCCAATTTTTCCTTTTCATTTATATAAATATCTTTATTGTCAGGACCTCTGTGTGTAAGGGTATTAGTCATATTATTTAAAATTGAAACTAATTTTCTTACTTCTATATTGTAATTACTATTTAAATATAATCCTACAAAACCACACATAATTATTTTCTTATAAAATTATTTGAAATACAAATTTTTTCAGCCCTAGTTTTCCAGCCCTTAGGCTTTTCATCTGAACAGCCAGAAAAAACTTTTAATGCATTATACATTTGTTTTTTATAGTACTTAGTTACTAAAAATTTTGATAAAATATAATTAAACCAATGAGAGGAAAAATAAATATTATTTAATCGCTTATTATAAGTATTTGCTCTAGATAAAGCCCTCTTAAAGGCCATTTTAATAAATTTTTTTTCTAAATTAGGGTTTTCATTACAAAAATTAATTAAAGCTAAAATTGATTCATATCTACTTCTTTTTATTTGGCTAGAAAGCCTATCTTTTGATTGATTGCTAGGTAATATTGCTACTACTTGATTAAGAAATACTGCAGCCCCTTTGGAAAAAAGTCTCAGAAATAAAACCTGGTCAGGAGATATAAAGTTTTCATTACAGCCGCCAGACAATATATATCTTTTTTTTGAAACAAGTATTGAGCTAGAGTTTGCAGGACAATTTTTAATAAACTTTTTCAGCCCCTCTTCTCTGTTTTGTTTAAAATGACTGAAAGGCATAGAGTTAATGTTTGACTTTTTTTCACTAATAAGACCATATACAAAATTTACTTTATATCTATGTGCCAAATATAACATTTTAGAAGTAGATTTATAAGTAACATTATCATCTCCATCTAAAAGTCTTATCCAATATCCTGAGGCATGTAAAACAGCTTCATTTGTTGAATAGGATGCTCCTAAATTTCCTCTTTTTATAATAATTAATTTACCTGGCAACTTAGAAGCAAATTTTTTTAAAACAATTGAGGTATTATCATACGAGCCATCATCTACTATAATGTATTCTCTTTTATGCCTACCTCCTTCTATAGCAAGAGCCTGAAAGACATTTTGTAAGTATTTTCTCTTATTATATGCCGTTATTATATAACTAACAAAGTCTAGTTTTTTTTTTTCTAAATTATAATTATATGGTACTTTGTAATACATACTTTTTGATTATGATGAATAAACAATTATTTTTAAACAAAAATTTTACGAGTGACGGTAAACCAAGAGCCTATGTAGAACTAAGAAATATTGAAACACTCTGGTTTAATACTGGAACTCTTTGCAACCTTGAATGCAATGATTGTTATATTGAGTCATCTCCAACCAATAAAAACTTACAGTATATTAATTTATTAGAAGTTAAAAAATATATTACTGAAATAAAAGAAAATAATTTGCGAACAAAGCTTATTGGTCTAACTGGAGGTGAGCCATTTATGAATCCTAATATTATCGAAATTCTTAAATATTTATTAGAAAATAAGTTTAAAGTATTAGTACTATCTAATGGAATGAGGCCAATAGAAATAAGATTTAAAAACTTACTTGCATTGCCTAATTTGAATAATTTAACTATAAGAATATCTGTTGATCATTTCAAAAAAAAGAACCATGAAAAAATTAGAGGTAATAACACTTGGAAGCAAGTTATTAAAAACTTAATTTGGCTAAATACTAATGGTTTTAATTTAAATATAGCATCCAAGATAAAACCTGGTGAAACAGAAAAAATTCTAAGAGAAGGTTTTTATAAACTTTTTACAAAAATTAAACTGAACATAGATTCTTATGATAAAAAAAAGTTAATTTTATTTCCTATAATGAACTATGAAAAAACATCAACAGAAATAACACAAGATTGTTGGGGAATTCTAAATAAAAGCCCAGAAAGTGTTATGTGTTCTAATTCACGCATGATAATAAAAAGAAAAGATGAAATTAATACAAAAGTTTTACCTTGCACTCTAATAACAAAGGATAAAAAGTTTGAACTAGGTAATACTTTAGTTTCTTCAAAAAAAAAAGTATTTCTAAACCATCCTTTTTGTTCACAGTTTTGTGTTTTAGGAAACTCTAGTTGCAGTTAAATGATTAACTTAAGAATAGTTTTATTCTTTATAGGTATATTAATAAGTTACCTAGGAATAGCTATGACTCTACCTCTTTTAATAGAAATTAAAAACTCTGACATGAATGCTACAAACTTTTTAATTTCTACATTACTAACTTTATTTTTAGGAATAAGCCTAATTCTGGCATTTAAAGAAGAAGAAAAAAAAATTAACGTAAAAGATACTATATTAATAACTACTCTTTCATGGCCAGTAATAATTATTTTATCAAGTTTGCCATTCTATTTAGATGTTAATTGTAAAAATTATATTGATGCTATTTTCGAAGCTACTTCAGGTCTTACAACTACAGGAGCGACTGTATATAATAAAGTAGAGAGTTTATCTTCAGGAATTTTAATTTGGAGAGCCCTTCTTCAATGGTTAGGAGGACTAGGTATTATTGTTTTTGCTATAGCAATCATTCCTATTTTCAATATTGGTGGTATTAGACTATTCACGCAAGATTGGAGTGAAAAACCTAGAGACCTTCACTACCGGCCTAAAGAAATTGCTAAATTATTAGGTAGTATTTATGTATCTTTTACCTTAATTATTTTGATACTTTTATGTGCTAGCGGGCTGAATCTTTTTGATGCCTTTAGTCATGCTTTAACGACAATTGCTACAGGTGGCTTCTCCACTAAATCAGCTTCCATTGGGCACTATAATAATATTTTTACAGAACTAATAATTATATTAGGAATGCTTGCTGCCAGTCTTCCGTTTACTTTATACATAGCATGCTTTAGAAAAAACTTTACAAGTCTTTTCGATAGCCAAGTATTATTATTTTTTTCTCTAATAATATTTTTTGTTTTATCTATCGCTCTTTGGATACATCTCAATAATAATATAAATATTTTTTTAGCATTGAGGTTGTCATTGTTTAACGGCATATCCATTATGACAGGGACCGGTTATTCAACAGCAAACTTTTCAAATTGGGGATATTTTGCAAATACAATGTTTTTAATAATGATGCTACTGGGAGGTTGTTCAGGTTCAACTACTGGAGGTTTTAAAATATTTAGAATTCAAGTACTTTGGGCCTTAGTCATTAAAGAACTTAAAACTGTCAGATCACCAAGAGCAATTAGTAATATAAATTTAAAGAATATTAATATAAATGAAAATATTATTAACTCTGTGATGCTAATATTTTTCTGCTTTATCTTAAGTATATTTTTGATCGCAAGTGCTTTCACATATTATGGATATGACTTTATAACATCAATATCAGCTGCTGTTACTTCAGTTTCTGTAGTTGGTCCAGGTTTAGGGAATATAATTGGACCAGAAGAAAGCTTTTCTCAATTACCTGGTGTTCTCAAGTTATTATTAGCTTTTGGTATGGTTTTAGGAAGATTAGAATATTTGGCTTTTTTAATTATTTTAGCGCCAAAATTTTGGATTAAATAAGAATTTTTTAACATCCTCTCCAATTTTTAAAATTACTGGTATAAATACTAAAACTAATAATGTAGAAAAAAGAAGTCCAAATACTATAGTTATAGCCATAGGCTTCAAAAATTGAGCTTGTACGCTTCCTTCAAATAATAGTGGTGTTAAACCAGCTATAGTTGTAAACGAAGTTAATATAACTGCTCTTAATCTCTCTTGAGCACCAGTTACTATTGCACTATTCAAATTTATACCCATTTCTACTTTTTCATAAACATTAGACACCATTATAATAGAATCATTAATTACAATCCCAGATAAACCAAAGATTGCCACTAAAGATAGTATTGTAATATCAAAGCCTGTTATCCAATGCCCTCCTATAACACCTATCAAAGTAAATGGGATAATAGACATTATAGCAAGTGGTAAAAAATAAGATTGAAAAATAAATGCCAAAACTATGTAAATCACACCTATTGCTAACAAACCTCCCCTTTTCATATCACCAAAAGTTTCTTTTTGCTCCTCTGCTCTACCAGCTAAATACCATTCTAGGTTAAAATTATTTTCTAATTTCTTCAATATATTTACTTTTATTTCTTTCATAATATCATCAGGATTAACAAGTGTTTCATTTATTTCTCCTGTAATTGAGATTTCTCTATATCCATTATTTCTTTTGATTGTAGAAAAACTTTGACTTTTTCTCATATTAGCAATTTCTGATATTGGAATAAGTTTTCCTTTAGGTGATAAAACTAGATATGAATTAAAAGTATTTATATTCATAGCATCTATATTGTTTCTTACTATGATCTCAATTTCATCTTCTCCTCTAAAAAATTTGGTAACAGATACTCCATCAAATATTGCTTTAATTTTTTTTGCTAAGTAATTGCTATTAAAGTCTAAATTTTCAGCTTTATCTGTTAAAGTAAATTCAATTTCTCTTTTTCCAAGAGGGAGATTATCTTTAATATCAGATACTCCTTTTAATTTTAAGAGTTCGCTTTGAACAAAGTTAGAAGCTTGTTTTAATTTATCTAAACCTACATTCTGTGATCTGATTCTTATATCTATATCTAACCCCGGAGGACCTCCTTTTCTTTCTAAGATAGTAAAACTAGTTAAACCTATAGGTAGATCAATATTTTCTTTCCACTCCTTAATTAACTCATTAGTTCTTTTTTCCCTTTTTTCAGGACTAACTAATTCTACTATCATTCCACCTACATGGTCTCCAAACTCTTTAGTAGATATTCTACTACCCCAAATAGGCTTGCCTACTATTGCATAAGTTGTCTTTACAATTTTAGTGTTATCTATTTCCTTAAGTTTTTTATCCAAAGTATTTGTAAAACCTATAGTATGCTTTTTTAAAGTTCCTGGAGAAAAACTAAAATTTACCAGTATAATTTGGCTTTCTGGAGAAGGAAAAAAATAAAACTTAACATGTGAAAACTTTAGTAATGAAAAAGATATTATTAAAAGGCATATTGAAACGAAAAATGTTTTATACTTGTGTTTAATAGATAACATTAAAAAATTTGAAAATGTTTTTCTTTTAAAAATCTCAAGATATTTATTAAGGTTTATTCTTTTTCTGCTTTTTTTTGCATCTTCAATCAATGCCATTTTTATATGACCAGGCAGAACAAAAAAACATTCAAAAAGACTAGCTATTATAACACTAATTACAACCAAAGGAATTGCTTCTATAACTTGCCCAATTACTCCTGAAATTAAAAATACGGGAGCAAACCCAGCTATAGTTGTTAAAGAGGCTGCAGTGACAGGGCCTAACATTCTTATTGCACCAACATACGCTGCCTCTGAAGGACTTTTACCTAGCTCACTATGGTATTCTATATGTTCAGCTACTACTATTGAGTCATCAACGATAATACCAAGCATCATTATAAGAGCAAACAAGCTGATCATATTTATAGATTGTCCAGTTAATAGCATAATTGCTAAGGTTATCGAAATCGCCGCTGGTATTCCTATTGCAACCCAAATGACAACCTTTAACTTTAAAAATAAGAATAATATTAATAATACGAGTACTAATCCACCTAATCCATTCTTAAGAAGTAAATTAATTCTATCTCTAATTAACTGTGATGAAAGGTCATATATTTGAATATTTATATTATTGTTAAGCTTGGTTTGGAATTCATTTACAGTGCTCTCTAAAATTTTTGTGTTCTTAAGAACATCGCTACCTAAAGATCTAAATACTTTTAATGTTATAGCTTTCTTTCCATTACTAAATCCCTGACTATCTTTTTCACTAAAGGTTTCATATACACTAGCTATATCTTTTATTTTTAACTTACCACCATCTTTATTGATTATCTCAATATTTTCTATATCTAAAACTTTCTCTTTTTTACTAAATGTTCTAAGTTGAACTACACTATTATTTTGAAAAATACCAGAGGGAATATTTTTAATTTCTGGTTTTATTCTTAATGCAACTTCTTCTGGATCTAATTTATTAGATAAAAGAGAAATAGGGTCTAAATCAATATAGATAATTTGCTTTCTGTACCCATCTATTTCAATTTTATCTATTCCGTTATTAAGTAACTGGTCTCTTAAACTGCTAGCAATTTTTTTTAATTGATTTTCATTAGAGGTTCCATTAATTAAGACTAAGCCTATCTGTTCAAAAGGAGTAATTAGTTTAATAACGGGCACATCTGATTCTTCAGGGAAAGTAGTAATTGAGTTAACCTCTCTTTCTACTTCGTTTAATGCATTTTTCATATCTGTGCCAGTTTCATATTCCAAAATCACGTCTGCTAATCCTTCTCTAGCAGTAGACCTTGTGCTTTTTACTTTATCTAAATATCTAACTTTATTTTCTAGGGGCTTAATTATTGAGTCCTCTATATCTTTTGTGCTAGCTCCTGCCCATTTAATACTGATAGATATATAATCAATGGAGTAGTTAGGGAAAAACTGAGTATTTAATTGCTTAGCAGCGAATAAACCCAAAAATACCATTAACATTAAAAACAAGTTTGGAGCTGTTTTATGATTTAATATTCTTGATATTATATTTAAACTCATCTTTTAGTTTTTAGAATTAATCTTTTTATATAAATTTAAATTATTAATTCTAGTTAAAATTATTTTTTTGTTGTTTAGTTTTGTACCAGTAATAATAATTTTTTCTTTAGCAAAACCTTCTATATTTATCTTTGTTCTTACCGCTTTATTTCCTTCTAGAACATAAATAAATGTATCTTCATAAATACTATTTTCATCCACTAAAAATGATTCTTTAACAGCAAGACCTTTAATTACAACTTCTACAAAAACACCTGGCTTTATAGGATCATATTCAGAGATTTTTTCTAGTTTCGCCTTAATATTTAAACCTGCTCTCTCTTTATTGATTGCACTATCTATATAGAAGACCTTTGCTAAATAGTTTTTTTTAAAATTAGATTTTTTCCATAAAACTTGAGCCTCTTTTCCAAAAATATCACTTATTTGTGTGTATATATTTTCACCTACAAAAAATTGCACATTAAGATCAGAGGTATTCAAAAGCTTTCCTAATATACGTCCAGTAGATACCTCCACCCCTACTTCAATAAAGCTATTATCTAATTTACCTGAAAAGGGCGCTCTATATATTGTATCTTTTAAATTACGTTGTGCTAGACTCACTTGTGATTCTGCAATTTTAATATTTGAAATTATAGTCTCTATATTTGATTTAATATCCAAAACTTTAGCATTATTAATTGATAATTCTGTAGCTGCATCTTCAAGATTTTTTTTTGTTACTATATCTCCAACTAACTGAGTTTTTCTTTCATAATTTTTTTTACTTAAGATTTGTTGTTTTACAATTTCATCAAATATCAAATTTTTAGATTTAAGTTCATTTCTAAGCTCTTCAAGTTCAGATTTTTTCTTTATCAGTTCTTGCTTATAGTTAAATGGGTCCAGTGCAAAAATTTTTTCCCCTTTTTCAAAATAGTTATTGGATAATACTTTTGGCGAAATATTTATAATTTTACCTGTCAACTGAGATATCACATCTACTTGATTTTGTGCTTCAACATTTCCATAAAATAAATACTCTGGGCTATTATTTTTCAGTATAATTTTTTCAGTTTCAACTAAGAAAACTTCAGCATTCTCATCTTGCAGAGCTTTATCATTACTAGTAAATTTTAAAATAAAAATAAGAATAACTGTAACCAAAAATATAATTAAAAATCCTTTAATATTTAGTATTTTATTTTTCATTAGAGTTATTAATATTTATAAACTTTCATCAAAGCTTTTCTTTAATATTTCTTTAAATTTATTTTTTGTTAATCCAAATGGTATTGGTTTTAAGGATTTAATTAAAATATTTTTTTTCTTTATTTTAAGACTATTTTTAGGCCATGTCTCACCTGAATCTATATAAACGGGAAATATTGGTCTTTTTAAATGTTCTTGAATTAAAAAAACTCCTGGCTTAATGACTCCTATCTTCTTTGGGGCTTGCCTAGTTCCTTCTGGGAAAATTACAATTTTATAGTCTTTTTTAATAAGATTAACAATATTATTTGAAATTTTTTTAATGGATTCTATTTTTTTTTTTTCTATCTATATAAATATTACCTAGCCTCATAGCATACCATCCATATACAGGTATAAAAATTAATTCTTTTTTGATAATATATATTGTTTTATCAAATGCTGCTAAAAAAAAAATAGTGTCAAATGCTGATTGATGGTTCGCCGCTATCACCTGACCTTCTTTCTCTTTTAAATAATTATTTTTAAAAACTATCTTTATATTTAAAACTTTTGTAAGAAAAAAAATTATACACTTGGACCAAATACTAACAGTTTTTCTTGTTAGTGTTCTAGAAATTAAAATAGGTAAAAGCAACAATCCAAAAAATAAAATTGAGAAATAAAAAATAAAATTGAAAAAAAGTACTTTTAACAACATAACTATTATTTAATAAATATAATAAAGTGTGATACTAGATACTTAATATACTCCTCTGTTAAAAAAAAGTAATATAAAATTTTATCTCTAAAAGAGATTTTATTAGATATTTTTTTTTCTACTGGATAAGCATAAAAATTTATAGTAGGAGTTAATGACTGTATTAGCATCATACTTCTAGGCATATGATAATATGAGGTTATAATAGAAACGTTTTGTAGTTTATACTTAGATGCCCATTTATTTATTATTTTAGCATTCTGGTATGTACTTCTTGACTCTTTATCTATAGTTATGCTTCCTTTATTTTTTAAATCATAAGGTATAATACTTTTATCTGAAACTTTCTTATCAACTCCTGAAATAATCAATTTTAAATTTTTGTTTTTATTAAATAAATCTAATCCAAGACTGATTCTTCCTTTACCACCAGTTAACACTGCTATACCATCAGTTTGATAATGAAAATTTACCTGCTTATATTGAATTCTTTTAAGAAAGATTACAAATCCAATTATTAAAAATAAAATTAAAAGTGAGGATATATAGAGCGCTAATTTCCTCATAGTATATTTAAATTTTTCATATATATTTTACATTGTATACTTAAAAATGTTAAAATTATAGAGTTGTATATGAGATATGTTAATAGATAAATTTTAATAAAGTCATTTAGAAAGACATGATTAAAATTATAGTCCATTAATGTTTTAAATATTGGATAACTAACTGAAAATACTAAAGTTAGTAAAATAAAAAAACCTATGTTTAAATTTCTTAATATTATGATATCATCAACGCCAAAATACCTACTTAAATTTATATAATGTTTGATTTTTACAAGGTAATTTTTTAATAAAAAAAAGTTATTTAAAAGGATTATAATAATTAATACTGCAATACCTGAAAAAAATAATATAAAGTCTTTTGATTCTTTATTACCAATTTTATCTATCAATGCACCATCAATAATTTTTGTAATTTTATTATTAATTATATCAACGTCAAAAGATTTTGAGGCTTTGACCTGTACATCATAAACCTCTGGTATAATTTCATCAGATAAATCTATATTTTTCAAAGTATCAGATAATATTTTTTTTATCTCCTTATTTTCTAATTTATTTACAGAAATAATTGAATTATTAGCGCTTAACTGATTGAAAATAAGATCTCTTTTTTCTTCAAAATCATCATGCACCTTGGGTATAAAGAGCATTACTTCACTCTTGCTCTCATTTATATTTTTTTTTTCTAACTTTTTTTCGATAATACCTAGAAGTATAATTATAAAAATAATATTACTTGCGCAAAAATATAAATAATCTTCTATATTGCTAGGAAAAAATTTAATTTTTAAAAAATTCATATTATTATCACATCACCTTTCCTCTAGGTTTTTATTATAAATTTCATACTTTTTGTTAAAATTTACAGTCCTATCATCTGGAGATTGTCCAAAAACAATAACAGTCGTACCTATTTTTTTTAAAGCTAAAATTAGATAATTTATTTTTTTTTGAATACCACTATCAACATCTTTAAAAAAATTATCTAATAATAAAATCCTTGGTCTACCAATAATAGCTCTCGCAAACTGTGCTAATTTTAATTCTGCTATACTTAGCTTATAAACTTTTTCCTTTATTACTTTTTCTAAACTCAACCAAGGTAACAGTTCTCTTAAAGCCTGAACAATATCATTTTTTTTTTCATTTTTAAGAATTAGAGGAAATATAATATTTGTTTCTAAGTCAAATTCATTAATAAAATAGTTTTCTTGAAATACTATTCCTATTTCGTTATGAATGCTAGATAACTCAGATCTACTTAATCTACTTATATTTTTTCCTAACAAGTATAAATTTCCTTCTGCAGGCTTGTCTATCAAGCCAATTACTCTTGCTAACATGGTTTTTTCCTATAGAGTGCTTACCTGTTATTAAAACTGTACTACCAGAAGGAATAAAAAGATTCACATCTTTTACTAAACTTCTTCCAACATTACTTTTTATAGAAAAATTTTCCAGCCTAATCAAATATATACCTTTTTTAAAAATTAAGTATTATAATTGTAATATTAAAATATATAATAGTAAAATATATGAATATACAGTGTCCAAATTGTGAAACCGTATTTGAACTTGAAAAAAAAATACGAAATAAATAGGAAATATAAATGTAGTGTTTGTAATCACACATGGTTAGAAAAAAAAGAAAAACCTCATCAGGACAATAGTGCAGAAAAAGCTAATCTTAAAACAATATTTATAATAAATACAGTTATATTCTTACTAGTTATATTGATTTTTATAATTTTTAGAGATCATTTAGAAAATATCGATAGTAACTGGAAAAGTCTATATCTCTTTTTTGATATGCTAATACCAATCTAATAAATTTTTTATATATTTTTTGTCTTTTGAACTTCTATCCTCTTCATTAAATCTATTATAAAGCTCGTCAGCAATTTTGCTCGCTTTTTTTATTTTTTTCTTGCTTGATAACTCTACAGTACCTCCTGCAGATGTTCCTTGATATTCAATATTTTGATTGTCTGCTAAATATTCTTTTTCTTTATTATTACCATCTTCTTTACCTTTATCAGCAAATTCAGGAGATTTTGACATATATTCTTTCGAATTAATCTTATTAATAGAACGTTGTATCATTTCTACTGCTCTGCCTTGGGCATTAGAAGCTTCATCTGGCCTACCATTCTCTAAGTCTCTGGAAGCCTGTCTCATAGCTCTGTCTGCCCTTCCTAAATCCTGAGGTATCTCATTTTCAGAAGCACCAATTTCTCTTATCACACTACCTAGAGTGTTTCTTAAATCTTCCTGCTTTTCCTTGGGGCTTTTTCCTCCACTACCTTCCGAACTCTGTTCAAATTTACCTCTTTCTGCAGCCCTATTAAATGTTTCTTCCATTACTTTTTCCTGTTCATTTAACAACTCTGATAGTTTATTAATAAATTCTTGCTTTTCCTTTTGTTTGTTTTCTAGCTCCTTATTATTATTTGGATTTTTAATATTTTCAGATAATTGTTTCAATTTTTGAATTTTTTCCTCAACCCCCTCTTTAGTGCCAGTTTTTAATAAGTCTTCAATTTGTTGTGCTAGTTCTTCTATTTCATCTTTAATATTTTCACTATTTAATTTGTCAAAGTTATTATTACTATTTTTATCGTTTTCTAGATCTAAAAGGCTTTCTATTTTTTCCTTTAACTTATTGACATTAGTACTAACTTTTTCAGTATCATTTTGCTTTACGCTATCAAATAAACTTTGCTCTACTTGTTCTAAGTTTTTTTTTGCTTGATAAAAGTCTCCTTCATCAATTACCTCCGCTAAAATATATAGATTTTTAAATAATTCATTTTTTAAAGAAAATTCTATAATATCCGTACTATTAAATAGTTTCAAATTTTCTTTATAAATAACACTTATATTTTCATCATTTAATAACCCTTGGTTAGCATCAAATAATTGAGTAAAAATTTTTTTTCCTTCATTTTTCGCTATTTTGTTTTTTGCTAATTTTTCTCTAATTTTTAGTATTTCAATAGCAGTATTGTTATTAAAGTTTTTTTTTGGTATTTTTATGCGATCAGAAAATTTTGTTGATTGATTGATAAAGTCTGATGCTATAATTTCTATATAGGTATCACTACCTGCCCAAATTATATCTGCTAAATATTTATAAAAGTAACTTTCTACCAATTTAGTATTCTGCTGCATTGCCTCATTTAAGTATAAATTAAAAGAAAGATACTCTTCTTCAAAGTGTTTAAATGGTATAGGTCTTCTTATATTTAAAATAATTTTTTTAATGCCATAATCATCAGTAGTTTTAGAAATAAATGATAGCGATGACTCATTTACTACACTTGGCGCAGATAGAATTTCAATTTTTGGCTTTTTGTCTTTGGTAACTAATAAATTAAAAACTACGTGTTTTTTATTCACATAATTTATAATAACATTTTTATTTTTATCTAATAGTAAACTAAATTCATAATTATTTTTCTCATTCCTTTTTACCTCTAAGGGTTTCTCTCTTTCCTCAACAGAAAAATTTTTTTTATTAGATTTTATAAATACTTTAAGTTCTGAGTTGATTGGAACTACCTCATCAACTCTAATAGTATCATTTTTTTTCTGAATAGGTATTAACTTTTCCTTAAGTTTTGTATATTCAGGTGGCTTATACCAAGCCTTTAGATCAAAATAATTATCTTGGTTTATATAATTACTAAAATTCTTCCATCCAAAAACATTTTCATATATTTTATTATTTTTATATGACCAAAAAAAAGCTAAGGATATAAATAAAAAAAGTAAATACCGTATATACAAAGGATCATATTTAGTAAGACTAATATTAGGCAAAATAAAATTTATATTTTTTAAATTATCTATAATGCTACTTTTATGCAAATACCAAATTTTCTTATTATAATGCATACTTGCTGGACGATCCTCTAAAGCCGTGAGTGGCGTAGTTATTTTAAAATTCTTACTCTCAATCCATAACAAAGTTTTTTTTCTATTATAATATTTAATATTTTTAATTAATTGAATTAAAACAAATATTAATATTACTGTATAAAGTAAAATAATAAGCGTGTGCCAAACTACTCCAAAAAAACTCCAGACACCAAATAATAAACTAATAACTACTAATTGAGCATATACTAATATTAAGAATAAACATTTATCGTTTATCTTTAAATTCAACAAAAGCTGAGTTAGATAAATAAAAAAAAATCTTTTTATGATATTTAATTTTTCTTTAACCATGGTGCAATTTTTTCAAATTTTAATATATCTTCTGGGTTAATCCTTTTTTTAACGACACTATAATCATTTTTATTTACCATAATCTCGCCAGCTATGCTTTTACTATTATAACTTGATGCCATTACATGGCCGTATGCACCAGCTTTATCTATAAAATAGTAGTCTCCCTGTTGTACTGATTTGTATATATTTATGTTTTTTACTACAATATCTGCAGTTTCACAGATTGTTCCAACGACTTCAAATTTTTTTACAGTTTTATTTTTAACTTTTTTTTTTAAAGGTCTAATTATATGCCTAGCATCATATAATGCTGGTCTCATTAAATCATTCATACCTGCATCTATTATTAGAAAATTTTTACTGTCTATAGTTTTTTTATATAAGACACTAGCAACTAATATTCCCGCATTTGCAACTAGAAATCTGCCAGGCTCTACAATAATTTTTTTATTAGTATTTTTAAAAGTACTTTTAATTAGGTTAGTATATTCAATTAAAAATTTTTGATCTTGCTCATCAGTGTCATAATTAATACCAATACCTCCCCCTAAATCTATATTTTTAATATTGAAACCTAATTTATCTAGCTCTATACAGAAACTTAAAACTTTCTTAAAAGCTTTTTTAAATGGTGCTAATTTACGAATTTGTGAACCTATATGAATATCAATACCTACTATTTTTAAACTTTTAAATTTTTTTGCTAACTCATAAACATTTTTAGCATCGGAAATAGGAATACCAAATTTATCTGTTTTTTTTCCCGTTGATATTTTAGGGTGACCTCCTGCAGATATATCTGGATTTACTCTTAATGCTATATTAGCTGATGTATTTATCTGTTCTGCTATTTTTGCTATAGTTTTTAATTCTTCTATAGACTCTACGTTAAATTGTTCTATTTTATTTTTTAATGCAAAGGCTATTTCATTTATAGATTTACCTACTCCTGAATATACAATTTTATTATTAGCTATACCTGCTTTAAGTGCTTTTTTTAATTCTCCAATTGATACCACATCAGCACCAGCTCCATATTTTGCAAAAGTTTTTAAAACAGAAAGATTAGAGTTTGCTTTAACAGAATAAGCTATAAGAAAATTAATACCGTTTAGCATCTTATGTAAAAGTTTAAAATTATTTATAAGTGTTTTACTAGAATATAAGTAAAAAGGTGTACTAAAGTTTTTACAAATTTCCTCCACTTTAACACCTTCGCAAAATAGATGATTTTTTTTATATTTAAAGCTATTCATTAAAATTTATAAATTCTTTCTTCATCTATCTCAATAATAGTGTTTGATTCTCTTCCATCTAAGTATAGGTCTCCCTTTTTACCACAGTTGTTTAAAATAATTAGGCTTAATATTAATATTCTAATCATTACACCACTTTTCTTTAGAAAATATTATTTCTTTTTTAATATTTTCTGGACTGGTACCTCCATAGCTATCTCTATTTTTTACTGATGCCTCTAAAGTAATTTTATTTACAATATTTTTACTTATTCTCTTATCAACTTTTTTAAAGTCTTTTATATTTAATTCATGTATTTGTATTTTTTTTTTATCTGCTAAAGCAACTAACTTTCCTGTTATCATATGAGCATCTCTAAAAGGAACTCCCAAATCAGCTACTAAGGCATCTGCTATGTCAGTAGCATTAATGTGTCCCTTATTACAAATCTCTAACATTTTATCTGTATTAAATGTAATTTCTTTTATCATTTCAGACATTACATTAATAGTATCTTTTGTTGTTTTTATGCTGTCGAATAAAGGTTCTTTATCCTCTTGCATATCCTTGGAATATGCCAATGGTAAAGCTTTCATTACATTAAATAATGTTACATAATTTCCAATAACTCTGCCACTTTTACCTCTTATTAGCTCGGCTGCATCGGGATTCTTTTTTTGAGGCATAATTGAAGAACCGGTTGAAAAAGTATCAGGTAAATTAATAAAATTAAAACCAGGTGAACTCCACAATATTATTTCTTCTGATAGCCTAGATAAATGTATTGCTATAGAACAACATAAGTTTAATGCATCTAAAATAAAATCTCTATCTGATACTGCATCTATCGAATTACTCATTGGTGCTTTAAAGCCTAAATTATTTGATGTTTCATCTCTATTTATATTAAATGAAGTCCCCGCTAAAGCAGCACTACCTAATGGTGAATAATTATGTCTTTCTATTAAGCTTTTATTATTAGCTCTATCTCTACCAAACATATTAACATACGCTAATAGATGATGGGCAAGAGTTGTTGGTTGCGCAACTTGTAAGTGAGTAAATCCTGGCATATAAGTAAATATATTTGCTTCTGCTTTTTCAATTAAAGATAGCTGCAATTTTTTTAAATATTTATCTATAAGTTTATTTTGCTCTCTGAGCCAAATTTTAGTATCTGTAGCTACTTGATCATTTCTAGACCTTGCAGTGTGAAGTTTTTTACCTAATGCTCCTATTAATTCAATTAACCTAGACTCTATATGAGTATGTATATCTTCAAGTTTATCGCTAAATTGCATTTTATTTTCCTTGATTTCTTTTTCTATTTTAGTTAACCCATTCAATATTTTTTTTAGCTCTTCTTTGGTAATTATACTCTGATTACTTAACATTGTGGCATGTACTTTCGATGCTGAAATATCTTGTTCATAAAGTGTTTTGTCAAAACTTATAGATGAGTTTATTCTCAACATAGTTTCTGAAGGGCTTTCTTCAAACCTACCACTCCAAAGGTTTTTAATATTTTTTTTGTTTATTTTTTTTTTCATATAATTTATGTTTCATTAAGTATTCTATTATGATCAAAAAAAAATTAATATCGCTAATTACTCTTTTATTTTTATTCCATCTTACTTCTAATTTAATATCAAATGATATAGAAAAAATACAAATAATTAAAGAACCTTATTATATTAATAATTTAGAATTAATGAACTACAAAGAAAATTATACATTGCTTGATGATAAGCCTGCTTCTTATTTCATTATAAACTTTTGGGCTTCTTGGTGTGCGCCTTGTGTAAAAGAGATGAAAAGCTTAAATTCATTGCAGAAGAAAATGCCTTCTATAAGAGTGATTACAATTAGTCAGGATAAAAGTTTAGACTTAGCCAAAAATTTTTTTAAAAAAAACAAACATAAAGCTCTAGAAAAATATTTTGATAAAGATAAAAAGACACTATCTAAGTTTTCTCTTAGAGGGTTACCTACTACTTTTATTGTTAATAAAGATTATAAGGTCTTTGCTAAAGTAGAAGGAATTATTGAATGGGACTCTAAGTCATTTATGAGTTGGCTAAATGAAAACTAAATAAATTTATCCAATTGTCCATAATGTATCCCCTTATTTTTGAAGCCTCTAAGTGTATTTTTAATAGAGTCTCCTATGTCTACTGGAAGTGTAGCTCCTTCTATCACAATAGTTTCAAATCCCAAACTTTTTGCATCAAGAGCAGTATAATTTACACAAAAGTCCAAAGCCAGACCACAAATAAATACTCTTTTTATCTTCAAAGTCTTTAACAAACCTTCTAAACCTGTAGGTGTTATCTTGTCATTCTCAAAAAAGCCAGAATAAGAATCAATTTCTTTTCTAAATCCTTTTCTAATTATTGCATTAGCATATTTAACATCTAATTCTTTATGAAACTCAGCTCCTTTAGTATTAAAAACACAATGAGGTGGCCAAATTACTTGTTTTCCGTAAGGGACTTCTATAGTTGAAAAAACTTCTTTACCCATATTATTTGTCGAAAAAGAAATGTGATCCACAGGATGCCAATCTTGAGTGTAAAATATATAATTAAATCTTTTTTGTATTTCATTAATTTTACTTATAATTGTATTACCTTCTTTAACAGCCAAACTACCTCCAGGACAGAAATCATTTTGTACATCAACTACTATTAAAGCATCACTATCTTTTCCAAAATTAGATTTTTTATAATCATCTTTTTTTTCGCTATGAGCCAGTAAGTTGTTACTTTTTCCTGATAAATATGAACTCAATGTTAAAAAAGTAAAGCCCTTTAAAAAGTTTCTTTTTGTTATATTTTTCATTTAGTTATCCTTGTTATTTATTAAAAGTCTGATGAATTTTTTTTAAAAGATCACTGTATGTATCACAGCTGAAATACTGACTGTATTTACTTTTTATAGAATTTGAAGATTTAAATAAAATACCTGTATCAGCTTTTTCTAACATTCCAAGGTCATTCAAACTATCTCCTATAGCAATAGTTTTAAAATTCAAAGAATTCATATAGTCAAGAGCAAGTTTTTTATGTTCTTCTTTACACATTTCCATACCACTTATCATATTATTCTCATCTATTAATAATTTATGACAAAATACTGTAGGATAATTTAACTTCTTAAAAACCGGTGCTGATAAATTGAAAAAGGTATCTGATAAAATAATAACTTGATACTTTTCTCTAATTTCTGATAAAAAGTCTATTGCTCCTTCATACGGTTTAATTTCCGAAGCAATCTCAAATAACAAGTTTGATTGTATCTGTTTTTTTTTTAAAATATCTATTCTTATTTTCATAAGTTCTTTGTAATCACTTATGTCTTTGGTAGTTAATTTTAATTCGTTTATGCCTGTTTTTTCTGCTAGAGAAACCCAGATCTCAGGAATAAGCACTCCTTCTAAGTCTATCCCAATAAAATTCATAGTAAAACCAATATTAAATTTCCTTAGTGATTTCAGGTATGGTTGTAAATAAATCACCAACTAAACCATAATCAGCTACCTGAAATATTGGAGCATCCTCGTCCTTATTTATAGCTACTATAACTTTACTATCTTTCATTCCGGCTAAATGTTGTATTGCTCCAGAAATACCCACAGCTATATAAAGTTCTGGTGCAACAACCTTTCCAGTTTGACCTACCTGATAATCATTAGAGATATAGCCAGCATCAACGGCTGCTCTACTAGCGCCTATTGCAGCATTGAGTTTGTCTGCTAATTCCTCAATAATTTTAAAATTATCTTTAGAACCTACTCCTCTACCTCCTGATACTATAATTTTTGCTGAAGACAGTTCTGGTCTTTCAGATTTTGTGATTTCTTTATTGATAAATTTAGAATGATTACCTTCTAACAAATCAGGTAATAATTCGACTTCCGCTGAACCACCATCTTGAGCAAATGGTTGAAAAGCAGTTCCTCTAACAGTCAACATTATAGTTTTGTCATGTGAACGAACTGTTGCTATAGCATTACCTGCATAAATAGGTCTATCAAAAGTATTTTTGTCATGTATTTTGATAATATCAGTAATAGGCTGTAAGTCTAAATTAGCTGCCAACCTGGGAATGAAGTTTTTAGAGAATGTTCCTGATGGTGCTATTATATATTTATAATTAGCAGCTATCTGTTTTAAACAATTTACTAAGTCTTCAGCTAATAAATTATCAATTTTGTTTTTGAATGAATAAATTTTTTTAACATTTTTGATTTTCTTTATTTCATCAATTTTATCAGGATTAAAAACTAAAAGATCTATAGTACTTTCCAATTCAAGAGATGCAGATATTGTTGCAAGACTTGGCCTGTTAGGTGTTCCATTTTCTAGTTCAGCTATTACTAAGCAACTCATAAAATTCCCTCTTTATTTTTTAAAACATCAATTAACTCATTATAATTATCTAACATTTTAACAGAACCTCCTCTTTCAGGAGGAGCTTTAACCTCTAATATCTCTAACCTATTTGTTATTTCTAGGTTTAGTTCTTTTAGCTCAATAATATCTATAGGCTTACTTTTAGCTTTCATAATATTGGGTAAAGAAGCATATCTAGGTTCATTCAATCTTAAGTCAGTTGTTATAATGCAAGGCAGGTTAATTTTTAATGTCTCCAAACCGCCATCTATTTCCCTAGTAACCAACATAGCATTATCTTCTTTAATAACCTTAGAAGCAAAAGTTGCCTGAGGATAATTTAATAATCCTGCTAAAATTTGTCCTGTCTGATTATAATCATCATCTATTGCTTGCTTTCCTAAAATAGTAATATCACTTTCTTCTTTTTCTACAAAATATTTTAAAATCTTTGCTACAGCAAGAGGCTCAAGTTCATTTTCAGTTTTTACCAAAATACCTCTATCAGCCCCCATTGCTAAAGCTGACCTAATTGTTTCTTGAACATTATCTGAGCCTATTGAAACTACTACTATCTCATCAATAAGGTTTTTCTCTTTGAGCCTAATAGCTTCTTCTACCGCAATCTCATCAAAAGGATTCATAGACATTTTTACATTTTCCTTTTCCACTCCTGAGTTGTCCTGCTTAACTCTTATTTTTACGTTATAGTCTATAACTCTTTTTACCGCGACTAATGCTTTCATGTTTCCCTTAATTTTTGATTAAACCAAATATAATTACAATAAATAATACAGCTATAGCTTGAAATAATACTCTCATTCTCATTAATTTTTGTGACCAATTCTTATTAAAGCTGTCACCTCTTGCCATAGCAATAACTCCTACTGTTAAAACTAAGAAAACAGCTATGGAAAAAAAAATTACTCCTAAATCTAATATAAAACTCATTTCACATCGCACTACTTATATATTATAATATATATATATTATTATTAAAAATTGTATACTTAAATGATTATGACTAATACAAGAAAATTAACAGGCCCGATCATAGACAAAGGCAGTAGCACTAAGTTCTTAGTATTTTTTTTGCATGGCTGGGGTTCTGATGGAAACGATTTGATACAAATTGGAGAGATATGGAAATCAAAATTACTTGATACAACTTTTATAGCACCTAATGGACCAGAAGTCTGTGGCGGTAATCCTCATGGCAGACAATGGTTTGATATACTTAGTAGCAATGACACAGAGGCATTAGAAGGATTACATCAATCCTATCTGGACCTTAAAAGTTTTATTGGTACCTACTTAAAAAAATATAAACTTGCTGAAAACAAGTACTTTCTTGTTGGCTTTAGTCAAGGAACTATGCTAGCAATATATACTTCTTTAAGAGAAAAACTATTAGGCGTAGTAGGTTATTCAGGTGCCTTATTAGGAAATTTACCTAATGAGGAAATTAAAAATAATGATTATCTATTACTTCATGGTCAAAATGATACTATAGTTCCTATAGCTAAAATGCATAACGCTTTAAAACAATTAGAACCTGTTGCTAAAACCTTAAGCAAAAAAATTTATAATGATTTAGAACATTCAATTAATGAAGAAGGAATTATAGAAGGATTGAATTTCATTAAGGGAAGAATGCCACTATAGAAATTTTTTAAAAATATTAGGAGATAAAAATTAGTACCTTAGAAAATAGTCCTTGCTTGGTTTTAAATGCTGACTATCAACCACTCAGCTACTTTCCCTTATCTTTATGGGGATGGCAAGATACAGTTAGAGCTGTATTTTTAGATAGAGTAAATATAGTCGCAGAATATGAAAGAAGAGTTAGCTCTTCTAATTTTTCTATGAAATTACCAAGTGTTATTTCATTAAAAAAATATATTCCACTAAAAAAAAGAATACCTTTTACAAGGTTTAACTTGTTTCTCAGAGATCATTTTAAATGTCAATATTGTGATATTAAATTTAAAGCATCAGAACTTACATTTGATCATGTCGTATCTAGAGCAAATGGAGGATCCACCAATTGGAATAATGTTGTATCTGCTTGCTTTAAATGTAATAACAAAAAAGGAAGCTTAAATTTTAAAGATGCTAATATGAAATTAGTTAAAACTCCTAAAAAACCAACTTTCAGTGAATTAAGAGAAGCTGGAAAGTTGTTTCCTCCTAACTACTTACATCATACTTGGAGTGACTTTCTATATTGGGATACAGTCTTAGAAAAAAATTAATTTAATGATTATGTTAAATCAATCAAAAGCATTTTCTTATTTAAATTTTTTTCTACTTCTTTCATTTACTATTCTTCTTTTAAGAATAATTTTAAACATACAGATAGACCTTCCGTTACATTTTGATGAGGCTCAATATTGGGATTGGTCTCAAAATTTAGATTGGGGGTACTTTTCTAAGCCACCTTTATTGGCATTTTTGATAAGAGTAGTTACTGAACTATGTGGCAACGGTGAAAATTGTATAAGATCATTATCTCCTTTCTTACATTTTTTAACCTCTTTAATTATATTCTACTCCGTGCATTTACTAACTAAGAGTTTTAAAAAAGCACTTTTGGGATCTTTTTTGTACTTATTAATGCCTGGAATATCATTTTCATCCTTTTTGATATCTACAGATGTACCTTTATTACTTTTTTCATCTCTAATAGCTTTATGCATTATAAAAATATTTAATTCTAGAAAAAATACCTTTTTACTTTTTTGTCTTCTAGGACTTTTTTTTGCTTTAGGCTTTTTATCTAAATATGCAATCTTTTACTTATTACTAAGTTTTTTATTTAGTACATTAATAGACAAAGAATGCAGGCGTTTCTTTTTTAACAAAAGTTTTCTATTAAGTATAATCATTATAATAATATTAATTTTTCCAAATTTAATTTGGAACTATAATAATGAATTTGTTACATTATCTCATACTGCATCAAACGCAAATCTATCTCATATAAAAATAAATATTTTTCAAGGCATAACGTTTTTATTATCTCAAATCTTTATTTTTGGTGTAATTCCTTTTTTATTCTTATTTAAAAAAACTCTATCTTTACAACGTTCTAATACTATACAAAAGATATTTTTAATTACCTTCATCCTGCCTATTTTCATAGTTTTTTTATTAGCTATTTTTTCTAGAGCAAATGCAAATTGGGCTGTTGTAGGTTATCCATTTGCCTGTATTTTATTACCAACTTTATTAAACAGTAAAAAAAATTTTATGAATAATATGTTTATATTAAATCAACTTACCTTCTCCACTATAATAGTGATATCTATTTTCTTTCTACCAATATTTAATCTAGATCCCTTTGCAAATATTAAGCATATCAAACCTTTATCAAACATAATTAAAAATGAAATAACCAATAGAAATAACATCGCATTAATGACAGATGATAGAGAAGATTATGCTCAATTATTATATTATTTAAAAAATATAGACATAAAAAAAGCAAAATGGAATGGTGATATTAAAATAGACGATCACTACGAACTTACGACAGATCATAACGATTTAAAAGGCTATGATGTACTTTTAGTTACAAGAACTCGTCCTACGCCAACTATGGAAAGCAAAGCAACCTCAACTGAGAAAGTAAATAGTTTTAATTTTAAAACAAATAAAAGACTGAAAACTTTTAATTTATATATACTAAAAAATTGGAAATGATTAGTTCTTTTTAGTGATTAAGCTCGTTAAATCTTTAAAAAATAGTTTAATGCTTTTTAATATGTTTCTTAAATCTAAATCAATCTTGTGCTGTTTATTTATAAAATATAAATTTCTAGCATAAATAAATAATCCAGTTGCTTGCCCCATTATAAAAACTGGATCCTTTCTATGAATAGCATAGACTAGTAAGGTAAGTCCTCCTAAAATGCTAAAAAACCAAAAACCTAACGGTATAATGCTTTTTTTGTTAATTTCACTATAAATCCATTGTAATATAAATCTTGCAGAGAAAAAGAGTTGTCCTAAAAACCCTATTATTAACCAATGTAAACTTATCTCCATTATTTCTTCTCCTTGCTTTTTAAATGTTTATCTCTTTTTTTTAGTATAGGCCAAACAGATCTTTTTCGCAGCCAAATCACACCATATAAGTCATTAATCCCTACTAAAAACCTTTGAAAATTAGAATATTTAGAATTTCCACTACTTCGAGACCTATGATTGACTGGAATAGAAATAACTTTTCCTCCGAAAGTATTAAATAAAAAAGGAAGAAATCTATGTATATGATTAAAAAAAGGTAATTGTAGAAAATCTTTTTTTCTAAACAATTTTATTGCACATCCAGTATCAGGAGTAGTGTCTTTTAAAAGTAACTTTCTAATTTGAAAGGCTAATCTAGAAGCTACTTTTTTAGCTGTACTATCTATCCTATTTACTCTATTTCCTATAACCATCATAAAACTAACCTTAGAATCAAAAGGTTTAATTAGCTTAAGTATATCTCTAGGATCATTTTGACCATCCCCATCTAATGTCACAATATATTCACTGTTGGCTTCTATAATTCCTGTTTGCAAACCAATACTTTGCCCGTAATTTTTTTTATGGCTGATAATATTAATATTTTTGTTTATTTTGTTTATTTTATTCACTACCTCATAAGTATTATCATCTGAACCATCGTCAACAATAATAATTTCATAATTTATTTTTTTTTCTAATGATGCTCTAACCTCTTTAATTAACTGTATTATATTATCTTGCTCGTTATAAATGGGTATCACTATGGATATATCACGTATCATTTAAAAATTCTCTATTTCATCTAATCTATTTTTTATATCTTTATATTCTAAGCTATTTTTATCAATTAAGCTCAGTAATTTTTGATAATAATTTTTTGATATTATATAATTTTTCGAATAAAAATTGTAATCAGCTAAAACCAAAAGTGCTGTTATATCATTAGGTCTTTCTTCAAGTACCTTAGTAAAAAGTTCTATAGTTTTTTTGCTTATACTTTCTTTCTCTAGGACTAACCTAGTATTTGCTTCACCTATTAAAAAATCTATATCATTTGCATTTAACCTTCTGCCTTTTTCAAACTCCTTGAGTGCCCCCTCAAAATCTAATAAAAAGTATTTTAATTGGGCTAACTTTTTTATTAATTCGATTTGATTAGGATTATCTATTAATTGCATCTCTAACTTATTAACAAGTTTGGATATAGCCCCTGGATCAATTTTATTAACTTCTCTAATATTCAGATTATTATATGCTTTACTTAATACATTATCTCCTACCCAATAATTACTATTTTGAAGGTAAATAATAATTACTGGAAGAAAAATTGAAAATAAAAATATGGCATATACTATTTTTTTTTTTTTACCTGCATTACTATTATATTTTGTTAAAATAAGCAGAGTTAATATCAATGAAAAAATAAAAATAAATAAGAAAAAATATAGCATTTACTTCTCTTTATAATTGGTTTTTCTAATTGCTATGAATGCAATCAAAATAAATGAAATTAGAGGTGTAATCCACAAAAGTAGGTTAGCCATATTAAACAATGGCTTAAATAAGATAAACTCTCCATACCTTTGCACTAAAAAATTTTTAATTTGATTATTACTTTGTCCTTCATTTATTTTTTCATATATAATTTCTTTCAAATCATTGGCTAATTCAGAGTCTGACTCTAAGAGAGATTGGTTTTGACAAACTAAACACCTAAGCTCTGAAGAAAGTTCAATAAACCTTTTTTCAGAATTTATATTGTTCTGATTAGGATAGGAGCTTGTTATATAAATGCATATAAAAAAGGTTAAAAAAATTTTTAAAAAATTCATAAAACTTTACTTAATTTACTTTCAGTGATTTTAAAATATTTTCCAACTTTTTTACTGTTAAAGGGCCAACTTGTCTATACTTAATTTTACCTTTACTATCTATAAAATACGTTTCAGGAACGCCATATAAGCCCAAATCTATTGCTGCTCTTCCGTTTGAGTCTAGCATTAAGATATCATAAGGGTCTCCTAATTCGCTTAAAAATTTTTTCACATTATTGATATCATCTTTATAAGCAATTCCAATAATTATTAGATCTTTACTATATTTTTCTAGTACTGTATGTTCCTCCCTACAGGGAGCACACCAAGAAGCAAAAAAATTAATTATAAAAGGTTTTTTCCCTAATAAACTATTTAATGTAAATTTACTATCTACGTATTCCAATTCTAACTTTGGCAGATCTTGATTCAATAGAACCGATTGTAATTCTTTAGTGTTTTGAATATTTTTAATTTTCCAAAATAAAAAATAAGATAAAATTAAAAAAAGTATAATTGGTGATAACTTTATATATTTCAAAAAACTACCTATTTCTTTTTTTATCACATATAGAAATTAGTCCACCAAATGCCATTAAAAATGCCCCGCTCCATATTAAAATTATAAAAGGATTAAAATAAATTCTTACTATTCTTTTTCCTGAGTTAAGTGGCTGCTCTTGGCCCATCACTATATAAAGGTGGCTAAAAAAATTTCTATAAATAGCCGCCTCAGTACTAGGCATTCCTGTATCTAAGTAAAGCCTTCTTTCTGCAAACATACTAATATTTTTCTTAAAACCTTCTACACTAAAATTGCCTGTTTGTGAAATCCAGTTTTTTTCTTTTTTTTCTACAATTTCTTTTAATTGAATTTTAAATTTTTCTACTTTAACAATTTCTTTTTCTTTCATAACTCCTTCATAGTATAACTTTTTAGAGTCTGATATTGCTACACCTAAAATAAAAACTGCTAACCCAAAATGAGCCAAATACATACCATAGGTAGAAATAGGAATAGAAAATGCTTTACTTAACTTGATATCTGAAATACTTTTTTTCGTTCTTATTTTTTCGTAAAAGTCATTAATTATAGAAATTAGTAACCATATTGATAAAATTATACCTATAAAAAATATTATAGGCCCTTCTAGTAAAAATAAAATTACCCCAACTAAAAAAACAAAAATTATTATTGCTTTATTAAGCTTTTTTAATAAATTCTCCACAGTGTTTCTTTTCCAATTTATATTTATTATTACGCCACTCACAAAAATAGCTGGCATTATAATTGGTAAAAAAACTAAATTAAAATATGGTGCTCCCACTGATATATCTTTACCAGTCATAACCTCTACAAAAAGTGGCCATAATGTTCCCAACAAAATAGTTACTGTAGAAGCACACAAAAATACATTATTTAGCAAAAGTCCTCCTTCTTTAGAGAGAAGGTTAAGCTTTTCATCACTTTCAATTTTATCATATTTTATGACATATAAGATTAATGATGCCCCAGTAATCAAAAATAAAAAACTTAATATATATATTCCTCTTGCAGGATCTGAAGCAAATGCGTGAACTGATGTTAATAGGCCTGACCTTACTATAAAAGTACCTAATAGTGTAAGAGAGAAAGCAATTATGGATAGCAAAATGGTCCATGATTTTAAATTATCTCTCTTTTCTGTAACTCTGTTAGAATGTAATAAAGCCGTTAGCAACAACCAAGGAAGCAAAGAAACATTTTCTACTGGGTCCCAAAACCACCAACCTCCCCAACCTAGCTCATAATATGCCCAAAATGACCCCAAAGTAATTCCCAGTGTCAAAAAAATCCAAGATATTAGAATCCAGGGTCTTATTTCATTTGCCCACTTTCTGTCAATTTTGCCTTCAAGTAAAGCGGCAATAGAATACGCAAAAGGAATAGTTAACCCAACGTAACCTAAATATAAAAGTGGCGGATGAAAGGCTAAGCCAGGGTCTTGTAAAACTGGGTTAAGCCCTTTCCCCTCCTCTGGTATAGGACTAATTCTTAAGAAAGGGTTTGAAGTAAATATAGTGAATCCTATAAACCCAATATTCACTATATTTGATGTAAAAAAAACTTTTGCTGTAAATTTCTTATTATTATTTTTTGTATATAAAGTAAGGAAAAAACCATAGCCTCCCAAAAATGCTAACCACATTAATAATGACCCTTCGTGGTTACCCCAAGTACCAGAAACCTTATAAAGTAAAGGCTTATTAGTATGAGAGTTATTATAAATATTTAATACGCTGAAATCAGATAGCACGTAACTTATTATCAAAAATAAAAAGGATGCTATTAATAGCAAGCAAATAGAGAAGTTAATTTTTCTAAGAATAAAGAAGTTATCTTCTGAAAAATTAATAAAGCAGACTCTTGTTGAAAAAAATAAGTGTATTGCTGATAAAACAAAAGCGAATATTAAAAGAATAAAACCAAGTTCAGCTATCAATTTATTTTTCCTCCTCTAAAGCTTTGTGAATTTCCGGTGGCATATAATTTTCATCATGTTTTGCTAATACCTTTTCAGCCATAAATATTTTTTTTTCTTTATTAAATCTACCCTCCGCAACTACTCCTTGATTTTCCCTAAACAAGTCTGGAAGAATACCTTCAAACATAACATTCACAGTATTTTTATTATCAGTTATCATAAAATTTACTTTTAAACCATCATCACTAAAATTAATGCTTTTTTCTTTAACTAATCCTCCTACTCTAATATATTGCATTTTGTCTTCTTCTTTTTCAAATAACTTAGAAGGTGTGTAAAAAAAAACAATTTTTTCATCTAAAGCTTTTAATACAAAAAATGTTGCCAATGCAATACTTAAAAATACTGCTAACAGAAAACTAAATCTTTTCAATTTTTTATTCTTCAAAACCATCATTTTTCTCAATCAAGTATTTTAATTTTCTATTAATTTCTTTTTTTCTTAAAAGAACTTTTAAAAATAATAATATTAACAATACGAACCACACACCATAAGCAGACCAAATAAAAAAACCATACCCATTCATTTCAAATATCAAGAAGAGTTCACTCATAGTAATTAATCCTTTGAACTTAAAAATAAGATCTTTTTTTCCGCTATTGCAGACTGAATATTAGTAAAAATTAAATAAAAAAATAATAGTAAAACGCCTGTGGACATAATCATTAGTGGAATAAGCATCTCAATGTTAATTGACGGACCACTAGCTCTAATTACACTTGCCGGTTGATGTAAAGTATTCCACCAATCAACTGAAAATTTTATAATGGGTATATTTATAGCTCCAATTATTGATAAATAAGAAAAGGATAAATCACCATTTACATTATATTTGAATGCTTTATCAATAAAAATTAAACCTAAATATATAAATAATAATATTAAAAATGAAGTAAGCCTTGCATCCCAGACCCAATATGTTCCCCATGTAGGTTTTCCCCATAGCGATCCTGTAATCAAAGTTATTAAAGTAAATATAATAGCTACAAATGGTATTTCTTTAGCCATTAATACAAATAAAGGAAATTTCCAAATTAAATAAAAAACACTAAGAAGAAAAATCAAAACATAGGCAAATAAACTTATCCATGCTGAGGATACATGAATATACATTATTCTAACTGTTTCTCCTTGCTGATAGTCAGGTGGAGAAAAAAATAATCCTATTATTAAACCTATAGCAATTAAAGGTAATGCAGTATAAAGACAAACATTTTTTATAGGCATTATAATTAAGCTAAACTTATTTGGGTTAGCGTATTTGTGCAGTTTCCTTAACATCTTTAATTGATTATACTTTTTAAAATTTTTACTGTTATCATAGGAAAAAATATTATTCCTATACTTAAGATAGCTAATAATAAATAAAATTCAGCATTTATATTACTATTATTAATATTGGTTCCCATGACACCAAAAATTATAATTGGTAAGTAAAATGGAAGAGTAATAAAGGTTAACGCTGCACCTCTCAAGGAAGAGCCTAACATTAAAGCTGCAATTGGAGAACCTATTAGAGTGAATATTGGTGTAGCTAATATTAAACTAATAAATAAGTTTAAATTATTTTCACTATAGCCTGAAAATATATAAGAACATAAGGGGGCAATCAAAATAATTGGTAATCCACTAAAAAGCCAATGACTTAAACATTTTGCATAAACTACAATAACTAGTGGTACTTTATTAACAATATAATAAAGTAAAGTTCCATCATTATAATCCTCTTTATACATGTGATCTAAGGCAATTAAATTTGCGAAAAGTGTGGAGATCCAAATAGCTGATATAGATACATTTAATTCTAAATATTGACTACTGCCAAAAGCAAGGGGAAATATAATCAAACATAATAAAAAAAAGGAAATCGTAAACCAGGCTTTATTTGACAAAAGATTGTCTTTAAAATCTTTTTTTAAAATTATGTAAAATAAATTATTCAATAACTAATTCCTTAGTATTTTTAATATTTAAAATTCTACCTTTCTCATGCGTGGATAAAACTACCATACCTTTATTTGATATATGGCTTTCTATCATATTAACAATTAATTCTCTATTATTATCATCCATCCCTGAAAAAGGTTCATCAAGCAACCATACATTATTGTTAAAAAAATAAAGCCTTACGAAAGTTAACTTTTTTTTTTGACCAAATGATAAAAAAGCAATAGGAGAAAAGAGTACATTAAATAGTGAAAAGAATTCGACAACTTCATCAATACTGACTTTAGAGTCATAAACCGCTTTCCAGAATTTTATAAAATCATACACTGTTTCATATTCTTTCAAACCAAACTTATGACCTATGTATCCTATTTTGCCTTCTACTCCTTTCCACTTTACAAGTCCTTGGTAAGACAAAAGGCCAGCTAAACAGTGTATAAGAGTTGTCTTTCCTCTACCGTTTTTACCTTTTATTATTAACATCTGCCCTTCGGAAACTTTAAATGAAAGTGGATTAAAAATACTTATTGAGTTTCTTTTACATGTTAGTTTAGTTACTGTTAAAGATAGCTTTTTTTTCATATAAGCTTAATTTTTATTTCTCTTGTCTTCTATGATTATGCCATCATTTACTATGTTACCTTCATTTACAATATTAACTCTAATATTTAATTTAAATTGGCTCTTAAAAAAAGCTTTAATATCTTCTTCTTGAATGTTATTTCTGTTATTAACTTCACATATCAATACAGGGTCATCTAAAAAATCTTTACTTTCTATAACAAGTCTTGCTTTAGATATTTCTAAAAAATTATTGGTTAATTTATGTATTTGTTCTGGAGTGATAAAAATACCTTTCACCTTTGTAGATTGTTCTGCTCTACCCATCCATCCCTTAATTCTTACATTGGTTCTACCACATGGACTTGGAGCATCTATTATTGCTGACAAATCGCCCGTAGCTAACCTGATCATTGGATAAGAGTTATTAAGTTTTGTAACTACTACCTCTCCAACCTCGCCATTACTAACTTGCTGATTAGAGCCCGGCTTTACTATTTCTAGAATAATATTTTCTTCTACTATCATTCCATCATTAATTTCATTATTTTTATTTTTACTTTCATATGCAATACACCCTACTTCTGCTGTACCATACATTTGTAATGGAACAATTTTATATTTTTCTCTAAAATATTTTCTTAAGTCATTTGAGAAAGGCTCTGCTCCTACTAATGCATTTTTTAAAAAAGATACATCTATATTATTTTCTTTAATTTTATCCAAAATTATTTTTAGAAAAGAAGGAGTTCCAACATAAAAGCTTGGCTTTACTGCTCTTATAGTTTCTATTTGTAAGTCTGTATTACCAATACCTCCAGGCAAAACTGAACAACCTAAATTGATAGCAGAGTTTCCTATCATAATCCCTGCTGGACCTAAATGATAAGAGAAAGTATTGTAAACTAAGTCACCTTTTCTTAATCCTGCTGCATGTAAACAACTTGACATATTCCAAAAGTCACCTTTTTCTCCTGGCTCATAAATTGGCCCTGGAGAAGCAAACATATATGCATACTCTTTTGTATCCTTAATATTAAAGCCAGCATAAGGAAAATTAGACTTCTGCATTTCTATTAAACTTGTTTTTCTCGTTATAGGAATATTATTAAAATCTTCTCTAGTATTAATCTTTTCAAAATTAACTTTATTTAGCCTATTTTTCCACCCAACTGACTTCTCAGTTATTTTTTTTAATTTTAGACCAATATCTTTAAATAATAATTTTTCTCTTATTATAGGGTCCTGAGTTTCTTGATCATTAAAAAAAATATTAGTACCACTTTTAATCATAGCCAACGTTTTCTTCTTTTATAAGATTTTAAATCTTTAAATGACTTTCTATTATCATTTCCTCCACCTAAATAAAACTCTTTTACATCCTCATTCTCGATTAGGTCTTCTGACTTTCCTTCCATTACTATCTTACCATTTTCCATAATATAAGAACGTGAAGATAAATTGAGCGCCAATTTAGCATTCTGTTCTACTAATAAAATAGTAATCCCTAATTCTTTATTTAATTTCCTAATTATATCAAAAACTTCTTTTACGAGCATAGGAGATAAACCCATTGAGGGTTCATCCATTAAAATAATTTTAGGTTTAGCCATTAGTGCTCTTCCTATTGCAAGCATTTGTTGTTCTCCTCCAGAAAGATAACCTGATAAACCTTTTCTTTCTCTAAGCCTAGGGAAAAAGTTCATAACCTCCTCAATATCATTATTAATCATTTTTCTATCAGTTCTAGTGTGAGCCCCCAATCTAAGATTTTCTTCTATAGTCATATCCGCTATACATCTTCTGCCCTCCATTACTTGAAAGATACCTTTTTTAACAATTTCAGATGGATTTGATTTTGTTATATCATATCCTTCAAAAAGAATACTTCCTTTTGTAGTTTCACCGTCCTCAGTTTTTAGTAAACCAGATATAGATTTTAATGTAGTAGACTTGCCTGCTCCATTTGCCCCTAAAAGAGATACTATTTCTCCTTCATTTACTTCAAGACTTAAACCTTTAATGACCAATACAACTTCATTGTATACTACTTCAATATTTTTAACTTTTAACATGAATCAACTAAGTTTTTAGTAACCTCTCCACTCAGGTCTTCTAGGAAGAGAAATTTGATCCTCTTTTACCAATTGAATAATCTTTTCTTTCATTAGTTGATCAACACTTTTTTTATCAGTAGGACCATTTACTTTTACCATATAAATGGGTACTTCCATCAAACCTCTATGATCATCATTTTTCCAGGTTGAAGGCAAACATACCCCTTTAAGCTCTTCTGGCGCCCAGTTTTCATTTTTGTACATTGCATTTCTAATACTTTCACCACTTAATTCTCCTTCAGTCATTGCCAGTTTCATTGCCTCTGCAATGTAAAACATTGAACAAACTGCTGAGATGTAATGTACTGATCTATATTGATCTTTTTTTCCAGACATAGAGGAAATATTTTTTATTAACTCCATTCCATCAGTGTCATCCCCCCACACAGAACTAGTTCTAACTGCAAAAACAATTCCATCAGCCGCTTTTCCAGATGCCTTTATAACTGTTTCATCTACGCCCCAAACATTTGTCATAAACTGTACTTCAGCTCCAACAGTATTACAGGCCTTTAAAAGTGCTGTTGTAGAATTTGAAGAGTTAGCTAAATAAGCATAGTTAGCTTCTATCTGTTTTAATGTTAAGCATTGTGCAGTGAAGTCTCCAGGTGCTAATGTGTAGTTTATTACTGATAATACTTCAAAACCCAATTCTTGAGCATACTCTCTGCATGCTTGCTTAGGTGCATTAGGATAAGGATGGTTATCCCCCATGTGTACAAATTTAGGCTTATCACTTTTTCCTTTACTTTCCCAATCCTTTAATGCCCAAGTTAGCAAACCTCTACATGCATCAGAATAGGAAGGCCCATAAAAGAAATTATATGGAGCTGCTTTAAAAGAGTTAGGAGCTTTACCTGTAGGGTCAGTAAGTTGCCCAGCATAAGAGCCTGAAAAAAATGGAATTTTATCTCTAGCAATAGTTTCCATGAGTGCTTCAGTATCTGCTGTCCCCCACCCTATAACAGTAATAACCTTCAATCTAGACTTCCATCTTTTATATGTAGCTACTGCCCTTGGAGCCTTGTAACTATAGTCAACAGTATCCACTCTAATTTTTCTATTATTAATTCCACCGTTTTTATTTATCCATTTTATGGCATCAATATGTCCCTGACCAAAAGGTTTGCCTACACTTGAAGTTGGTCCTGTAAAATCAACTAACTGTCCAACAGGTATATCATTGGAAATGATAATTCTGGAAAGTAAAAATCCTAAAATAAATATTATGATATAGGAAAGTTTTATAAAGTATTTTGACATATTTGCCTCCTGTAAACTAGTATGAAAAAGGATATAATTTAAACCATGCTCTAATTTGTCCCCAACGATAGGCTAATCCATTAGGTTCAAAAATCAAGAATAATATTATCACCAAACCTATAGATGCCTCTTTAATAAAGGGTATAGCCTCTGATAAAGATAAAGCATTATCTATTGGTGTACCTGCTAAAGATCTTGTCAACCAATCCATAATCTCTGGCAATAAAACCATAAAGGCAGCACCCATTATAGATCCCCTAACAGAACCTAGGCCTCCAATTATAATCATAGCTAAAAAAGTAATGGATAATTGAATATTAAATTCCTCTATTGATACAAAATTTAAATAATGACCATATAGTGCTCCGCCAAGACCAGCAAAGAAAGATGAAATTCCAAACGAGAGTATTCTATACTTTGTAAGATTAATACCCATCATTTCTGCAGATAAATAATGATCTCTAACTGCTAAAAATGCTCTGCCATCTCTAGTTCTTAATATATTGGTTGCTAAAATAAAGCTAATCACTACCCAAAATAAAACTATAAAAAAGTATTTTGTATCTGTATCAAAAAATATTCCAAAAATTTTCAAAGGCTCAGCTGAAGCTCCATCTACACCACCTGTAAACCAGGAGGCTCTTGAAAAGAAATCTTCCATTATAAACTGTGCTGCCAAAGTTGCTATTGCTAAATAAAGTCCTTTTACTCTAGCAGCCGGAATACCAAAAAGTAGTCCTACTAGTGCAGTCAATATTGCTGCCAGAGGTATACAAAAGAATACTGGAATGGCAAAGTTATTGTTCAACCAAGCTGAGGCAAAGGCTCCAAAACCAAAAAAAACTGCATGCCCCACTGATATTTGGCCAGTAAAACCAACTAATATATTTAACCCTAAAGCCGCAATTGCATAAAATCCAATATAAATTAGTAAAGAAATAAGATAAGAGTCTAACAATAAGGGTGAAAATATAAGAAATAAAATACCTAGACATGTTAGATAAAATCCTTTTTTATCATCGAACATAGTCATGTCTCTATTATAAGAGGTTCTAAAGTCTCCACAAGGTCTGCTATTTTTCAAATTCATATTTATACTCTTTCAATATCTTTGGTGCCAAAAAAACCATATGGCTTAATCATAAGAATAACAATTAATGCATAAAATGGTGCTATTCTAATTAGGTTTCCTATATTGAGGAATTGTACATCTATATAATGTGCTAAATGTTCTAATAATCCTATTACTAAACCCCCAAGAATTGCTCCAAGCACTGAATCTAAACCTCCTAAAATTACTGCTGGAAATACCTTTATACCCATAAAAGCAATACCAGAAGAAATCCCATTAACAATTCCAAAGACAACTCCTGCTACGGCAGATACCATTGCAGATATAGCCCATGCAGCAGCAAAAACTTGTTTTATTGATACACCTAAAGATTGAGCAGCCTGTTGATCAAAAGCGGTAGCCCTCATTGCTAGACCAAGCTTTGATTTTTTAAAAAATAAAGCAAAACTTATCATTATAAATATACTAATTAAACCACTCATTAAATAGGCTGTTTGTACATTTAAACCAAATATATTTAAACTCTCCGAACTAAAAATTTGTGGAAAAGGCTCTGTAAAGACTCCGAACATCCAATTCATAATTGCTTGAAAAAAAATTGATAAGCCAATAGTGACCATTATTATAGAAATTATAGGCTCTCCTATTAACGGTTTTAAAATTATAATTTGAACTAAAATTCCAAATAACATCATAAATAATAAAGTTAATAAAAAAGCCATATAAAATGGCATAGAAAACTTTGCTAATAACCACCAACAAGCCCAAGCACCAACTAACAAAAATTCTCCTTGGGCAAAATTTACAACCTGGCTGGATTTATAAATCAAAACAAATGACATTGCCACCACTCCATAAAGCAAACCTATGATAAAACCGTTAACCAATAATTGAATTAAAAAATCAAATGCCATTTATGTTCTCCATATTTATAATATTTAGTTTAGTATTAATTTTTTGAACTCCTCCATCCTGTAATTTTACAGACGTATTGATATCAATTGTTTTCTTATCTCCATATAAAGCTTCTACTATATCTGAGTACTTTTTGATTACAAAATTTCTTCTTAATTTTTTAGTTCTAGTAAGTTCATCATCATCAGCATCAAACTCTTTATAAAGAAGAACGAATTTTTTTATTCTTTGTTTATCAGGCAAAGTATCATTGACCTTCTTAGTTTCACTTGTTATTAAACTTTCAATTTCTGTCTTATTTGCTAAATCAGAGTATGTAGTAAAACCTATTCGTTTGTTTTCAGCCCATTTTGAAAGAACCGAATATCTTATACAAATAATTGCTGATAAATATTCTTTACCTGATCCAATAACCGCAGCTTCAGCTATATAAGATGAAAATTTTAGCTTATTCTCTATATATTGAGGAGAATACCTTAAATTTTGTGCGGTATATGATAAATCTGACATTCTATCAATAACTACTAAATGCCCCATTTTATTAATATAGCCTGCATCTCCTGTAAAAAACCAACCATTAGATAAAAAGTTTTCCTTAACATTTAAATACCCTTGCATACAATTTTTATTATTAACTTTAATTTCTCCAATACCCTCTTCATCTGGTTTATCAATATCTATTTTTACAGTATCAAAGGGAAAACCTACAGAATCAAAATCAATATCTCCTTTTCTATGAATAGTATATGCTCCTATTTGTTCAGTTTGACCATATAATTGTCTTAAAGGTATACCTATGTTAACAAAAAATTTAAATGTATCAGGCCCTAAAGCAGCTCCTCCTGTAGCAGCTGACTTGACAAAAGATAATCCTAACTGATCTCTAAGCCATCTATTAACGAGAAACTCACACAAAAGTTTGATCAAAAAGTTACTTTTTAATGACATTAGTTTCATAGATAAACCATAAATACCTCTTTTTATAAAAGAAGAATCCATAACCTTTGACCTGATATCTGCGGCCATTTGTTCCCATACTCTAGGACCAAATAATATAAATGTCGGACCAATTTCTCTTAAATCATCAAATAAGGTTTCAGCCTCCTCAACAAAATTTACTTTCATTCTACTTATACACCATTTTCCTACTGCATATGTTTGTTCCATAATCCAAGGCATGGGCAAAACTGAAACATATTCATCATTGCTATTTTTAGGATCTGCTGATAAATAACTTTTTGAATGATTTAGCAAAGCTTTATGACTTATCATAGCTAGTTTTGGGTTAGCAGTCGTTCCTGATGTAGGGCAAAATATACAAGTATCTTCTTCATTAATATTCTCAAGTAATTTATTAAAAAAATTAGTGTTATGTTTTTAAATTCATGACCGGTCTTTAATAAATTTTTATAGGAAATTAACCTTTTATCATCATATTTATTCATGCCTTTAGGCTCATCATAAACTATTAAATCAATTTTTCCTTTTGAATCTGATAATGACATAATTTTATCTGCTTGCTCTTCATCTTCTACAAAGACAACTCTACAACTTGAATAATCAATAAGATAAATAATTTCACTTTCTAAAGCATCAGAATAGATACCTAAAGGTATGCTTCCTAAAGACTGCACTGCAATTTCTGCGAGCGTCCATCTTGGGGTATTATTACCTAATATAGCTATAGTTTTTTTCCCATGTATTCCTTTAGCGTGTAACCCTAATGTAATATTTTCTATTTCTTCCAAACACTGTTGCCAATCTTTAGTTTTCCAAACACCAAACTTTTTTT
>CABZPW010000003.1 GCA_902527765.1 Rhodospirillaceae bacterium
AAGACTCTAGCTTTATTTTATAGTTAATAATTAAGTAAGTAATTAAGGAGATTTTTTGTGAAAAGAACTTTTCAGCCCAGTAAATTAGTTAGAAAAAGAAGACATGGTTTTAGAGCTAGAATGGCAACCAAGTCTGGAAGGTTAGTGCTTTCAAGAAGACGTGCAAAAGGCAGACAGAGACTCTCTGCATAATTTAACTAATGAATACATATCTAATCAAGAAAAAACAAGATTTCGCGCATGTATTTAGAAATGGAAGTTTCTTGAATTGTAACTCTTTTACAATTAATTATGCTAAAAAGTCAAAAGCAGCTAGCACAAACTCACCTAGATTTGGTATAATTGCCAGTAAGAAAGTTGGTAATGCGGTTCAGAGAAATTTTGCAAAAAGAAGAACCAAAGCTTTAAAAAATATTAGATAGAGAAGAAATAGTTAAAAATAATAAAAGAATATACTTTTCCGAATCCTCTAGAATAAAAGGTTCAATTTCTCTTATAGGAGCACGCTTTGATGATGTTATACTGAAGGATTACAAAGACACCATCAAGCCTGAAGCCAGACAAGTAACCCTTCTATCTCCTAACAACACTCTTAACCCTTATTTTGTTGAATTAGGTTGGATGTCGCAAGAAAATATTAATTTACCAAATAAAAATAGTGAATGGCAATTGATTGAAGGTAAAGAGTTAGGTCCTGAAAATCATATTACTATAAAATGGGTATCTCCTGAAGGAATAGAGTTTTTTAGAAAAATAGAAGTAGATAAAGATTATCTAATAACAGTTGAACAAAAAGTAACTAATGTTTCAAATAAAGATATTTCATTAACACAATATGGTAGAATAAATAGAACTGGTACACCAAAAACATCCGGTTTTTATATATTGCATGAAGGGCCAATCGCTGTCCTTAATGAAAGACTATTAGAAATAGATTACGATGATATTATTGAGGAAGGATCCAAAAGCATTATAAGTAAAGGGGGCTGGGTTGGAATAACTGATAAGTATTGGTTAGCAGCCCTTATACCTGATCAAAGATCCAGAATTGAAGGTGGCTTTAAGGCCGTTCTAAAAAATATTGAACGTTACCAAGCTCAATACACCAGTAATGAGATAGTTCTAGAAAAAGGAGAGACAGCTTCAGTAAAGTCTAATGTATTTATAGGAGCTAAAGAGGTAGACCTCTTAGATAAATATTCTAATCAACTTTCTATAGAAATGTTTGATAGGGCAGTAGATTTTGGCTGGTTTTATGTAATAACAAAACCTTTATTTTTATTGTTACATAAATTATCTGATTTGCTTGGTAATGTTGGCCTATCTATTTTAGCTCTTACCGTTTTAATTAGAATTGTATTATTTCCTCTAGCTAATAAGTCCTTTAAATCTATGAGTAAAATGAAAATACTAACACCTAAAATGACTGAAATAAGAGAAAGATATAAAACTGATAAATTAAAAATGCAACAAGAAATAATGGCTTTATATAAGTCTGAAAAAGTTAATCCTCTATCAGGTTGTCTTCCTATATTAATACAAATACCAATATTTTTTGCATTATACAAAGTGCTATTTGTAACATTAGAGACAAGACATGCTCCTTTTTATGGATGGGTAAAAGATTTATCTGCTCCAGATCCAACTACTATTTTTAATTTATTTGGCTTATTCAACTTTATGCCTCCTTCATTTTTAATGATAGGTGCTTGGCCTTTATTAATGGCTTTAACAATGTATTTACAACAAAAGTTAAACCCTGCACCACCTGACCCATTACAGGCAAAAATTATGTCTTTTCTTCCATTGATGTTTCTCTTTTTATTTGCTACTTTCCCAGCAGGTTTAGTTATATATTGGACATGGAACAATATTCTCTCTATAGGACAACAGTGGATTATAATGAAAAAGACAAAATGACTTTATGAAAACTTTTAGTTTTAAAGTTTTTGCTGAAGGTATTAGTTTTAATAGTTATAATGAGTTAAAATATTATGGAATTCCTGAAATATGTTTTACAGGAAGATCAAATGTTGGTAAGTCTTCACTAATTAATGCTATTACAAACAGAAAGTCACTGGCCTCTACTTCCAATAAGCCAGGCCATACACGAAAAATTTTTTTTTATAATATAGCAAAGAAATTTATGCTTGTTGATTTGCCTGGATATGGATATGCCAAAGCATCAAAAAATAAAATAGAAAAAATGTCTGAATTAGTATTTTTATATTTGACGAAACGTACTTATTTAAAAATAGTTTATATTCTGATAGACTCCAGACATGGATTTAAAGAGAGTGATATTAGTTTCTTAGAATTTTTAGATACTAATAAAATTTCCTTTCAAATTGTATTTACTAAAATTGATAAAATAAATAAAAGTGAAAAAGAAGTTTTAATTAAAGGAATGCAGTTTCATAAGCTTATTAAAAATAGTCATCCTTTTTTTACAAGTTCAAAAACTAAACTAGGTGTAAAAGATATAAAAAAACAAATAATAGATAATTTAAAAAACTATGAGTAATTTAATCAATAAAACAGCAAAACAAATTTCTGCTTCGAAAAAAGAAGTTACATTCAATCTTCAAAAATATATTAATGAAATTATTGTTATTAAATATGGTGGCAGTGCTATGTTAGATAAAAAACTATCTTTAAACTTTTTTCAAAATATCAAAGCACTAGTTGAGTTAGGCATTAAACCAATTATTGTTCACGGCGGGGGACCTCAGATAAATTTAATGTTAGATAAAGTAAATATAAAACATAAGTTTTTCAAAGGTATGAGAATAACAGACAAAAAAACTTTTGATATAGTAGAAATGGTTTTATCAGGAGTAATTAATAAAAATATTTCATATTGTCTTTCGAATAAGAAAGTTAATGCTTTAGGACTTTCAGGCGTTGATTCTAAAATTATAATAGCTAAAAAATATAAAAAAAAAAATGTATCTGATCCAGACTTAGGACTCGTGGGACAACCATATAGTATCAATAAAAGTCTTTTATTAAAACTCGTCTCTAATAAAATTGTTCCGGTTATAGCTCCCATAGGAGCTAATGCCAAAGGAACTAAATTTAATATTAATGCTGATTTAACCGCAGGTTTTATAGCATCAGAAATTGGTGCTAGGAGATTACTAATGTTAACTGATGTAAATGGAGTTATAGGGAAGGATAACAAAATAATAAGTGAATTAAAGCTACGTGAAATCAACCAGCTAATATCTAAAAAAATCATATATGGTGGCATGATACCTAAAGTAAAGACTTGTGTTGAAGCTGTTAAAGCAGGGATTAGAGCATCCGTAATACTTGATGGTAGGCTCAATAATGTAATACTTAAAGAGCTTTTAAGTGATAAAGGTATAGGTACATTATTTAGAAAGTAATATTATGCAAGACTTATTGATTGATCTCGACAATACCGTTTACCCAGAAGACTCAAATATATTTGCGCAAATAGACTTAAAAATGAAAAGTTTTATTGCAAAAAATTTAAATGTTTCATTAGATGAAGCTTTCAAAATACAGAAAAAATACTTTGTTAATAATGGAACCACTCTTAGAGGGTTAATGCTATACCATAATATACAACCAGAGATGTTTTTAAACTATGTACATGAAATTGATTTAACTAGCATAAAGAAAAATGAAGAACTGAGTGATGAATTAAAAAAATATAAAGGGAAAAAAATTATATTTACTAATGGTTCAGATAAGCATGCTAAAAAGGTTCTTAAGCAAATTGGTTTAGATAAAACAATAGATCATATTTTTGACATCATAAAAGCAGACTATATACCTAAACCTGATATCTCAACATATCAAAAAGTAATTAAAGAGTACTCATTGGACCCTGATAAAACTATTATGATTGATGATTTACCTAATAATTTGAAAACCGCTAAGGAATTAGGTATCAAAACCGTATTAATTAAAAAAGATTTTTTTAATAGTAAAACTCATAATTATATTGATATAATATGTGCTAATTTATTAGATACAATAAGAAAAATAAATAAAGGAATTATCTAGATGCTTACAAGTAAATTAGAAAAAGAAATTAATGTAATTTGGAAAACAAGAGACTCTTTGAGCTCTAAGTCAAATAAAAAAACTATTAATACAATTGATAAAACAATAGATTTAATTGATAAAGGAAAAATAAGAGTTGCAGAAAAAACTAAAAATAAATGGAAAGTTAATGAATGGATAAAAAAAGCTATTTTACTTTCCTTTAGAGTAAATGAACAAAAAGTAATTTCAAATGGACCAGGTAGCTCTTCTTGGTGGGATAAAGTTCCATCTAAATTTTCTAATTGGAATAAAAAAGATTTTAAAAAAGCTAACTTCAGAGTTGTTCCTAATGCAGTAGTAAGAAAGGGTACACATATAGAGGAAAATGTAGTACTTATGCCTTCTTTTATAAATATTGGTGCTTATGTTGGGTCAGAGACTATGATTGATACATGGGCAACAGTTGGAAGCTGCGCTCAGATAGGAAAAAAATGTCATATTTCAGGTGGCGCTGGTATTGGTGGTGTTTTAGAACCATTGCAAGCATCCCCCGTTATTATTGAAAATAACTGCTTTATAGGGGCTAGATCTGAAGTTGCCGAAGGTGTAATTGTTGAAGAAGGAAGTGTTTTATCTATGGGAGTTTATATAGGAGCTTCAACAAAGATTGTTGATAGAGCCAGTGGAAAGATATTTTATGGCCGTGTTCCTAAATACTCCGTTGTAGTTCCTGGCTCACTTGAAGGAAAAAAGGGTATAAATCTTTATTGTGCTGTGATAGTCAAAACTGTTGATGCAAAAACAAGATCTAAAACTTCAATAAATGATCTCTTAAGAAATTAACTATTCTTTTTTAAGTGGTCTTGCTAATAAAAGATTAACAATTTTTTTTACAGAATAATCCTTAATTAATATCTTATAAATTGAATCTAATATAGGTGTATCTAAGTTACACTTTTTTTTGATCAAATAAAGTGCCTTAGCATTTTCTAAACCTTCAGTAATAGTACTGTTTTTTTTTAAAATATCATTTTTACTTTTTCCTTTTCCTATCAAAAATCCAAAAGTATAATTTCTTGATGATACTGATGAGCAAGTTAAAAAAATATCTCCTAAACCAGACAAACTTAAGGTAGTTTGTTTTTTACCTCCAAATGCCAAAGACACTTTTTCAATTTCATTTATTCCTCTACAAATTATTGCTGCCCTAGCATTTTCTCCATATCCTAATCCTTCTGTTATACCTGCTGCTATTGCTAAAATATTTTTAGTAGCACCATAGATCTGAACACCTATAATATCGTTATTAATATAAACCCTAAATTTTTTATTAATTAGCAAGCCTCTAACTTTTTCAGAAAGTTTCAAATTTTTGGATGCTACGGTTACGGCAGTAGGCTTACCTTGAGCTACTAAATCCGCAAATGAAGGTCCACTTAAAATTGCAATTTTTTTTAATGGGAATATAGACTTTAAAACATCGCTTAATAATAGTCTTCTTTTTAGGTCGAAGCCCTTTGAACAAATTATTATTGATATTTTTTTTCTACTATCCTTTGAAATACTGTCTGAATAGTTTTTTACTATGCTATAAACAAATTGGGAAGGAACTACAATGAATATGTAAGCCGGTCTAACTCCTTGAAAATCATTGATAGCTAATATATTTTTATTTAATTTAATTTTTGGTAAAAAAAAAGTGTTGATTTGTTTATTATTTATAGAATTAGATACCTTTTTCTCATAGGCCCATAAAAAAATTTTTTTATTACAATTTTCAGCTAATAAGTTTGCAATGGCTGTACCCCAGGCGCCTGCCCCTAAAACTAAAATATCATTTCTCATACTCTTTCTCCTATACTTTCTAATGGCCACCTTGGCTTTGCTTTTATATTTAGTTTACTCTTCACTCCTGCGGTATACAACTCATACCCAGCCCAAGCTATCATTGCTCCATTATCAGTACATAAATCAGTAGGTGGGAAAAAAACTAATTTATTCTTTAATTTAACATTCTCTATTATTTTTTTCCTTAAATAATTATTTGCAGCCACTCCACCAGAAACTACTACGTTTTTATAAATAGAAAATTCTTTATTACTAATATCTATAGCTAAGGAAATTTTTTTACATAATACATCAGCCACTGACTTTTGGAAACTTGCAGCCAAATCGCATCTAGAGATATTATTTTTATCAATTTCATTATTACAATTAAAAGCAGCTGTCTTTAATCCAGAAAAAGACATATCTAAACTTTTGATGTTAATTAAGGGCTTAGGAAGACTAACTTTTTTGTAGTCTCCTTTCATAGCTAATAATTCTAATTGAGGACCTCCTGGAAAATCAAGCCCTAGAATATTTGCAACTTTATCAAAGGCTTCCCCTAGAGCATCATCTAGAGTTCCACCTAAAAATTTGTAGTCATTTATATCAGAAATAAAATAAAAATTAGAATGTCCACCTGATACTAATAAAAGTAAAAAAGGATATTCAACTTTATTAGCAAGCCTAGCGGTTAGTGCATGCCCTTCTAAATGGTTAACTCCAATGAATGGTATTCTATTTACTTGAGATAATGTCTTAGCAAAAGTAAGCCCTACTAGTAGACCCCCTACTAATCCTGGCCCCACTGTAGCGGCAATTAAACTTATATCAGTTATCCTAAGTTGTTGTTTTTTTAGTATACGCTTAAGTATTTTATCAATGTATAAAACATGATTTCTGGCTGCCAACTCTGGGACTACTCCATTATAATCCTTGTGAATTTGATTTTGTGAAATAGTTTCATTAGCTATAATATTTTTATTATTATCTATAATACTTATTGAAGTATCATCACAACTGCTTTCTATTCCTAAAATTTTCATATTAATATTTTATATAATAAATTAATATAAAATATATGATAAATAAAAAAATAATCATAGCTTCTAGAAATAGTAATTTAGCTAAAATTCAAACAGAGTTAGTAATTTCAAAATTAAAATATGCAGGATATAAAAATATTAAAAAAATTTTTTTAAAGTCTAAAGGAGATATTATCAGTAAAACCAAATTCAAAAAGTTTGGAGGCAAAGGTTTATTTACTGAAGAAATTGATAAACTTATTATAGATAATAAGGTTCATTTAGGCGTGCACTCTGCGAAAGATGTTCCTGCAGTATTAAATAAAAAACTTGGCATAGGAGCTTATATGAATAGAGAAGATGTGAGAGATATTTTAATTACAAAAAACTCTAATATTAAAAAAATATCACAACTACCAAAAAACTCTACTTTGGGAACCTCCAGCCCTAGAAGGGCTGCATACATTAAATTATTAAGACCTGATTTAAAGATTGTAGAAATTAGAGGAAATATAGAAACTAGAATAAAAAAAGTATTTAATGAAAAAATTTTTGCTATTATTTTGGCTAAAGCAGGGTTAAATAGAATAAAAAAGTTACAATTAGAATTCAACTTTTGTAGTATACCTTTATCTCAAATATTACCTGCTCCAGGGCAAGGGGCGATTGCAGTCACCTATAATAAAGAAAATATTTTTATCAAAAAAATATGTAAAAGGATTGATTGTCCAGACACTAGAGTATCTTTAAATTCAGAGAGGAGTTTAATTAAAAAAATAAATGGCGATTGCTTCACTCCTATAGCTGCACTTGCAATAATTAAAAATGGCTCAATTATGTTAAAAGCTCGCTTATTTTCTAAAGATTATAAAAATTTTGTGGATGATTCCAGATTAGGGCCGATTAAAGCAGCTAAGTCTCTTGGAAAAAAATGTGCTGAAAGCTTATTAAAAAAGTTAAAAACACTAGAATGAAAAAAAATAAATACATAATAATTTTTAGATCCAGTGGTCCTTTAAAAAACACTTATCTATTAGATAAGCTTGCAAGATTAAATTATAAAATAGAAGATTATCCTATTTTAAATGTAAAAAAAATATATACAAAAGAAATTAAGATTAATGATAACGATGTAGTAATAACTTCTTCTTTTAATAGTGTATATTATTTATCACAACTTACTCAAAATAGAACTTTCATTTTATATACGCTCGGCAAAGCTGCCACATTCTTAGCAAAAGAATTAGGCTTTAAAAATATAATTGAATGTAATGGAGATAGTGGTAATATATTGTTGAATTTTATTAAGAATAATAAAAGTAAAACGTTTAATAAGGGGAGTATTATTTACGCTGGCGCAAAAGAAATTTCTTTTAATCTTCCTAAAGAGTTAAGTTGCTTGGGATATAAAGTTAAAAGATATAAAATTTACAGTACTGAGGCAATAAGTCAATTTTCTTCTAATTTCTTAAATTTAGTGAAGAAAAGAAATGTTTCTTGGATTGTACTTCTTTCTTCTAAAGGAGCAAAAGCTTTTCACGATAATGCTAAAAAGGCCTTAAATAAAGAAGACCTTTCCTTTATTAATTTTGCTTGTATAAGCTCAAATGTTGCTAAGAATTTAAATAAAAAGTATTTCAAAACCTTTTATCCAAAAACTCCTAATACAAATTTTATTAAAAAAATAATTTCACAATATGAGGAAAAATATGGCTCCTAGAAAAAAACAGAAAAGAAATAAGAAAGCTGTAAATAGAAAAACACCTTTAAATAAAAAGTCCTCTAATAACAAACAAAAAAATTCCAATGACTTTTCTTTAATATTTACGAAAATAATATCAACTATTTTGGCTAAGCCATTCTTTTTAATTAACCTAGTGATAAATAGAGCATTTATAATAATAAAGAGTGTATTCATACAGCTATTTAATTTAATTAAGCAGGCCTTAAAGTTATTATTCGAAGCTAAGGAAGCCTTCTTTAGTATACTTTTTGGACTTTTAGCAGGAGGAATTGGAGCAGTAGTAATATTTTCTTATTTGGATTTAAGTTCACAAGGACAAAATGCTGAGTACGAAACTAAAATTTTGGAAAGTGAGAAAGTTATATCTTCTCTTCAATTAGAAATTAAGAAAAATAATGCAAGATTTGAAGAATTTGAAAATACTATTTCTGTTTTAAAAAATAAACTAGATACTGCCGAAAATAACAGCTTAATAAATAAAAATTTTATTGATGAACAAAATATTAAATTGGAGGAACTAGCAACGAAAACTAACGAGGCTAATGAAAAGATATCATCAGCAGAAGAAAAAAATAATAATAAAATAGTAGAACTTGAACAAAAAATTCAGAATACTTCCAAGCTAATGCTATCCTCAAGTAAATCAGAATTATCTGATCGTTTATATTTAGCAAAAAGTTTGGTAGATAGGCTTAAATCTGGAGTACCGTACGCCCCTCAGCTAGTAGCTTTGGGCCAAGAAGGACTTGATCCTGCCTTGTTAAGATTTGCTAAAGGAGGAGCTCCTACTTTATCAGATTTAGCTGCTAGATTAAGTGCAAGAGCAGGAGAGTTAAGAGACTCAATGAAAACAAAAAATGATCTAACCTGGAAAGATAGTTTAAAAGATGAAATCTCAAAATTAGTTAAAATTAGACCGACTAATAGTGAAAATATCGAAGGTATGGAAGGCGTTTTATTAAGAGCTGAAGAAGCTATTTCTAAAGGGAATTTAGAAAAGGCTATAATAGAAATTGATACTTTAGAAGTAGCTGCTAGAGGTGCGTTAGATGCTTGGCTTAAAGAAGCTAAAGCAAAAAAAGATGCTAGTGTTGCCGCAGAAAATATTCTGGCAAAAACTACTGCAGCACTAAAAATTAAAAATTAATTGTTTAAAATTTTTTTTCTAATATTACTAATGACTACTATAAGTTCATTAGCTATGTGGTTTTCTAATAGCAAAGGAACAGTGGTTATAGAATGGTTTGGTTGGCAGGTTACAACTTCTCCTTCTTTTTTAATTATCTCGGTATTATTATTATTTTTTTTTATTTATATAATGCTATCACTTATATTAAGTTTATATAATTTTCCTAAAAAAACATTGCTAAAAATGAAGAAAAGAAAAAAAAATAATGCTATTACAGCATTAAATGAAGGTATTATTGCCTCTTTTTACGGTAATAAAAAGGAAGTTTTTAAAAATTTAAATATTGCAAAAAAATCACTTCATGATGCTCCATTACTTGTTTTACTAGAATTACAAAACTCTCTCTATAGAGGTGAGCAAAATAATGCATTTACTCTTCTGACTAAAATGTTAGATATTAAAGTTTTAAAACCATTGGCTATTAAGAGCCTAATAGCCTATTCAGTTAAAAATAAAGATCGAAAGCTTTTTAATAATATATTAAATAAATCCTTAGACAAAAGAATTGATTTCTCATGGATTCAAAAAGATATATTTAAGTTTTGCATTCAAAATAATAATTGGAATGATTTATCAAACTACTTAGAAAAAAAAATAGCAGCAAGCAACAAAGCTAACAAAGAAATACTTAGTATTACTTATTTTCAAGCTGCTTTAGGACATTATTACTTAAAAGAAACAAATAATGCAAAAAGCTTTTTAAAAAGAGCAATTAAGTTAAATAATTTTTTTCCACCTTTTATGGAGTTGTATTGCAAATTAAATTTAGCAAAAAACCAAAATCAACTTATAAAAATTTTAAGAAGATATTGGTGCGCAAAGCCTAACCCTAATATAGAGCAATGCCTAGAAAATAGCTTTACAGATAAAGATGCTCTTTCTAAGTTAAAAATAATTTCAAAAATTTTAGTTAAAAATGACCATTTATATTACAAATATTTAATTTTGGGAAAACTTAAATACAAAGCAAAAATATGGGGATCATCAAAAAGGGATCTAAAAAGATCTATAAGCTTAAAACCTTCAAAAGAGGCATATTACTTTTTATATAAAATAGAAAAAAAATTAAAAAAAAATGAAAGTCTAACTCTAGAACTTAAATCATTATATGAAAAAAGCACTAATGACATTTACTGGAAATGTACTATTTGTAACTTAAGTTATAAAAATTGGTATTCTTTTTGTAATTCATGTGATTCATTTAATTCTATACAGAACATAAATACAAATGAAAATTATAAAGAAAATAGAAAATATCAATTAATTAATAGTGGTTCGATATTATGATAAGAATTTTACTTTTTTTACTACTATTTTCTAAAAATCTATACGCTTTAGAAAATATAGATTTCATAATAGTTAATAAAGAAAAAAGAGATATTACTATGTACAAGAGAGGTAAGGTATTAAACAAATTTAAAATTTCTCTTGGGTTTGAACCAATAGGTACTAAAATTAAGAGAGGTGACGGTAAAACACCTGAAGGCCTTTACTATATTGAAGATAAAATTAGAGATAGCTCTTTCTTTCTTGCCTTAAAAGTTTCCTATCCAAACCCTTGGGATATAAGGAGGGCATTAGAACTTAATTATCACCCAGGTGGACAAATTATGATACATGGAGTGCCAAATATAGGATATGATCAAAGATACCATAACTCAAATAATGATTGGACAGAAGGATGTGTAGCCATTTCTAATCAGCAAATGCTTAAAATATGGAAAAAAATATCTATAGGGACACCTATTTTAATAAAAAAATAAAGTTAAATTCTTTCTGCTATACTTTTGTATATAGTTAAAGGTAATGTAGAACCAAATATATTCTTCATGCTTTTATCATCATCTCTACCATTCCATACACCTATTACATATCCTTTAGAGCACCCTATAAACCAAGCATCTCTATTATTTTGTGTTGTTCCTGTTTTCCCTAATACCGTAAACGGTAATTTAGATAACTGCTTACCGGTTCCTTGAGTTACTACTTTTCTTAATAATCTCTTCATATTATTATTAACGTTATAACTTATAATTTTTTTTCTTTCTGGCTTTAATCTTTTCCAATAGTTATCACCGTTTCTCAAATTTATTTCTTCTATTCCGTATGGTATTATAGGTCTTCCTTTACCGCATATTGGCACATATGAGCCGACCACTTCCAGTAAAGACATTGCCGCTACACCTAGGGGCATTGATAATTCATTTGGAATCTTAGAAGTAACACCTAGCTTTCTAACCTCCTCAATTATTAAATCTCTTCCCACCATATCTGAGAGTTTTACAGCTACTACATTAGATGATTTTGCAAATGCTCTTTCTATTGATATTCTTCCTTCATATTTATTGCCAAAGTTTTTAGGAGACCAATCTTGACTAACTATTGGAGTATCAAGCATAGTTTGATTAATAGAGGTTCCCTTATTTAATGCAGCTAGATATACGTAAGTTTTAAATATTGATCCTACTTGTCTTTTTGATTGAGTGGCTCTATTAAACTTACTAAAATTCCAATCTTTTCCTCCTTTCATAGCTTTTACTGCTCCATCGTAGTTCATTACAATAACAGCTACTTGTATATTTTTATTTTTACTTTCTAACTTTGACTCTACAACTTCATTAACTATTTTTTGGATTCTTGAATTCAGTGTTGATTTAATTAATAAATCTTTTTTAGATTTTAAAATTTCATCTGGTGTTTGTGTATATATCCAATCTATAAAATACCTAGCTTTAACTTGTTCAAGATTTTTACTTTTTAATAATAGTGAGTCTAAATCTTTGTTTGCCAAATTTTTTTCTGTCTCAGAAATAATGTTTTCTTTAAATAATAGACTAATTATTAATTTAGCTCTTTTTATATTTAAATCTTTATTTACTAAAAAAGATAACTTACTGGGTGCTTTTAAAGTGCCTGCCAATATTGCCGACTCAGCTAAATTTAATTTTTTAGGCGAATTAGAAAAATATCTTCTAGAAGCTGCCTTTACTCCATATAATCCGGAGCCAAAATAAGCTCTATTTAAATACATTGTTAGTATATCTTCTTTGGTAAATTTATACTCTAAATAAAGAGCTATTATCAATTCTCTCATTTTTCTTGATAAGGTTTTTTTGCTATCTAAAAAAATTAATTTTGACAATTGCTGCGTTATTGTTGATGCGCCTTGTGCATATCTTACTTCCTGTATATTATAGAAAATTGCTCTAACTATACCTTTAAAATCTAGTCCAAAATGTTCATAAAATCGTTTATCCTCTATATGTATTACCGCTTTAATTAAATTATCAGAAATATCCTTGAAATTTGTACTTCCTGCATAAACATCACCAGATGAGCCCATTATTTTTCTATCATCATCTAAAACACTAATTGAAGGCTTTCTAGTCTTATTTCCCAATCCTGATAAATCTGGTAATGTTATAATACAATAAAAAATCCATAATAGTGCTGATAAAAATAATAATAAGATTATTACTTTTATGGTTTTCATTAAATGATTATGTGTCTATATTACTTGCTTCAAGAGCATACTTTTGAATAAAGTTACGTCTAGGTTCAACATTACCTCCCATAAGTTTGCCAAATAGTTCATCTGCTGTCCATTCATCTTTATATTGTACCTGTAATAAGGTACGTGAGTCTGGATCAAGTGTAGTTTCCCATAATTGATCAGGGTTCATTTCACCTAATCCTTTATATCTCTGTATTGAATAGCTTCTTCGAGTAAAGTCATAAACAATATTGTAGAGGTCAAGTGGTCCAAATACATCAAAAACTTTTTCAGAAACTTTTAATTTTGTTGTACTTTTGAAAATATCCCCTAGCTCTTCAGTAAATTTTTTAAATGCTTTAATTTCAGAAATTAGAAGAATGTCTTCTTTAATTAAATATTTTTTTTCTAATTCATTTATTGTATGTTTAATATTGACCTGTTGAGTCTCTGTTATAAAGTTAATTTGCCATTTTTCATCATCTTTACTCTGTAAATTTAAATGCTTCTCTACACCTGAACAAAGTTTTTTTAATTTATTTATATCAGAAAAATCTGATAATTCAGCTAAACCATTAACCAATAAAGACTGAAGCACATTATGATTAACATCAGTTATGATAGAAGTAATGAGCTTAGCCTGATGATAAGTGTTTTTTAATAAATTAAGCAATGGTTCTCCTATCATTTCTATTTTTTCATTACCATAGCTAAGAGAAAAGTCTTTAATTGAGCTTTCTATTAAAAAATGATCTAAACTATCTTCATCCTTTAAATATACTTCGCTTTTTCCTCTCTTTACTTTAAAAAGGGGCGGTTGTGCTACATATAAATGTCCATTTTTAATTATTTCTTTCATATACTTAAAAAAGAAAGTTAGTATTAAGGTACGTATATGAGAACCATCTACATCAGCATCTGTCATTATGATAATTTTATTATACCTCAATTTATCAAGAGTAAAGTCTTTATCTATTCCTGTTCCCATTGCTGTAATCATTGCTCCAATTTCATTAGAAGCCAGAACTGACGATATTCTTGGCTGCCATGTGTTTAATATTTTTCCTCTTAAAGGCAAAATAGCTTGAAAAATTCTATTTCTTGCTTGCTTTGCAGACCCTCCTGCACTATCTCCCTCAACTAGAAATAACTCTGCTTTCTCTGCGTCCTTTTCTTGACAGTCTGCTAATTTTCCTGGAAGGCTGCTTATATCTAGAGCATTTTTTCTTCTAGATAAGTCTCTAGCTTTTCTGGCTGCCTCTCTTGCAGAGGCAGCGTCTATTATTTTCTTACAAATTAGTTTTGCATCAGAGGGATTCTCTTCCATCCAGTGAGATAACTGTTCATTTATAATACCTTCAACTGCAGGTCTTACTTCTGATGAAACTAATTTATCTTTGGTTTGCGATGAAAATTTAGGGTCAGGTACTTTTACAGAAATAATAGCATACAACCCTTCACGCATATCTTCACCTGTAAAATTTAATTTATCTTTTTTTCCACCACTATTTTCTTTAACATATTTAGATAGTACTCTTGTTAATGCTGCTCTGAACCCAGCAAGGTGCGTCCCTCCATCTCTTTGAGGAATATTATTTGTGTAACTTTTTACACTCTCGTGGTAGGTATCAGTCCACCTTAGCGATGCTTCTATTTTGATAGAATCTTTTTCTCCATTTATATTAATTACCTTTGAGTGAAGTGGCTGACTAGCCTTAGACATCCATAATACAAACTCTGATAAACCTCCAGTATAGTGAAAAGTTTTTTCTTGCGCTGGGTTTTCTCTATTATCTTTAAGTAATATTTTAATATTAGAATTTAAAAAACCTAACTCACGTAACCTTCTTTCTAAGATGCTAAACTCAAAGTTAATGTTAGAAAATATATTTTCTGAGGGATAAAATGTTAGTTTAGTACCATTTTTAATATCTGATTTTCCTATTTTTTTTAAAGGTACAACAGTATTACCATCAGAAAATTGCAACTCATAAATTTCACTTTCTCTAAATATTTGCAAAATCAATTTATTAGAAAGTGCATTTACTACAGAAACACCTACGCCATGCAAGCCACCAGATACTTTATAAGAATTATCATCAAATTTTCCACCTGCATGAAGTTTAGTCATAATTACTTCCGCAGCAGATGTTCCCTCTGAATGTTTATCAATTGGTATTCCTCTTCCGTTATCCTGAACAGTAACTGAGCCATCTTTATTAATAAAAACCAAAATTTCACTACAATAACCTGCTAAAGCCTCATCAATAGAGTTGTCTACAACTTCAAAAACCATATGGTGTAAACCACTTCCGTCATCTGTATCACCAATATACATACCCGGTCTTTTTTTTACTGCATCTAGGCCCTTTAATACTTTAATTGAGTCTGCGTTGTAGCTCATGTTTTTTTTATTTTTAATAGGCATTTTGTAATCCGTTTTCGGTTAAATGATGAAAGCAAAAATTTTTTTTATTTTTAAAAAATTTCTCTTTTTCTGTAGCTGTAATCCAAATTTGTGACTGTAAATCTAATAATTTTTCTAACAGACTTGATTTTTTTTCTACGTCAAGATGGGTAAACACTTCATCCAGTAAAATTATTGGAGATTTTTTTGTATATTCCATAAAAGCTAAGGCTGTAGATAACACTAATGATATCAAAATAGACTTTTGCTCTCCTGAAGAACATAATTCAGCTGAAAGATTTTTTTGTAAATTTTTAACCATTAAATCTGTTTTATGGCACCCTACTCTGCTACCACCTAATAATCTATCAATTTCTCTATTAGCCTCAAATTTTTCTCTCAAAAATTCCTCTACATCTATTGCCGCTTTTTTTGTAAGATCATTTTCTAATGAGTTATAAAACTCTATTTCTAATTTAGGGAATTTATCTACTGAGCTTTTTAATTTTTTCGATAGTCTGTCTAATAGATCTAATCTAGAGGAGCAAATTGAAACTGATAACTCAGATAGTTTTTTTTCTAATGTTGCTAACCAATTAAGATCATCTACATTGTCTTTCAAAAGTTTAGTCCTTTGTTTAATATTTTTGTCATATTCATTTAATCTAACAGAATGATCACTATCAAAAATATTAACTAGTTTATCTAAAAAGTTTCTTCTGAGCATTGCAGATCCTGTAAATATTCTTTCAGTATAAGGAGCTATCCAAAGCATTGGTATAGTTTTTCGAGAATGCTTTGCTGTAATCTCTTTATTATTAATCATTACCCTTCTAGATCTGTCTAATTTGTTATATGAAGTTTGATACTCTAAAATAATATTTTCCCTTAGGTTTAAGTCTAAATCAATTAAAAACCCTTTTTTATCCTTGTTAATCATGTCATAAAATTTTGCATTCCTTATTCCCTTTCCATAAGAAAATATGGATATTGCCTCTAATATACTTGTTTTACCCACTCCATTTGATCCTAAAATTAAAACTGAAGCGTTTCCTGGTTCAAAACTAATATCGTTATGAGCTCTAAAGCTTCTTACTCTTAGTCTGTTAATATAATTATAGTCTTCGTTTGAAAGTTTATTAAGCATTTACTCTATTATCATTTATATATGCATAGGCATTAATAAGTATAAAGCTTGTTTATCATCATCATCAAATATTAGAGTAGGGGATAGTTTATCTGAAAGTAAAAACTTTACTTGAGCACCGCTAATTTGTTTTGCTATATCTAATAAGTATCTTGAGTTAAACCCTATCTCCAAACTTTGACCAGTATAATGGACATTTAAATATTCCTTTGCGCTTCCTTGATCAGGGTTTTCTGCACTAATTATTAATTGTTTTTCACTTAATTCAAATTTTATTGCTCTAGTTCTGTCTGAAGAAACTGTGGATACTCTATCGACTGCATCTATAAATTCTTTATTATCAATAATTAATTCTTTAGTATTATTGTTTGGAATAACTTTCTCATAGTCAGGAAATGCACCGTCTAGTAGTTTGGAAGTCAAAGAAATATTATCTATAACAAACCTAATCTTATTTTTTGAAAGTTGTATTTTTACAGTATTTTGTTTGCTGTCAATTATTTTTCTTAATTCAATAACTGTCTTTCTGGGTATTATAACTCCTTCCAAATTTTTTGCATTTAAAGGAAGTTCTGTGCTTAAACGGGATAGCCTATGACCATCAGTAGCTACCACCCGGAATCGCTCTTCATTTTCCTCTTTAACAGAATGAATATAAATACCATTCAAATAATATCTAGTTTCTTCAGTAGAGACTGAAAACAAAGTTTTATCTATAAGCCTGGATAGTTTATCTGTTTCAATTTCAAAGCTATCTGGAAAACTTCCTGAATGAATATCTGGAAAATCTTTTGGATTTAAACACATTAAAGAGAAGGATATTTTATCAGTTTTAATTTCTAGTTTTTTCCCTTCAAAGCTTTCAAGTTCTATGACAGCATTTTCAGGTAATTTTCTTACTATATCATGAAGTACATGGGCTGGTGTTGTAATTACTCCGCTTTGTTCAATTTCACATGTGACTTTTTGTAATTCTGCTATTTCCATATCTGTCGCTGCTAGTGATAAAAAATTATCTTTAGCTTCTATTAAAACATTTGCTAATATTGGAATAGTATTTCTTTTTTCTACAACTCCGTGAAGGTGAGTTAATGCTTGCATTAACTTCTTTTTTTCTATAATAGCTTTCATGCCTAACACCTATGTTATAAATATAAGTAGTATAGTATATAATATAAAATACTAAATATAGTATTATAAACAAAATCTAAATAAAATCCAACAACTTAGTCTTATTAAATAAAAGACTTTTTCAAAACTTTTATATGTTCTGAAAAAGAAATATCTGTTTTATATAAGCTTTCCACTTTTTTAACTGCATGGATAACTGTTGTATGGTCTCTGCCTCCAAATAATTTCCCTATCTCAGGCAAAGATTTTGAGGTGCAAATTTTCGCTAAATACATTGCTATCTGTCTTGGTCTAGCAACAACTCTCGACCTTCTTGTAGACAACATATCACTTTGCCTGATATTAAAATACTCTGAAACTCTTTTTTGTATTTCTTCAATAGTAACACTCTTATTATTTGCCTTAAGTATATCATGGAGTATCTGTTTAGCTGTATCTAGTGTTAATGGTCTATTAACTAGTTCAACATGAGCACATAATCTTCTATAGCCCCCCTCTAATTCTCTAATATTAGAAGTAATATGTTTTGCTAAATATTCTACTATCTCATTATCAACTTTTATATTCTTGTTTTCAGTAACCTTTGATTTTAGGATACGCACCCTTAATTCATAGTCAGTTTTATGTAATTCTGCTACCACTCCAAAGCTTAATCTAGACCTGAGCCTCTCTTCAACTCCGTCCAAATCAGACGGAGATCTATCTCCACTTATGATAATTTGTTTTTTCTGGTCAACTAGTGAATTGAATGTGTGAAAAAACTCTTCTTGTGTGCTGTCCTTACCTGCTATAAATTGAATATCATCAATCATTAAAACATCAACTGATCTGAATTTTTCTTTAAATTCCATTATATCTTTATGGCGCAATGATCTCACAAATTCATACATGAATTTTTCTGCTGATAAATATACAACTTTTCTTTCAGGGTTTTTCTCTTGAATATTCCAGGCTACTGAATGCATAAGGTGTGTCTTGCCTAGTCCAACACCTCCAAAAAGAAAAAGTGGGTTAAAAGAAACTTTGTTTATCTCAGCTACTTTTTTAGCTGCAGCAAAAGCAAACTCATTAGATTTACCAACTACAAAATTGCGAAAACTAAACCTAGGATCTAGAGGAGAAGGAACATTGCTATAGTTAGTATTACCTTTGTTTGTTAAGTCAACAAAATCATGTAGGTTATTGCTTTTTTCTTTGAATTTTGAATTTACAATTATCTTAGTTTTTTTGATACCTACAAAAACTTTCTTACATATTGTGTCAATCTTATTACCATAGTGAGGTATAACCCAATCACTTAAAAAGCTAGATGGCAAAGATAAATATAATATATTATTATCTATCTTATTAAATCTTAATGATGAAAGCCAACTTTTAAAAGCTGATTGTCCTACGTCTTCTAACAGGCTAACTTGAACCTTCATAAATAGTTTATTTAGTGCAGTTTCTTGATCACTATCTATTTTATCAATATTAAAATTATGCAAAACTCTCCCCCAACGTAAGATAATATTTTTCACTCACGACACTAAATTTTAAATTTTTTATATAATTTAAAGATATATAAATGAAGAAACTTTAAAAGATAAAATTTAAATTATTTTTTTTTTAATTGAACAACCCTTGAATTCAGTCTTTTCTGAATACGAGAAATTTTAGCTTTGGAAAAGATTTTTTTATTTTTTGAAGCTTGTAATTTTGGATCAACTTTTTTAAGTAATTCCATGGCAGATTTCTGGTCTTTTTCAGTTATCAATGATTCGACCTTTTTGATGTAAGTTTTAATTTTATTTCTATACATTTCTCTAGAAATAGTTTTTCTTTCAATAACCCTAACTTTCTTCTTAGCTGAACTCGTATTAGCCATATTTTCTCCTAAAAAGTATTACAATATAGAATTTTTCTATTTTTTCAATGATAAACCGTTTAATTATTTTTAAACTTTGGTGATCTTTTTTCTAAGAAGGCCATCATACCTTCTTTTCTATCATCTAATTCAAAAGTAGATTGAAATAATCTTCGTTCATTGATCATACCTTCAGATAGTGTAGACTCAAATGATCTTAATATTGCTTCTTTAGCTAGAATTAGGATGGGTAAAGACTTATTAGCTATATTTTCTGCTAAATTAATTGTTTCCTTATCTAAATCTTCTATAGGAACTACTTTTGATACCAAACCATAATTTAAGGCTTCTTCAGCATTTATTGTAGAACCTGATAGCACTAACTCCATTGCCTTTGATTTTCCAACTGACTTGACTAGCCTTTGAGTACCTCCTGCAGCAGGTATTGTCCCAAGGTTTATTTCAGGTTGTCCAAATTTAGCATTATCGGCAGCTATAATTACATCACACATCATAGCAATTTCGCATCCACCTCCCAAAGCATATCCAGCAACGGAAGCAATAATAGGTTTTTTAAATTTACTTATTTTTTCCCATGGTTTAATAAAGTCTTTTTTAATATGGGAAATGAGCTTTAAATCTTTCATTTCATTTATATCTGCTCCCGCCGCAAAAGCTTTATGGCTGCCTTTAAGGATTACTACGTGCACTTCATCATCCTTTGATAACAAATCTAAAATATAATTAATTTCTTTAATTAGTTGATCGCATAGAGCATTCAAAGACTTTGGTCTATTTAATGTGATAGTGGCTATTTTGTTAGCCTTTTTAAAAATTATATTTTCCAAATCCATAACACTTCCTCTCGTTCAAGCTACTTTTGGCATTTTATACAAAAAAATGTTGATCTACCACCTTGTTTTACCCTAGTTATCAAAGATTTACAATAATAGCAAGGTAATCCCTCTCTATCATATACTTGAAATTGTGTTTGAAAATACCCTAAATCATCTTGCGGACTTGTATAATCTTTAATGCTAGAGCCTCCTTTTTTAATAGCTTCGTCAATAATATTTTGTAAAGCTTTTAAAAGATCTATAAACTCATTTTTATAAAATTTTATTCCTTTTTTAAAAGGTGAAATTTTTGCTTTATATAGAATTTCGCTTGCATAAATATTACCAACACCACATATAAAACTTTGATCTAATAAAATATCTTTTATAGAGGCTTTGCGTCTTTTAATTTTAGCAAATAAAATATCCCTAAAATTTGTAACTATAGAGGGCTCATATCCTAGATTTTTAAAATTAAAAATATCAAATGGCTTTTCAGCTAATTTAATATATCCAAATTTTCGTACATCATTATAAATTAATTTTAAATTATTATTGAATTCTAATACTAAATGATCATGCTTTGTTTTTTTATAAACCCTTAAATCGATTTTGAATTTTCCTGTCATTCCTAAATGAAAAATTATTACATTTGTATTACTTAATAAAATTAACCCATATTTACCCCTTCTTATTATTGACTTTATATTAGCTTGAAATATTTTTTTTTTAATATTGGAAGGTAAAGGATATCTTAAATTCTTATTAATGATTTCCACATTTTTTATAGTCAAACCAATAATATTTTTTGATAGCACTCTACAAACAGTTTCAACTTCTGGTAATTCTGGCATAATAAATATTTTTAAAAAGAATATAAAATGAATAAAGTAAAATTTGGAAAAAAGATAGTTGAAATTAAAACCAAAAAAGAATTGGTAAAAAGTTTATTTAATAAAGTATCAAATCAGTATGATCTAATGAACGATTTAATGAGTTTTGGTTTACATAGGTTATGGAAGAAAGATCTTATACAAAATATTGATAATCCAAAACCTTCTGTAATATTAGATTTAGCAGGAGGGACTGGAGATATTAGTGAGCGATTATATAAAAAATTTAAAAAGAGCACCATTATAATTTATGATTTAAGCTATGAAATGATAAAAAAAGCAAAATATAGATTTAAAAATAAAAATATATTTTGTATAAATGGTTCTGCTGAATTAATGTCACTTCCTAATAATTGTATAGACTTAATTACTCTATCATTTGGACTAAGAAATTTTTCTGATATAGAAACATCAATTCAAGAATGTTATCGCGTTTTAAAATATGGAGGGAAGATTTATTGTTTAGAATTTTCACCATCTTACAGTAATTTAATCAAACCTTCATATGAGTTTTATTCAAATAAGATTATACCTAAAATTGGCAAGCTAATAGCTAAAAACGAAAATGCCTATCAATACTTAACAGATTCAATTCAAAATTTTTATTACAACCCAGAATTAAAGAATATTTTTAACAAGAATGGCTTTTTTTGCTACACTGAAAAAAAATATTTAGGTGGAATAGCAATACTTAATGTATTTAGTAAGGTATAAATGCGAAAAAAAATATTAATTGTAATTACAGGTAGCATCGCTGCATATAAAACTCTTTACTTAATTAGAAAATTAAGAGAAAAAGATTTTTTTGTTAACGTAATTATGACTAAATCAGCTAAAAAATTCATAACCCCTTTATCAGTTTCTTCGCTTTTAGAAAAAAGAGTATATGAAAATCTATTCGACTTAACAGAAGAAACAGAGATGGGTCATATTAAACTTGCTAAAATGCATGATTTAATCATAGTAATGCCATCCTCTGCAAATTTTATAGCTAAAGTGAGTAGCGGGTATGCAGATGATTTGGCTACGACTGTCCTACTAGCATCTAAAACTAAAGTTTTATTTGTGCCGGCAATGAATATTAATATGTTAACTAACGCAATTACTCAAAAAAATATCAAATATTTACAAAGCTTAGGTTATGATTTTATCTTCGGGAATGAGGGCAAGCTGGCTTGTGGAGACTACGGCTTGGGAAGAATGTCAGAGCCTGATGATATTGTAAATTATTTAGATATATTATTTCATAAAACAAAGCCTTTAGATGGTATTGAAGCACTTATAACTGCTGGCCCAACTCAAGAGCCTATAGACCCCGTTCGCTTTATAAGTAATAAATCTTCTGGCATTCAAGGCTATCTAATAGCTGAAGAATTAGTAAAAAACGGGGCCAACGTTTCTTTGATTTCAGGACCTACAAATTTATCTATCCCTTCAAACCTATCAAACTTTATTAAGGTAGAAACCGCTGAAGAAATGCTAAAAGTTTGTTTAAGAAAAATCCCTAAAGATTTATTTATATCAGTTGCTGCTGTTACTGATTGGAAAATAAACTATAATAAACATAAAATGAAAAAAGAGGAGGGTGCCCCTAAGTTAAAGTTAATTGATAATCCTGATATACTTAAAAGCATTTCACTTCATAAAAAAAGACCAAAGTTAGTAGTAGGTTTTGCTGCTGAAACAAAGCATCTAACACAAAATGCTATGAAAAAAATTAAACAAAAAAAATGCGATTTTATAATTGCAAATAATGTAGCTAATAGCAAAGAAGTATTTGGTAGTAATATGAATGAAGTTGCTATTATGAATTCTAAAGGTATTTTTTTAAAACTTAAAAAAATGGATAAAAAAAAACTAGCGAAAAAAATTGTTAAAGAAGTAATAGTACCTTCTTTGAATTGAAGTTATCATGAATGAAATTAATTTAAACATACAAATTTTAAATAATGCTAAAGGCGAACCAGAGTATGGTTCGCTAGAAGCCTCTGGTCTTGATTTAAAAGCAGGCATTGATAACCAAATTACTATTAAAAGAAACGAATTTTTTGTTGTCCCAACTGGAATAATAATTGAAATACCTAAAGGCTATGAGGCACAGGTAAGACCAAGGTCAGGGCTTGCTGCTAAAAATGGAATTTCAGTTTTAAATACTCCTGGTACAATTGATAGTGATTATAGAGGAGAATTAAAAGTAATTCTAATTAACCATGGAAAACAAGACTTTTCAGTAACGCCTGGCATGAGAATAGCTCAACTTATCATAGCTCCATCTTATAAAGTGAAAATGAATCTTGTAAAGGAAATCTCAACTAATACAAAAAGAGGTAAGCAAGGTTTTGGTTCTACAGGGCTATAAATTGTTTTTTTCAAATGCAACTATCAGATAAAGATATAGATAGATATTCCAGAAATATTATACTTCCCGAAATAGGGGGAGAAGGCCAGTCTAAGCTTTTACAATCTAAAGTTTTAGTAATTGGAATGGGCGGTCTAGGAAGTCCTCTGCTTATGTATTTAGCTGCTGCTGGTATTGGGAATATAACTATTATAGATAATGACAACGTGGAATTATCAAACTTACAAAGACAAGTCATTCATAGCACTCAAAATATTGGCAAACCTAAAGTTGATAGCGCAAAGTCTTTTATTGAAAAAATCAACCCAGAGATAAAGATTACTAAAATTAATTCAAGAATTGATACAGACAATATAATTGAATTAATTGCTAAGCAGGATGTTATTGCTGATGGCAGTGATAATTTTAAAACAAGATTTTTAGTAGCTGATACTTGCTTTAAATTAAAAAAGACTTTAATCTCTGCTGCAATCACTAAATATGAGGGTCAGATTTCCACTTGGAAAAATAAAAAAAACCTACCTTGTTACCGTTGTCTTTTTGCTAGTGAACCTAATGATAGTAATATAAATAATTGCTCAAGCAATGGAGTTTTAGGAAGTATAGGGGGAGTCTTTGGTTCTTTACAAGCTACAGAAGTAATAAAAGAAATATTAAATATTGGAAGTTCCTTATCAGGATTTCTAAATATCTATGATTTATTAAACAATACTTTTAGGAAAATAAAAATTAATAAAGATCCTAATTGTAAATTTTGTTCAGGTAAATAAAGTGGGTAAGCCCAATTCAAACTCTAGTAACTTAATTATTACATTTAGCAATGATTTTTATAAATTTTATTATGCCCTTTCACTAGCATCTACTTTAAAAGCTACTGACAAAGATGTTAGTATATTTATTTCTGGTTATGCTTGTCATTTTATAAAAAAAAATTGGCAAGACTATGACAAAGAAGGTATTAATGAAAAATTAAAAAAAAAAAAAATGGGATCAATCGAAGAAATGTTAGCATATTGCAAAGAGCTAGAAGTAGAAATTTTCTATTGTGAGTCTGCTATAGAGTTTTTAAATATTAATACTAAAGAAATTACTAATTTAGTAAGCATAAAACCTAAAAGTATGTATTCAGTTTTAAACTCCTATAAGCAAGGAGAAATAATATTTATATAATTCTATTTGGAGGGTTGTGCCCGTCAATAAATGTTTTAATATTTACGATTACTTTCTCTCCCATTTCTATTCTACCTTCAACTGTTGCTGATCCCATGTGAGGAATTAATATTGTATTAGGTAAATCTAATAACTCGGTTTTAAGTTTTTTTTCCGCACCGAAAACATCTAAACCTGCACCTGCTATTTTTTTTTCTTTTAGCATTCTTACTAATGCCTTCTCATCAATAATCTCACTTCTAGAAGAATTAATTATATAAGAGTTAGGCATCATTAACTCTAGGATGTTTTCTGATATAATTCCTTTAGTTTTTTCTGTTAATGGGCAATTAATAGATACTATGTCCATCCTCTTAACCATTTCTCCTAAATTTTTCCAATAAGTTGCTTCATATGCTTCTTCTATTTGAGAAGGTAACTGGTTTCTATTATGGTAATGGATAGATATACCAAAAACTTTAGCTCTTTTAGCTATAGCTTGACCTATTCTTCCCATACCTATTATACCTAACCTTTTGCCATGAATTCTGCTTCCTAGCATATGCGTTGGACTCCAGCCATTCCATTTACCTTGAACTACTATTTTAGACCCTTCATAGATTCTTCTAGGCAGAGCTAGCATTAAAGTAAGTACTAAATCTGCTGTATCTTCCGCTAATAACCCAGGAGTATTAGTAACTATAATGTCTCTATTCTTTGCTGTTTTTAAATCAATGTGATCAATCCCCGCACCAAAATTAGCTATTAGCTTAGTTTTTTCGCTAGAACTTTCTATTATCTTTTTAGAAATGTTATCTGCTATTGAAGGTACTATGATCTCATAATTTTTAAAAACATCTATCAACTCATCTTCTGTTAATAAAAAATCTTTTTCGTTCAAAGTAGTATCAAACAACTCCATCATTCTAGTTTCTATTTTTTTAGGCAATCGCCTAGTTATAAAAACTTTAGGTTTTTTTTTATACATAGTAGTTTATTATAATTTAATTGTTAAAGTTGTTCAATTATGCATTATAAAATTTATATATTTATATTTTTAAGTTTTACCTTTTTAGTGTCATGTTCTACTAATGTTAATAAGTCCTATAATACAGAAATAAGTATAGCAGAAGAAAAAGAAATAATTGTCCAAAAAAAAATTTTAATTAATGAAATGGCTAAAGCCTCAATAAAACTTCACAAAATAACTTGGCCAATTCTTTTAGCCAATAAACAAAAGTGTAAAGATAATAGAAAAAAATCTTACGGTAGTCTTTTTGCAGATGTTAATGATTTACCAGAAGAGGATAAAAAAATATTTTTAACTCTTTTTAATAGTAATATTGATCCTAAATACTTTTATAAATATCACGTTGATGGTTTCCCTATAATACTCTCAATAGCTAAAGACAGCCCAGCATATAATGCTGGACTTTTAAAAAATGATATAATTTTAGAAATAAATGAAAAAAATACAAAAAACTTTAGAAAAAAATTGTTATTTATTCTAGAAAATAAGCAAAATTTAACACTTAAAATATTAAGGGGAAAAGAAGAAATCAAAGTAAATATGTTAGGAATTCAAAGTTGTTCTTATAATGTACAAGTCCTTCCTTCAGGTTTTCCCAATGCATTTGCTGACGGAGAAAAAGTTTTTATTACCATGGCTGCTATAAAGTTGGCGCAAACAAATGATGAATTAGCTTTTTTAATAGGACATGAGTTAGCACATAATATTTTACACTATAAAAACTTTGATGCCAATGAAGCAAACTTGCTTGCAATTGATTATTTAGATAAACCTAAAATTAGACAAATAAAAAGTATATTAGTCTGGTCTAATGAAAGCAGAGAAGTAGAAGCCGACATAGAAGGGATGCATTTAGCATTTAAAGCAGGGTTTTCTTTAGAAAATGTGAATGATTACTGGCGTAGATTATCAGTATTTAACCCTGAATTGATCAAAAATTCTATCAATATCTATAAAAGCAATGCCTATAGAGCTGCTTTGATTAATAAAACACTTAAAAAATTAAAAGAACAAGCTAATGAATAAAGAAAAAAAAAAAAGACTTTATTATTATTTATTTGATTGGGCTAACTCTCCTTATTCTACAATTATAATTACATTTATATTTTCAAGCTACTTTGTAAATGTTATAGCTGAAGACAAAATTCAGGGAACTTCACTTTGGGGATGGACAATTGCTTTATCAGGTATTTTGATTGCTTTACTGAGCCCTATATTCGGAATATTAGCTGATGCAAATAAGAAACTTTCTAAGACTATTATTTTATTATCTACAATAATAGTATGCTCAGGAAGTTTTCTCCTTTGGTTTGCAATCCCCTCTGTAAACTTTATTATTTATACATTAATTGTAATTTTTTTAACAAATACTTTTTTTGAGTTCAGCCAAGTGTTCTACAATTCAAAATTATTAGACTTTAAAAGCAACCTGTCTCTGGGAAGGTTTTCAGGTATAGCTTGGGGAGCTGGTTATTTAGGAGGAATTGTTTGTTTGCTTCTTGTATTAACTTTTTTAGTTTTGCCAGAAAATAATTTATTAGGTTTAAACAAAGATAAATATGAGCATATCAGATTTTGTGGAGTAATAGTTTGTTTTTGGTATTTGCTTTTTAGTATACCTTTTTTAATCCATTTTGAGCATAAGAAAGTTAATAGAAAAAAACTATCCTTTTCTAAATTATTAAAATTACTTATCAATACAATTAAAGAAAAAAACAAGTTTAATTTTTTATTAGCTAGAATGTTTTACACAGATGGATTGATCACATTATTTAGTTTCGGAGGAATTTATGCCTCTGGAGTTTTTAACTTTACTTTTTATGAAATTATTTATTTTGGAATTGCTTTAAATATATCCGCTGCATTAGGTTCATTTTTATTGGGTTATTTAGAAGACATTGTGGGTATAAAAAAAATATTAACTATTTCATTAATAGGATTAATTTTTTTAGCATTTTTCATATTAGTTATAGATAATAAATTATTGTTTTGGATATTAGGTATTTCTTTAGGATTTTTTATAGGATCTATACAATCAAGTAGTAGAACAGCATTAATTACAGTATCCAGTGAAAAAGATTTAAATCAAATGTTTGGGCTTTATGCTGTATCCGGTAAAGTAACAAATTTTTTGGGCCCAATGCTTGTAGCATCTTTTACATTATACTTTGAAAGTCAACGTGCAGGAATGGCATCAATATTAATTTTCCTAATTGTAGGTTTAATATTGTTAAGAAAAACTAAAATATAAAAAATACTAGTGACTAAATGACCTTTTAAATGAAAATATCATAGACAACTTTTTTTCATCTACTTCTCTGATAACCAAATCATCCTTTAAAGAACCTCCAGGCTGAATTATTGATTTAACTCCTGCTTTATAAGCAAGCGTAATACTATCAGGAAAAGGAAAAAAAGCATCAGAAGCCATTACTGATCCTGAAAGAAAATTCTTCTTGTTTTTAGAATTAGCTCTTTTTGACTTTTGAATTGCAAAGTTTACAGAATCTACCCTACTTGTATTTCCTGATCCAATACCTAAAGTAATTTTATTTTTTGCTAGTACAATAGCGTTTGACCTTACGTGCTTAACTACTTTATTAGCAAAAATTAAATCATCAAGCTCTCTGCTTGTTGGTTTTTTTTTCGAAACAACTTTAATATTTTTTTTTGTAATATTTGAAGTATCACGGTTCTGTACTAAAAATATATCTGGCATTGTTATAATGCTTTGAGGTTTTTCTTTTTTAAATTTTTTAAGTCCTAGTATTTTAATTACCCTAAGATTTTTCTTTTTATTTAACACTTCTAATGCTTCTTTAGAAAAAGCCTTAGCCGCTATTACCTCTAAAAATATAGAGCTTAACTTGATGGCTAGCTTTTTATCAACATTACCATTTAAGGCTACTACACCTCCAAAAGCACTAAGCTCATCTGCTTGGCAAGCTTTCACCCATGAATTATAAATATTATTAGTCTCTGCTACACCGCAAGGTATTGCATGTTTAATTATTACTGCTGTAGGATTTTTAAACTCAGCTAATAAAGATAGACCAGCTCTTAAATCATTTAAATTATTGAAGGAGAGTGCTTTGCCATTAAGTTGTTTAAAAAACCTTTCTTTATTATTATTGAAACTAAAAATACTAGCAACCTGATGTGGGTTTTCACCATACCTGAGATTGTCTATTTTTTGCCCTTCTAATAATAAATATTCTTCTTGATTTTTTATTATTTTATTAGAAAACCAGTTTAAAATTGCGTTATCATACTGCATTGTTTTTTTAAATGCCTTTATTGCTAAAAACTTTCTTAACTCAATACTTATGCCACCTAGTTCTTTTATTTCATTAATAACTTTTTTATAGTCATCTTTATCAGTAATGATAGCCGTAGATAAAAAGTTTTTAGCTGCTGCCCTTATTAAAGAAGGTCCTCCTATGTCAATATTTTCTATACATTTATTAATGTTATTTGAAATTTTAATAGTCTCTTTAAATGGGTATAAGTTTACAGCAACTAGTTGAATTTCAAGAATAGAATGCTGTTTTAATTGTCTTGTATGTGATTGATCAAGTTTATTTGCTAAAATTCCTCCAAAAATCTTTGGATGTAGAGTCTTAACTCTACCACTTAATATTTCTGGAAAAGAAGTAACTTCTTCAATTTTTTTAGCATTTATTTTATTTTTTTTTAATTCTTTAAAAGTATTACCAGTTGATATTATCTCTATATCTTCTTTAGCTAGGGCTTTGGCAAAGGGTACTATTTTTCCTTTATCTGAAACAGATATCAGGCTTCTTTTTATTCTTAATACATTGCTCATTTGATTAACTTTAAGAGATGACTTTTGATACTAGTATTACTGTAATTATAACTATTTTTCAAGCTATCTAATTTTTTTATTAAATCTTTCCTATTTGATAATTTACTTTTAACTAAAAAAAATCCTTTTTCCCCTATCTCAACTTTTTGTTCTGCTTTACTGTAAAGTGATTCATGCAACTTTTCACCTTTTGTTAAACCTGTATAAACTATCTTAATCTGCTTATTAGGCACAAAGCCTGCTAATTTTATCATCTGCTTTGCTAATATATCTATTTTTATAGATGCACCCATATTTAAAACGCTTACACAACCTCTAAGGTCTGCAGAAGTACGATATTGTTCCAAGGTTGCATTTAAGACCAATGCTACAGCCTCATTAATGGTCATAAAAAACCTTGTAACATCTTTATGAGTAACTGTAACAGGGCCCCCATCAGAAATTTGTTTTTTAAAAAGTGGTACTACTGAACCTTGAGATCCAAGCACATTACCAAACCTAACTGTTATAAATCTAGTAACGCTTTTAGAAAAACGATCCTTAGATTGAATAATACTTTCAGCAAATTTTTTGGTAGCCCCCATCACACTAGAAGGATTAACTGCTTTATCAGTAGATATCAAAACAAAACATTTTACTTGGTACTTTTCAGATAAATTAGCTAATGAATATGTGCCAAAAATATTGGTCCTTATAGCCTCAGTAGGGTTTTCTTCGCAAATAAATACATGTTTCAGTGCAGCTGCGTGATAAACTATACTAGGCTTATATTTTATAAAAACCTTTTCTAGCTCATCACCATTTCTTAAATTACAGCACACTAAAATAGTTTTTTTCTTTTGCACGTATTTTTTCAGTTCGTTAGCTAAATTAAAAATAGAGTTCTCACTTATATCTAATAGAATTAGTTTTTTTAACCCTAGTGATATTATTGTTCTAGATAATTCACTGCCAATACTACCACCTGCTCCTGTTATTAAAACTGTTTGATTTTTTAAGAAACTCTTCATTTTACTGTGTTCTAATTTATTTTGCCTTCTTCCCAATAAATCCTCAATGCTGATATCTTTAACATGAGAGTTGATATTACTTCCTTCAATTAATTGATTAGGAGATTGCGCGCGGCCTATTGTCATTCCTTTTGCATCTACTGTTTTCATTACATTCGACATATCTTTAGCATTTAAGCTATTTGAGGTAATAATTATTTTCTGTGGATTTTTTTTGTTAAATTGTAATTTATCAATTATTTTATCTAAATCCTTAACGCTACCTAATACAGAAACGCCTCTAATTAAAAGCTCTTTAGTTTTATTGTGATCTAGGTCAAGTATACCAATTACATTATAAATAGAATCGGTTCTTTCAGTAGCTCTTATGAAAAAGTCTGCATTGTCTCCAGAGCCTATCAATAAAGTTGGTATTCTCGTTTTATCAGAGGAGGAGAGAAAAGCAAACTTTTCAAATATTGTTCTATATATTATTCTTGTACCGCCTGTTACGAAAACTAGTATAAATAAATTTAAGACTGTTACTAACCTGGGAATATTTTCTAATCTATTAAATATAAATATTGCTAAAAAAATAAAAATATTAGCTAAAAGACATGCCTTTACTAAAGACCATAAATCATCTATTGAAAAATATTTCCATGGCCTTTTATATATGCCTAGAAAAATAAAAACTACTGGTAACAATAAACAAGCACTTATTGTTTCTACTTTAATTACTTCAAAGAAGCTTAAACGAATATAGTTAGAAATATTGATTGCTAACCCAGATAAAATAAAGTCAATTACTATAGCTATAATTATTTTTAAATTTAAGAAGTTTTTCATATTAAATTATTTATTTTTTGAAAAAATATACATAAAAAGTGAGCACCAGACTAAAGCCATAATAAAAATGATGATATTATTTTTATATATATAAGAATAAAAAGAAAGAAAAAATAAACCTATATTTACTATTAATAATTTTAAACTAACAGAAGAGTGAGAAAATCCATTTTTAATAGCCTGTTGATAGAAATGTTCTTTATGGGCTTCCCAAAATCTTTGCCTTTTATAAACTCTCTTTATTAAAGTTATACTTGTATCCATCAAGTAATAAAGTGGTAGAATACCAGAAACAATCCACATTCCTTTTAATGCATAATCAGTTAATAAAACAAAAACAATAAAACCTAGGGGTATACTTCCCGCGTCCCCTAAAAAAATACTTGCAGGAGTCCAATTAAAGTAACAAAAAACTAAAATAATAATTAGTACAGAGAAAGCTAAAATATTTATTTCATTGTTAATATAATAGTCCAAGGCTAATAAGCTTAAACATATTGAAATAACCTGTACTGAGGTAATGCCATTAATCCCATCCATAAAGTTGAAAGCATTTATAAACCAAACAATACCAAAAATTAAAAATACACTAGATATGAAAAGTATATTTTTATTATCAATAAAATCATTGTCTATTTGTGGGTATAAATAAAAAATGACATATATAGTAACTGCAAGGAAATGAAAAAAAAGCCTAGGTAGTGGTTTAATATTTTTTAAATCATCCCACATCGAGATAAAAAAAAGTATTAAAATGCTTATTAATATATTTAGATTCCAAATATAATTATTAAGAAAAGAAAAAATAATTATTAACGGAATTATTATTATTCCACCTCCTAGAGCAACTGGTTTTTTATGATTAGACCTAAAATTAGGTTTATCTACAAACTTCCATCTAAAAAATATTTTTTTTGCTGTGATTAGACTTATGACTGTTATAAAAACAAAGATAAATGCTTTCAGCAAAGCATCACCATTATTAAAGAAACCATAAAAATCTTGCATAATATTTTTTTTATCAGTTATATTAGCTACATAACATATAAAATGTAAATATTCTTTAATTTTTGATTAGAAAATAAATGGTAAAAATAATATCAAGTCACTACGAGTTAGGACAAAAAAAAGAAAGTCTAAAAGACTTATGTGAAATTAACAAAGACTGGGACTACAATAGGCTTCTTTTAAAAACAGGCATTAAAAACAGACATGTACTAGCGGAAAATGAAACTCCAGAAGCGCTCAGTATAAGAACAGGAAGAGCCTGTATAAACAAATCTAAAAATAAAAATATTGATGGTATTATATATGTCACACAGTCTCCTAGCTTACCTTTACCAACCAGAGCATGTCTTTTACAAGACAAGTTAGGAATTAATAAAAACTCTTTTGCTTTTGATATAAACCAAGGGTGCTCAGGATTTGTTTATGCGTTATCCGTAGCTACCTCATTAATAAAAAATGATTGTGCTTCTAGGGTTTTAATAATATGTGCTGATCATTATTCAAAATATATTTCAAAAAGGGATAGAACCTCAAGACCTATATTCAGTGATGCAGCCGCAGCCGTTATATTAGAAAAGTCTGAAACAAATAAAATTGGGCCTTTTATATTTAAAACATCAGGAGATGGAGGAGATTTTTTAACCGTAAAAAATAGAAATAAAGAGCTTTATATGGATGGGCCAGCTGTTCTAAAATTTTCTTTAAATTTAGTCCCAGAAGCAACTCACGAATTGTTAGAAAAAGCTAACTGTAAAAAAGAAGATATAGATACCTTTATTTTTCATCAAGCTAGTGCTGTAGTTTTAAATAAATTGAAAAAGAAATTAGATATTTTAGATTTACAATGGTTTAACCAAATAGAAAATATTGGCAATACTGTTTCAGCAACTATTCCTATAGCTATTAGTATTTTACAAAATGAAAATAAATTTTCTTATTCTAAAAAATACCTACTAATGGGGTTTGGTGTAGGATTGTCTGTTGCTGGATGTATGATTTCTTAAAAAATTAGTTTTTTGTAAATCCCCATAAAACCTCTGTCCTCTCTTCTAAAGTTTCTCCATGTAGGATCAATTGATTAGTTTGCTTAACTTTCCCATTGTCTTCTACAAATATACTAGGCTCTAACAATAGTTTCACATTTCCTTGAAAACTAAAATCCCACCCTTGCCCGTCGAGAATTAAAAGTGCTTTATTTTTATCCAAAGACAAAGAAACTTTAACTTTAGGGTTTAAATGTACTCTTATATCAAACTTCAAAATTTTAAATGCTTGTATTTCTTCTAGTATGGCAATATTTTTTCCTGTCTTATTAATTTCTATTGTTCTAGAACAAGTAGCAGTAAATTTATTTTTATACCCCTCATGTCTTAAAAAAACTATTTCTGATCCATCTTTTTGGTAACGTTTGGAAAAAGCAAAAGCATCTGATCCATTATTTTTATTGGGATCAGTGTTTTCTAATATCAAAGAAGAATGAGCAGAAGCAGAAAGCAAACTATCTCTCCAACTTTTATTTTTTTTATAAATAGTTCCACAAGAGCCCAAGAGACGATTCTTTCCTAGATTTATTTCAATAGCATGCGGGGCATTTGAACAGCTTTTGTTACTATTATCATAAGTATCTACAAATAACGTTATTCCATTACAGACTATTTTTTCAAACCCGCTTTTAAATAAACTAATTGGACCTCTTCCTCTAGGTTGCCCATCAGCTTGATTTATAATTTTATCAATTAAAAACTTAGTTTCCTGTTTTGATCCATTAAATATAGCCAAGGTTCCGGCTGGCGTTCTAAAAAATTTTAATGAGTGCGCTCCTTTTTTAATTATTGTTTCTAAAAAATCTGGACTTTTCAATTGCTTAGAAACTATTGCCTCTCTAATAGTTACTAGGTCACCTAACATCTCTAACTGAGTTGAAGGAGACTTGCTTTCATGCATACCATCAATATTGAAATTATTTTTAAGTTCAGATTCCAATATTTTTATGTAATTAGAAAATCTAACTGATTGGCTTTCAAAACACATACTACTTAAAATAAGTGCTCGCAGAATTTTTATTTTCTTGATTGAACTTTCTTCTAATCCATATTTTTTTTCTAAAAAAGAAAAATAGCTTTTGTTGGTTTGGTTTCTTAAAAATTTTATTTGTTTGAACAGATTTTTTAATAAGATATCCGAAAATTTTTTATCTTTTTCAGCAAGGAGGAAATCAAAATTAGTAATCCAAGCAGAAACTCTTCGTGATAAAACTTCTAATTCCCATGTTTTATTATTATAATTTTTATATAGCTTTAACCAATCTAATATCAGTAGCCTCGCATGTTTTCTAGCAAGTGAACCTGATCTAGCCTTAAGGTGCCTCAGCCAGGAAAAGCTATGGGCTTCATTTTGCCAAAACTTATTGGTATTAGAGATTTGCCATAAAGTTTCTTCAGGAGAATATATTTTTTTATTTGCTAAGTTATAATAACCTTGAACTAGTTGGTCACCTAAAATAGGATCACCTGGCCAAATATCTTTTGGAGTAAAAGAAATTTCTTCAATACTATTTTTTGATAAATAGTAATCATATAATTTGGTTCTAAAAAAAATATTTTTAACAATTCTGAAAATTATCACTTCTTGACTCGAGGAACTTTTAAGGCTCTGATATTTTTTTCATAATAATCTTTTCCATCCTTAAATATAGCATTACCAGCTACCATTAAATTTGCTCCTGATTGTACTAAATTTTTAATATTCAAAGGATTTACTCCTCCATCAACCTCCAGATATATATTTTTTTTATGCTTTTTAAGCATAGTACTAATAGATTTAACTTTTTTGATTTGTGATAAAATTGTTTTTTGTCCGCCAAAACCTGGATTTACTAACATCACTAAAATTAAATCACAATAATCCAAAAGACTTTCTAAAACTACTTCAGGTGTTGCTGGATTGATAGCTATGCCTGCTTTAATGCCCTTACTTTTAATGTAATCTAGCGTTCTAATTGGATGAAGATCAGCTTCATAATGTATAGTTAAAATATCAGCACCCGCAGCAATAAACTCATCAACATGTTTTGATGGCTCATTAATCATAAGGTGTACATCAAATGGTTTCTTGGAAAATGGCCTAATTTTAGATATTACAGAAGGTCCTATGGTGATATTTGGAACAAAGCTTCCATCCATAACATCAATATGGATCATATCAATACCAGCTTTATCTACATCCTTGACTTCTTTTCCTAAAATTGAAAAATCTGCAGATAATATTGAAGCTGCTATATTTACTTTTTTTTTTACCATATTTAAATATTAAGCTTTAATAAACCTTGCTATAAAAAACCCGTCTAAACCACCAAACTCATTATACATGTAAGGTAATGTTCTAATAAATCCATTTTTAAAAATTTCCTTAGGAAAAAGTTTAAGCTCTTCGGGTTTTATTGGCAATAATTTTACTCTTTTTTTTTTAATAAAAAAATCTATCACTTTTTCTCCTTCTTCAAACTGCATAGAGCAATTACAATATACCAATATTCCTTTATCACTTAATTTACTTATTGCCTTATCTAGTAAATTTTTTTGTGTATTTGCAAGTCTTTCAATATCCTTTTCGTCTTTATTCCATAATATATCAGGGTTTTTTCTTACAGTGCCTGTAGCACTACAAGGAGCATCTAATAAAATTTTATTATATTTTTTTTCACTATTCCAATTCAAAAAATCTTTAGAAATTGCAGTAAGATTTTTTTCTAAATTAAGCCTAGAAATATTACTATTAAGTTTTTTAATTTTTTTTTCTGATATGTCTAAAGCTGTTACTATTGCTCCTTCATTAAGTAATTGGGCAGTTTTTCCTCCTGGCGCAGCACATAGATCTAATACCTTTTCATTTTTAATATTACCCATTAACTCTACTGGTATTTGTGCTGCGAGATTTTGCACCCACCATGCCCCCTCTTTATAACCACTAATTTTTTTAGTATCCCCTGATTTTTTTAATCGCAAAGTATTATATGCAATCTGTTCGCCTCTAATTTCTTTTTTCCAAAAATTAAAATCTTTTTTAATTTTTAAATCTAAGGTCGGTTCTTTAAAAATAAAATCTATAATTTTTTCCGTGTTCTTTTGTCCATATTGTTTTTTCCATACCTTGTATAACCAATTAGGAACATTTAAACGAAGCTCATACTTTTTGTTTTTATAATTTTCTTCTCTAATTATTTTTCTTAATATAGCATTTGATAATCCTCTCCATTTTTTAAGTCTTCCTTCAAAGAAATTAACTGTAGTATTTACTGCAGCGTAATCTTCAGTTCTTGTAAATAAAATTTGAGCTACCCCCATAATTAATATTGCCTTAATTTCTGTCAATTTTTTTGGTAATGGTCTATCAAGATACTTAGCAATAACATTTTCTAATATCCCTCTATTTCTTATGCTAGTTAAAGTTAAATTTTTAACAAAAGCCTTATCCCTTATATCTAAATTATTTTCTTTAAAATATTCGTCTTGTATTACTTCTATTTCTTTTAAGGTCAATCCTTGAAGATGCTTATGAACTCCAATTTTTACTATTGTTCTACTTTTATCTTTATTTTTCATTATCAATATTGTTTAATTTAATTATGAACAAAGTCAAAAAAAAAGAAAATAAAAGTAATAATAAAAAAAATAAGAATAAAAACAAAAAAGTTAAAGAAATAGGAGGGCCTAAAGGTCCTGAACCAACTAGATATGGAGACTGGGAAGTTAAGGGTAGAGTTTCTGACTTTTAAAATAATATTGGTTTGTATATTAATTCTAATTGCTAGCTATATTAGACAATAAATCTATTACTATGGTTTTTATTTGAAAAGTTGGTATGCCGAAATTCTCTTGTACCGCCCCCATTGCTTTATCAATAACTACTGATTTATTAAATTCTGCGAAGCTAAATGAATCTAAGTTTTTAGGTTTAATTAAAATACCTCCGTCTCTTACTTCTAAGTTATAGTTGTATGTTTTATTCTCAGATTCAATTTGAACTAGATAATCTACAACTCCTATTATTTCTCCAAGCTTTTGAAAACTCTCATTATTTTTTTCTGGTGGTTTTAACCTATCTTCATCTTCATTATTTGAAAATTCATAAATTCCTTCTGTGGCAGGAACAAGATTAGGCCTTAAAACTATTACCTTTGCTTGTGATGAAATTACGCTATTTTTTCCAGCAGATATAGAACTACCTGAAATAGAAGTATTATTTAGATTACTATTAGATCCTCTTATAGAAATGTTACCACTACTATTACTTACATTTTCGTTCATACTTCTTATTGCTGTATATGTAGCAACTTGAGAAGGGGATCCATTACTAGTAGGCCTTGTACTTATAGTTAAAATATAAGTTGCACTTGCTGCATTATAGTTTGATGTAGCTGCGATAGAAGCAGTAATTGTAGATGCTCCTGTTGATAATATAGAAACTGCTCCTGTTGAAGAATCTACACTAGCTATATTAGTATTACTAGAAGAATAGGCAATACTTAAACCACTAATACTTGGAATTCCTGCTAAAGTATAACTTTCATCCGAATACTTTGATTGTGCACTTAAGCCACTAATAGTTGGAGAAGCTTTAGTTATATCTGCACCCGTAGAAGATTGGTCTGTTATAGAATAATTATTTATATCATCTCCTGAATAAGAAGAAGAAATTGTAACTAGCTTACTAGTTCCTACATTAGCATTATTAAAAGTTCCCGTGTAACTTCCAGAAAAACTATCCCCACTTACTAAACCTGCATATGAAATATTAGAAGTATCTAAAGTTGCAGAAGTTGTTGCATCATAGGTCTTATTTGAAGCAGTTAGTCCTGAAACTGTTAAAGTTCTAGCAGTAATGTTTGCTGTAGTACTAGATTGATCTGTTACTGTATAATTTCCAGAATCCACTCCTGAATAAGAAGCAGAAATTGATACTGTCTTACTGGTTCCTATATTTTTGTTATCAAAAGCTCCTGAAAATGCACCTCCTATATCATCTCCTGAAACCAAACCAGAATAAGAAATATTGGATATATCTAAAGGAGCATTTGTATTTCCATCATAAGTTTTATTTGGTGCAGTTATACCTGAAACTGTTAATGATTTTCCTGTGATATTTGCTGTTGTAGTTTGGCCTGCACTAATAGTATAATTACTAGCCAAACCTCCGTTGCTTCCATCAGATAAGGTTATAGAATTTACGGTTACAGTTTTTCCTGTACCCACGTTTTTATTATTGAATGTTGATGATACGGATTGTCCTAAAGTTTCAGACCCAACTAAACCAGAAAATGAAAGTGTAGTAGTTGCAGTTGCATCTCCATTATAAGTTTTATTAGAAGATGATGTAGTAGCTGTTAGAGATTTTTTAACAATAGCTGCTGTAGTACTAGATTGATCTGTGACTGAATAGTTTGACACATCATCTCCAGAATAAGTGGAAGAGATAGTAACAGTTTTACCACTTGCTACATTTGCATTATTAAAGGTCCCTGTATAAATTCCTGAAAAATCATCACCACTTACTAAGCCATTATATAAAATATTTGATGTTCCTAAAGTTGCAGTTGTAGAACCATCATAACTTTTATCTGAAGCAGTAATACTAGAGACCGTTAATGATCTAGCTGTAACATTTGCAATAGTACTAGATTGATTTGTAATAGAATAATTAGAAACATCACTTCCTGAATATGATGAAGATATCGTTACTGTTTTTCCAGTCCCAATATTTTTATTATCGAAGGTTCCTGTAGCTGAAACTACAACATTATCACCACTTAATAGCCCTGAATATGATGCTGAAGTGACAACCATCGTAGCATTTGTATTAGCGTCATACGTTTTATTAGAAGCTGTAATTCCAGAAACTGTTAAAGCTTTTGCTGTAATATTTGCCGTTGTAGTTTGGCCTGCACTAATAGTATAGTTACTTGCTAGTCCCCCATTGCTTCCATCAGATAATGTAATCGCACTTATTGTAACTGTTTTTCCTGTTCCAACATTTTTATTATTAAATGCTGATGTTACAGATTGTCCTAAAGTCTCTGATCCAACTAAGCCAGAGAAAGTTAGAGACGAAGTTGCAGTTGCATTTCCATTATACGTTTTATTAGAAGCTGAAGCTGAAGCAGTTAAAGCCTTTTTAATAATTGTAGCTGTTGTACTAGATTGATCTGTGACTGAATAGTTTGACACATCGTCTCCAGAATACGATGAAGATATCGTAACTGTTTTACCAGTTCCTACATTTTTATTATCAAAAGTTCCTGTATAAGAACCTGAAAAACTGTCTCCACTTACTAGTCCAGTATATAAAATATTTGATGTTCCTAAAGTTGCAGTTGTAGAACCATCATAACTTTTATCTGAAGCAGTAATACCAGAAACTGTCAATGCCTTAGCTGTAATGTTCGCTGTTGTACTTGATTGATCTGTAATAGAGTAATTGGAAACATCGCTTCCAGAATATGAAGAAGATAAACTAACTGTTTTTCCTGTTCCTACATTTTTATTATTAAAAGTTCCCGTGGCAGCAACTACGAAATTATCACCGCTTACTAATCCAGAATAAGATGCTGAAGTAACATCAGTTGTAGCATTTGTATTTCCATCATACGTTTTATTAGATGCGGTAATACCAGAAACTGTTAAAGATTTTGCTGTAATATTTGCTGTTGTTGTTTGCCCTGCACTAATACTATAATTGCTTGCTAGACCTCCATTACTTCCATCAGATAAAGTTATAGCACTCACATTTACTGTTTTTCCCGTTCCTACATTTTTATTATTAAAAGCTGCTGTAACTGATTGTCCTAATGTTTCAGAACCAATTAACCCTGAAAAAGATAATGTAACTGTTGCTGTAGTATTTCCATTATAAGTTTTATTAGATGCTGCAGCAGTTGCTGTTAGTGCTTTTGCAATTATATTTCCCGTAGTAGTGCTCTGGTCCGTTATAGTATAATTTCCTACATCAGCTCCTGAATAAGAAGAACTAATATTTACAGTTTTATTAGATCCTACATTTGCATTACTAAAAGTACCAGAAAATGAACCTGTAACATCATCTCCTTCAACTAGTCCTGAGTATGAGACATTTGAAGTATCTAGAGTTGCTGAATTATTTCCATCATAAGTCTTATTAGATGCTGTTATTCCCCTAACAGTAATGCCACTTACACTTGCTGTTATATTTGCTGTGGTAGTGGCTTGATCAGTAATAGAATAGTTTCCTACATCAGATCCAGAATAAGAGGAACTAATATTTACAGTCTTACCTGTTCCAACATTTTTATTATCAAAAGAACCAGAAGCTGAAATTGATACATCATCTCCTGAAACTAATCCTGAATAAGATGTTCCTGTTAAGTCTAAAGTTACAACTGTATTTCCATCATACGTTTTATTGGAAGCTGTTATTCCTGAGACTGTCAAAGCCTTTGCTGTGATGTTTGCCGTAGTAGTTTGTCCTGAACTTATGCTATAATTACTAGCAACTCCCCCATTGCTACCATCAGATAAAGTTATAGAGTTTACAGTTACTGTTTTCCCTGTACCCACATTTTTATTATTGAATGTTGATGATACAGATTGCCCTAATGTTTCAGATCCGACTAAGCCAGAAAACGAAAGTGTGGTAGTTGCGGTAGTATTGCCATTATAAGTTTTGTTAGAAGCTGTAGCCGACGCAGTCAAAGATTTTTTTACTATACTGGCAGTAGTACTTGATTGACTCGTTACAGAATAATTTGATACATCATCACCTGAGTAAGATGAAGAAATAGTAACTGTTTTTCCTGCTCCCACATTTGCATTGTTAAATGTGCCAGAATAAGATCCTGAAAAACTATCTCCATTAATTAAACCACTATATAATACATTTGATGTTCCTAAAGTTGCACTTGTAGAACCATCATAAGTTTTATCTGAAGCTGTAATTCCAGAAACTGTTAAAGCCTTTGCTGTAACATTAGCCGTAGTGCTAGCTTGATTAGTAATTGAATAATTAGAAACATCACTTCCAGAATAAGAAGAAGACAAAGTAACTGTCTTTGCAGTTCCTATATTTTTATTATCAAAAGTACCAGATACAGAAACAGTAACATTATCTCCACTTACCAAACCAGAATATGAAACAGAACCGATATTAACAGTAGCATTTGTATTAGCATCATACGTTTTATTAGATGCAGTTATTCCTGAAACTGTTAAACTTTTTGCTGTGATATTTGCTGTTGTAGTTTGACCTGCACTTATAATGTAATTGCTAGCAAGCCCTCCATTGCTTCCATCAGATAAAGTTATAGAGTTTACAGTTACTGTTTTTCCTGTTCCTACATTTTTATTATTGAATGTTGATGATACGGATTGTCCTAAAGTTTCTGATCCTGCCAAGCCAGAAAAAGAGAGTGTAGTAGATGCAGTAGTATTTCCATTATATGTTTTGTTTGATGCACTTGCAGAAGCAGTTAATGCTTTTTTAATAATTGCAGCGGTAGTACTTGATTGATTAGTTATTGAATAATTAGATGCATCATCTCCTGAATAAGATGATGAAATCGTAACTGTTTTTCCTGTTCCTACATTTTTATTATCAAAGGTGCCTGTATAAGAACCTGTAAAACTATCTCCATTTACTAAACCAGTATATAAAATATTTGATGTGACTAAAGTAGCGCTAGTGGATCCATCATAACTTTTATCAGAGGATGTAATACCTGAAACTGTTAACGCCTTAGCTGTAACATTAGCCGTAGTGCTAGCTTGATTAGTAACAGAGTAATTTGAAACATCGCTTCCAGAATATGAAGAAGATAAACTAACTGTTTTTCCTGTTCCTACATTTTTATTATCAAAAGTTCCTGTAGCTGCAACCACAAAATTATCACCACTTACTAATCCAGTATATACCGCTGAAGTAACATCAGTTGTTGAATTCGTGTTACCGTCATACGTTTTATTAGAAGCTGTAATTCCAGAAACAGTTAATGCCTTTGCCGTAATATTTGCTGTTGTAGTTTGCCCTGCAGAGATTGAATAATTACTTGCTAGTCCTCCGTTGCTTCCATCAGATAAAGTAATTGCGCTTACAGTCACTGTTTTTCCTGTTCCCACATTTTTATTATTAAAAGCTGCAGTTACTGACTGCCCTAAAGTTTGTGAGCCAACTAATCCAGAAAAAGATAATGAAACCGTTGCTGTAGTATTTCCATTATAAGTTTTATTAGATGCTGAAGCATTTGCTGTTAGAGTTTTAGCAAAAATGTTTGCAGTAGTACTAGATTGGTTTGTTATAGAATAATTAGAAACATCATCTCCGGAGTATGATGAAGATATCGTAACTGTCTTCCCATTTGCAACGTTTGCATTATTAAATGCACCCGTAGCCGCTAAAGTAAAATCATCTCCACTAACTAAGCCTGTATATATTGCCCCTGTCTTACTTATAGAAGCAGTTGTGCTTGCATCATAGGCTTTATTAGAGGCAGTTAGACCTGAAACAGTTAAAGATCTTGCAGTTATATTGGCTGTAGTACTAGATTGGTCAGTAATCACGTAATTATCAATATCATCTCCAGAATACGCACTACTAATGGTTACTGTTTTACCAGTTCCTATATTTTTATTATCAAACGTTCCAGTAGGGGTAACAGTAAAACTATCACCTGAAACCAACCCAGAGTAAGTAACGCCTGAGGTACTTAAAGTTGCTCCTACAGAGCCATCGTAGGTTTTATTTACACCTGTAATTCCAGATACTGTCAAAGCTTTTGTAGTAATATCTGCTGTAGATGTTTGTCCAGAAGAAATAGAATAGTTACCTGCTAGTCCTCCATTAGAACCATTTGACAATGTAATAGAGTTAACAGTAACAGTTTTTCCAGTACCTACATTTTTATCTGAAAAAGTAGCTGAAACTGACTGACCAAGAGTTTCAGAGCCTATTAAACCAGAGAAAATCAAAGTAACAGTAGCAGTGGTTGTTGCATCATACGATTTATTAGAAGCAGATGCTGTAGCAGTAAGAGTTTTTTGCGTCACATTTGCCGTAGTAGATGCTTGATCGGTAATAGAGTAATTATTTACATCATCGCCTGCATATGAAGATGTAAGAGTTACTGTCTTACCAGAACCTACATTGGCGTTATCAAATACTCCTGAAGCAGATACTGACAAACTTTCTCCGCTTACTATTCCTGAAAAAGAAGCACTGCTCACATCAACCGTTGCTGAAGTGGTTGCATCATAAGTTTTATTAGATGCTGTAATACCAGAGACAGTAATAGTCTTTGCTGTAATATTTGCTGTAGTAGTTTGTCCAGAACTAATACTATAGTTACTTGCTAAGCCTCCATTTGAACCATTTGATAATGTAATAGAGTTAACGGTAACAGTTTTTCCAGTACCTACATTTTTATCTGAAAAAGTAGCTGAAACTGACTGACCAAGAGTTTCAGAGCCTATTAAACCAGAGAAAGTTAATGTTACTGTTGCAGATGTTCCTCCATCATAAGTTTTATTAGAGGCTGATGCGCTTGCTGTCAATGTTTTTGTATTTATTACAAGTGTGAAACTATCAGAAGCTGCATTATATTCATTTGTTTCTGCACCACTTGCTGTAATAGTAGTACTTCCTGCTGCTACCGAAGCTGATGCTCCTGATGATGAGTTAACTGTTGCTATACTAGTATCTGAACTTGAGTAAGTAATAGTACCATTAGTATTTTCTGTTAATGTATCTGCTGAAATTCCTGTATCACCGTAAGTTGCGCTTTTACTATCATTAGAAAAAGTAAATGTTGGTGTAGGTTTATTTACAATAGAACCATTATTGGTCTTGGTATTATGAATTAAAGTAGTATTCACATCCAAAGTGGCACCAGAGTTTACAGTTATGGATCCAGTTCCTACAGGTCCTCTAGATGCTGAACCAATTGAACCTGAACTTGAGCCTTCTAAGGATAAAGTGCCTGCTGCAACAGTAGTACCTCCTGAATAATCACTTGAGGAAGAAGATAAAACCAATCTTCCTAAACCTGATTTTGTTAATGATCCTGATCCTTTAATGATACCTGCATAAGTTAGAGTTGTTGAACCATCAACATCAACAGTTCCATTACTACCTCCTAGTGATATTCCTCTGTTTGAACTCAAAGTAAAAGTAGATGAACTATTTAAAGTACCTCCGTTCAAAGTCAAATGTCCTGCTGTAGCAGAGCTAGGGGAAGATCCTAACCCTGAGTCTGCTGCAATACTTATAGTGCCAGCTGTTATTGAAGTAGCTCCTGTATATGTATTTTCCCCTGATAAAGTTAATGTTCCTGATCCTGATTTTGTAAATAATCCAGCTCCAGATATTACACCTGAAATTGTATCATCCCCTGAGTCTCCTGTTGTTAAAGTAATAGAACTTGCAAGTTCTACAGCACCAGATCCACTTAATGACTGGATTGTATCCGTAGCATCCACATCATAAATTCCTGAATTTATTATATCCGTGCTATCAGAAAGCGTTCCTGTTAATTTAAGTGTTCCTGTACTAATTGTAGTATTTCCTGAAAATGTATTAGACCCTGATAAAGTTAAAATTCCAGTTCCTGCTTTGGTTAAAGACCCTGATCCAGAAATAACACCAGAAACTGTGTCATTTCCAGAATCACCGGTAGTTAAAATGATACTACTTGCTAATTCTACTCCTCCAGATCCACTCAGTGATTGAATAGTATCGGTTGAGTCTACATCATATATACCCGAATTTACAACGTCGGTAGTATCAGCTAAAGTTCCTGATACTGTGATCTTTCCTGCACTAATAGTGGTGTCTCCTGTATATGTATTAGTACCAGAAAGAGTTAAAGTTCCTGATCCCACTTTAGTTAAAGAGCCTGCACCAGAAATTACTCCCGAAACAGTATCATTTCCTGAGTCTCCAGTAGTTAAAATTATTCCGCTTGCTAATTCTACTGCACCAGAACCACTTAGTGACTGAATAGTATCTGTTGCATCTACATCATAAGTACCAGAATTTATTACATCAGTTGTATCTGCTAAGGTGCCGGAAACTTTAAAAATTCCTGCACTTACAGTAGTATCTCCTGTATATGTACTTGCTCCTGTTAACAAAAATGTTCCTGTACCTGACTTTGTTAAATTAGAAGACCCAGTTATGACTCCTCCATAGGTAAGAGTAGTAGATGAGTCCGTATTAATAGTTCCGTCGCCGGTTAAAGTAATCCCCTTATTGGAACCAAGAGTAAAAGTTTCTGTCGTATTTAGCGTTCCTCCATTAAAAATTATATTATCTGCATCTG
>CABZPW010000004.1 GCA_902527765.1 Rhodospirillaceae bacterium
AAGATCAGCCAGAAAACTGGCTGTGGATTCATAGAAGATGGCAAAAAGATTTATATGTATGATTAATCTTTATTTTTTATTAAGAGCTGAGGGTCTATTCTAGTGCCATTTATTTCCATTCTCCAATCTAAATGAGGACCAGTAGATCTACCAGTAGACCCTACTCTTCCAATTACCTGTCCTAAATGTACTTTTTCACCAACCTTTACAAAAATTTCTGATAAATGTAAGAGTGAAGAAGTTAAGCCTAAACCGTGAGATATAATTATAGTACCACCAGAAAAATAGAGATCATCCTCACTAAGAACAACAATACCGTCACTTGGTGATACCACTATTGTTCCTTTTTTATTTGCTATATCAATACCATAATGAGGTCTTTTTGGTACTCCATTAAGAATTCTTTGACTTCCATAAACTCCTGTTATTATACCTTGTACAGGCATAATAAAGCCTGCTTTATAATATGAAAAATTATAAAATATTTTTTTAGACTTTTTGATTAATTCTACTTCTCTTTTTATTCTATCATAGTAACTTTTTGGTGGAGTAACTTTATTTTTGTCTAAATTATCAATTCTTTGTATTTTATAGTTTCTTTTACTAATATTAATTTTTTTAATTAAAATATTTCCTGAGTCATAAATAATTTTAACAATTGATTGATTTTTATGCTTTCTTTTGAACCCTAATAGAAAATTTCCATAATCGTCTACAGGAATTATTTGATCATCAAAAAAAACTTTTCCATCTTGCTCTAGTTTTCCAAAAACTAAACCTCCTTGGATAAAATTTCCTTCTAAGTCTACTGCGTTTGTGCCTGAACATAGTAAAAAAAATAAAAAAATAAAATTTTTATATAGGTTATTTTTCTTCATGGCTGGTTATTTTGGCTTTAGCTTTACCATCTACAAACTTCAAGATCACATCTTTATGGTTTTTCAAAGTATTTATATTTTTAATTAACTTATTATCCATGCTTTTTATAACAACAAAGCCTTTTTCCAGCCACCTCTCATAAGAACATGAGTGTAATATACTAACTTTACTTTTCATTAAATCTGATTTTTTTTTTACTAATGCATTAAAGCTTTGCTGAAAAAAATTAAATTGTCTTAATAAATTAGAATTATAATCCTTTATTTTTCTATCTTGTTTGATTAAGCTCAGACCCTTAATTAAACTTTCTATTCTTTTAATATAATTATGAATAAAACTTCTTATTTTTTCATATTCAGAGTTTAGCTTTCCTTCTAGCCCCGCTAAAAATAAATATGGATTTACAATTTTTGCCTCATATGAATCTAATTTATACATTTTTAAATTAATAAGGCTTTCTATATAATTTTTTTTATTTTCTGATAAAAGTTCTAATCTTTCCAACAGTTCTTTTTTTTCTGGTATTACTACATCGGCAGCAGCTGTAGGAGTTGAAGCTCTGTAGTCAGACACAAAGTCTGAAATAGAAAAGTCAGTTTCATGTCCAACAGCAGATATTATTGGAATATCAGAATTAAAAATTGCATGCGCAATCTTCTCACTATTAAAACTCATTAAATCCTCCAAGCTTCCTCCTCCCCTTGCTAAAATAATAACATCTGGTTTCTTTTTAGAACTATTGAAACCTAAAATAGCACTTTCAATTTCTTGTTCTGCATCATTTCCCTGAACGGCTACAGGCCACAATAAGATATTACTAGGAAACCTTTCCTTAATTCTTTTTTTAATATCTTCAATCACAGCACCTGTAGGGGATGTGATAATTCCTATAATATTTGGAATATACGGTAACTTTTTCTTATTTTTTTCATCAAAATAACCTAGCTTCTGCAATTTTTTTTTTCTTTGCTCTATTAACTGTAATAATGCACCTTCACCTGCGAAAGATATATTCTCTACTATAAAATTATAGTTAGACCTAGGCATATAAGTACTTATTTTACCTAAAGCTACAACCTCTAACCCTTCTTCAGGCATTATTTCTAAAAAACTTGCTCTTCCTCTCCATATTATGGAGGCTAAATTAGCTTCTTCATCTTTAAGGTTAAAATAAAAGTGTCCCGAGTTTGCTCTTGTTAAACCTGAAATCTCTCCTTTTATTTTCACTCTATTAAACTGATTTTCTAAACTATGCTTGATATTAGTAGAAATCTCTGAAACGCTATATTCTGGGATATTTGACATAATTGAAGTTAACTGTAATTATAAGTTTATCACAAATTGGAGAAATTAGAAAATATGAATGTACTCGTTTTAGGAAGTGGAGGAAGAGAGCATTCATTATGCTATAATCTAATAAAATCTAAAAAAATTTCTAATTTATGGTGTATGCCTGGAAATGCTGGGATTAATAGAATTGCTAAATTTTCAAAATTAAATACAGATGATAATCAAAGCATACTAGATTTTTGTATAAAAAAAAAAATAGAACTAGTCATACCTGGATCAGAAGAATTTTTAGCAAAAGGAGTAGGCGACTATCTCAGACTTAATGGAATAAAAGTTTTTGGTCCTTCAAAAAAAAGTGCTCTTTTAGAGTCATCAAAAATTTTTACAAAACAAATTTGCAAAATAGGAAATATTAATACTGCTAAATGGGAAGTTTTTAAAAATTCAAAAATAGCTCTTAAAAAAATTAGACAATTAAAATTTCCTATTGTAATAAAATTAGATAAGTTAGCTGCAGGCAAAGGAGTATTAGTTGCAAAAAACTTTGAAGATGCTAAACGTTTTTTAAATAAAGTAGAACAAGGTAAAATAGGTGATAGTAACTCAAAAATTATTGTAGAGAAGAAACTTACAGGGAAAGAAGCAAGCTTTTTTTATATAGTAGATGGCAATTCCTCAAAATTCATAGGAAGTGCTCAAGATTATAAAAGAGTTGGTGAAAATAATACTGGTCTTAATACTGGTGGAATGGGTTGTATATCACCCTCACCATATGAAAATGAAAAAAATATTAAATTAATTAATAAAAAATTTATTGAACCAACGATAAAAGCTATGAATTTTTTAGGATATCCTTTCAAAGGTGTATTGTATGCAGGTCTCATGTTTACTAAGTCTGATGTCTTTTTAATAGAATATAATATTAGGTTAGGTGATCCTGAATGTCAGGCATTAATTGCTCGATTAAATAGTAACTTTTTAGATATTTGTATAGCTACAGAAGAACAAAATCTTAAAGATATACAAATTAAGCTTAGTGCGAAAAAAAGTATATGTATTGTTATGGCAAGTAAAGGATATCCCGAGAATTATAAATCAGGTTATACTATAAAAGGTATAGAAAAAGTTACTGGTAATAATATAGTTTTTCAAGCGGGGACTAAACTTAACAAAAATAAAGATTTAGTTACTGATGGTGGTAGAGTTCTCAATATAATTTCAAAACAGCAAACACTAGAAAAAGCGAAAGCAGAGGCTTACAAACTGATTGAAAATATTAAATGTTCTAATCTTTTTTACCGAAAAGATATAGGAGATTGATTTTATTTTCTTAAATTTTTAAAAAAACCCTTAAATAACTCTGAAAACATTTCTTCTCCTATACCTCCATAAATATCGGGCTTAAAGCCTTTAAAGTTTTCATGAAATATTTTAATTCCATTTTTTACTCCTAAATTATTATCATCATATAAACCAAAATAAATTGAGCTAATAAGATATTTAGATATTGCATAACTACAGAAAATACAAGGCTCAAGGGAACTATATATTTTATAACCTTTTAAATTATTAGTTTTTAATTTTTTTACTGCCTTTTTAATTGCTATATATTCAGCATGAGCTAAAGGGTCGTTATTTTTTATTACTAAATTATGTGCTTTTGAAATAATTTTCTTATCATTAAAGATTACTGCTCCAACTGGTACCTCATTTTTTTTTAGAGCTTTTTCTGACTCTAGGTATGCTACTTTTAATATTTGTGATAGTTTCAATATATTTAATTTTAATATTAAGATGTTTTATGAAAAAAAAACCATTAATAGGATTAACATTAGATCTAGAAAATAATAAATCATATTCAAAGTTTCCCTGGTATGCTATACGCCAGAATTATTGTAGTGCTATAACTAATATGGGTGGCATACCTATACCATTAGTTTATGATATAAATTCTATAAATACAATGGTAGAAAAATTAGATGGATTTGTTATAACTGGGGGAGCCTTTGATATTAACCCCACTTATTTTTCTGAGAAAAAAAAATTTAAAACTATTGTTACTAAAGAAGATAGAACTGAATATGAAATTAGATTATGTAATGAAGTATTAAAAAAAAATCTTCCGTTATTGGGAATATGTGGGGGACAACAACTAATAAACGTGATTTATGGTGGCAGTTTAATACAAGATATTAATAAGGAGGTTGATACTAATATAAAACATGAGCAACCTAACCCAAGAAATCAAACCAGTCATACTGTTAATATTAAAAAAAATACTTTCCTGAGTAAAATAATTAAAAAAAGAAAAATAAATGTAAATAGTGCCCATCATCAAGCAGTTAAAAAAGTAGGTACTGGATTAAATGTTAATGCTGTAGCTTCAGATGGGATAATTGAAGGCATAGAGGATAAAAGTCTAAACTTTTGTATTGGTTTACAGTGGCACCCAGAGTTTTTAATAGAGGAAAGCGATAAACAAGTCTACAAAAGATTTTTAGAGGCAGCAAAAAATAATGTTAAAAGATAAAACAATTTTGATAGCACTTAATAAACCAAAAGGATTTATTTGTACTCACAAAGATGAATTTAATAGGAAGAAAGCTATTGATCTTATACCAAAAAAAACTTTTCAAACTATTAAGGGAAAAATTCACTTAATCGGAAGATTAGATTATAATTCTCAAGGACTTCTTTTGCTTACCAATAATACTAAAATTAAGCACTTTTTAGAGTCTCCATCAAATAAAATTATTAGAATTTATAAAGTAAAAGTGCAAGGCATTATTGATTTACAAATAATTAAAAAAATAAAAAGAGGATTGATTATTAATAAACTAAAATACTGTGTTAAAAGCATTAAAATTATTAGTACTACTAGGTCTTATTCCTGGGTATTAATAAAACTTGATGAAGGAAAAAATAATCATATTCGTAAAATTTTTAAGAGAATAGGATTTAGTGTAAATAAATTAATAAGAATACAATATGGTCCCATAAAGTTATCATCATTAAAATCAGGTGATTTAAAGTTTATTAGTCCTTTTAAGTTAAATTTAGTCAATCTATGAAAATAACTACAGGTATTTATAAATTTAAAAAAATACATACACTAAAAAATCGTAAACTTCGACCGACCTCTAATAAAATTAGAAATGCTGTATTTAATATTTTAGTTAATAAATATATAATGAATAGCTGGTCTAACAAGACGCACTTATTGGATGCTTTTTCTGGATCAGGTATTGTTGCTATTGAAGGTCTTTCTAGAAATATTAACAAGGCTACTTTGATTGAAGCTGATAGTACTATATTTGAAAACCTGAAAAAAAATGTTGAGGAACTAAATCTCAAAAAAAAAGTAACCCTAATTAATGATGATTTTTTTAATACAAGCCTAGCTAAAAATGAATATTTTATAGTTTATTTAGATCCACCTTACTTAAAAAACTTTACAAATCTAGCTATAAAGAAAATACTAGATGAAAGAGCTTTAAAAAAGGGCGGAATAATCATCAGTGAAACAAATAAAAATCATAAATATGATAAGTATTTAAATCAATATATATCAACACAAAAAAAATATGGTAACACTTTAATTACCTTCTTTAAATTTCTCTAAGTTCTACCAAATAATGCTTCAACATCTTTTAATCTTAATTCTACAAATGTTGGCCTTCCATGATTACATTGAGAAGAATTAGGAGTCTTTTCCATTAACCTTAATATTGAATTCATTTCCTCAATATTTAATTTTTTTCCTGCCCTGACGCTATTATGACATGCAATACTAGATAAAATCCTTTCTATACCTGAGTCTTCTGGATTAATCTCACCCAAAACATTAATTTGTTCTTTTAAATCTTGAAATAAGCTATCTATATTTATTTTTCCTAAAATAGCTGGGATTTCTCTTACTATTATTGAGTTTTCACCATAATCATCAAATTCAAACCCTAATTCACTTATAGCTTTTTTATTTTTAAGTAATAATATTTTACCCTCTTCTATATTAACTACTTCTGGGAGAAGTAAAACTTGTTTTAAAATTTTTCTTTTTTTATAGTTTTTCTTTAAATTTTCTAAAACTATTCTCTCATGTGCAGCATGTTGATCTATAAGTATCAAACTATCCTCAGTTTGAGATACTATAAACATATTATTAATTTGAGCTTTAGCGTACCCTAGCTGGTTTGTATTAGTTTGTATTTTATTAACTTTATTTACAACGTTATCATTATTTTCTTCTGTCTTCTCATATTGAAATAAGTATTCTTTTTTATTTGTTAGGTTTTCATTAAAGTTTACTTGCATGTTTGTTTTCATTTTACTTATTAAATGTTTTTCTGCTTCTACAGAAAACTTCAACCCAGTCTCTTGTAACTTTTTTCTAATTATTTTTATAATAGAAGAATTAATAATATTTCTATTTAAAATTCTAACTTCAGATTTTGTAGGATGTACATTAATATCTAGATTATTAGAATCAATATTTAAATATAAAAGGACTACCGGAAACCTATTACCAGCTAATAAGCCTGAATAAGCAGCTTTAAAAACACCTAATAGTAGTTTATCTTTTATAATTCTACCATTAATGATAATAGTTGTTAAATTCCAATTAGATTTATTAAAAGTTGGAATACTAACAAACATTTTAATGTTGAAATTTTCAAGATTTTTTTCTATGTAAAGAGAACTTTTATAAAAGTCATTTCCATATATTTCGAGCACCCTTTTTTTTAATTTTTCATTATTTATTCTGCCTATAAGCTCAAGTTTAGTTTTTTTATCTTCTATTAAAATAAATGAAATATGAGGATATGCTAAAGAAATTTTTTTAATGAAATTTCTTATTGCAATACTTTCAGAGTTTTCTGATTTTAAAAATTTTTTCCTTACTGGAAGGTTTCTAAATATATTTTCTACTTTAATCAATGTACCTACATTTCCTTTTGACGGCTTGATACTTAATGGTTTGCCAAATATAACTTTTAACTCATAGGCCTCTGTAGAATCTTTAGTTCGACTAATCATAGTAAACTCTGAAGCATTACTAATAGAGTACAAGGCTTCTCCTCTAAACCCTAAGGTGACAATATTATTAAGAGTACGCATATTCAATTTTGAGGTTGTATGTCTGCCCACAGCTGTTTCTATATACTTTTGCTCTATCCCTATACCATTATCTGAAACTACTATTTTAGATATACCTCCTTTTTCTATACTAATTTTTACTTTGCTTGCTCTAGCATCAATAGAATTTTCTATTAATTCCTTTACTACGGCAACAGGTCTTTCAATAACCTCTCCTGCAGCTATTTCATTTATAATTTCAGGTGGTAATAAATTTATTTTTTGCATCTTGCTTTAAATTTTTTTTAATTCTAGATTTAACTTTTTCTACTGCAGGTTGATTAAATGGATTAATTCCTATTAACTTGCCTATTAAAGATACTTCTAAAAAAAACGAAGTCATGAGTTTTATTACTGATTCTTCTTTATCATCTTCTATGTAAATTATTCTTACTTGTGCACCTGCCTTCCTTAATTCAGCTGCAGTAGACTCTGCCATAATATTTAGCAAATCTCCCATTCTTCTATTGTTCAAATAAGCTGGTAAAATATTTTTATTATTTTTTACTTTAAAGTCATGGGTTCTTTTTTTTGGAATAACTATAGTAAAAATTAAATTCTTTGGCCCATCTAACCACATTTGCAATTGACTATGTTGGTCTACTGCTCCTAATGCTGAAATAAGGTGTAAACCTAGACCATTTTTCCCTAGGGATTCGTTCCACAACTGTTTATACCAATTACCGACATTCATAAGACTATCCGAATAAACTAAAAATATATGACCTGAGATTTTTCTTTTTTTTATTATTTGTGATACAGCAGTCATAAAAATATTTTTAGCATTATTTTTACCTAATAAATCTTTTTTAAAGCTTTTATCCACTAACTTTTTTAATTTAATGCTATTTATTCCTGCTAAATACATAGGGAGTAATCCTGTTAAGGAAAAACATGAAAACCTTCCTCCAATAGTTTCATCATGGTCTAAAACATCTATACTATGTTTATTAGCTATATTTCTTAGTGTTGAATTTTTTTTATCAGAGATAATTAACGTATTATTTTTTAAATCTAAGTTATTCTTAAAGCTATTCATAAGAATATCAAATAAGCATAATACTTCCAAAGTTTCACCTGATTTGCTAATTATCAATAGCCCTAAATTATTTTTTTTATTATTTTTAAAAAAATTTTTTAATGTTGATGGGTCAAGATTTTCAATAAAGTTAATTTTTTTTTCATTATATAAACTGATTATAGCTTTAGCTCCTAAGCTAGACCCTCCTGTTCCTATTAACAAAAAACTATCTATATTTTTGAATTTTTTTTTATATTTTTTTAGATGACTAAAAATTTCTTTATTATTATCTGACCTTAAAAAGCTAAACTCATTAGAGGTTTTATTAATTCCTTTCTTAATTTTTATTAATTTATTATTTAAGTCACTTAAGGTTTTATTGTTTGTTAATTTTTTCCATCCTTTTAAATCAATTAACATAATTCATTAGTACCAGCTATTTTAGCACAATAGCTTTCGTATTTAATATTTTCTTTAAAATTCTTTTTTCCTTTGATTTTATTTGCGTTGAATCATTATCTGCAGTGTCCTTCTTTCTAATTTTGTTATTTAGAATATCATCAACGCTAAGTTCCTCATCCTCTAAGCTTAAGTTATTTTTTTTTATTGTTTTATTTTTTAATTTTGGTGGCCTTAAAAACATATCAGGCGGCATTTCTAAAGGAGCTTTTCTAGAAACAGAAAACTGATCATTCTTTTTTTTTGTAACTCCAATTTTTTGAAGACTTTCATTGGAACAAGAAATAAGTAACAATGTTAAAATGGTGCTTAAAAAAAAGTATAAATAATTAAGTTTCATTTTTGTTATTAAAAATATTATCAAACAATAAAAAAATTACTCCCAGAGTAATAAAAATATCAGCAAAATTAAAAGCTGGCCAATGAAAATTATATATAAAAAAATCAATAAAGTCTATTACTCCCCCAAAATAAACTCTATCTATAGCATTTCCTAAAGCGCCAGCAGATATTAAACCTAAACTAATTCTAAATACTTTTGTGTCAGAAAAAATTGCTAATAAAATTAAAAAACATCCCACCACTATTGAAAATATTGAGAAAAAATATCTTCCTAAAATACCCCATTCACTGAACATACCAAAACTTACGCCTGTATTTCTTACAAAGACAATGTTTAAAAAAGATAATAGTTGCATGTCCTCAAAGCTGTTCTCTAACATTATTTTAGAAATAAAAATTTTTATGCATTGATCAATCAAGACTAAAAAAGTAATTGCTAAAAGCGTTTCTATAACTCTTACTAAATTAAGTGACTTCCACATATTTTATCTACTATTATTTAGTACGAGCAAACACCTTTCACATAAACCTTTGTTAATGCTTACTTCTTTTTTATATTGCCAACACCTCAAGCATTTCTCATATTTTGTTTTGTAAACAAAAACTTCTACATTTTTTTCTTTATTAGAAAATATAGAAATAAAATTATCATCTATGTTGTCCTTATTATCTAAAACAACAAACGAAGAAATAATACATACATTATGCATCTCTATGCTCTTTATGGACTCTAAGATACTCTTCTCTTTCGTAATTAACACTACATTGGCTTCTAAACTTGATCCTAATTTTTTTTCATTTCTGGCTATTTCTATAGCTGTATTAATTATTTTTCTTATTTTTTTAATATTTTCCCATTTTTCTAGCAGGTTAACATTATTCCAAATATTGTCAGGATTTTTAAAGACTTTTAAGTGTACACTTTCTATATTCTCTGTTTTAAATTTTTGCCAAACCTCTTCCATAGTATGACATAATACCGGAGCATACCATGTAGTTAACTTTTCTAAAATTTGAAATAAAATTTTTATTTTATTTATTCTAGTATTGTCTTCTATGCTGTTACAATACAAAGCATCTTTACTAATATCAAAATAAAACGAAGATAAATCAACTGAACAAAATTCAAATAATGCTTTGTAAAAGATGTGGAATGCATACTCATTCAAAGATTTTTTTCTGATAGTCTCAAGCTCATAAAGCCTAGCTAATATAAACTTATCAATCTCTTCTAACTCAGAATAATTAAAAGAAAAATCAATTTCAGTACTGCCTATATTGCCTAAAATGAATCTAAATGTATTTCTTATTCTTCTATAGTTATCATTTAAATTTGATAAAACTTCATCACCTATCTTCATGTCATCCGAATAATCAGTTGTTGCAACCCATAACCTCAAAACATCTGCTCCTGATTTTTTTATTATGTCCTCTGGATTTATAACATTACCTAAGCTCTTAGACATTTTTCTACCTTTACCATCTAGAACAAAGCCATGAGTTATAACACTTTTGTAAGGAGCCCTACCTCTTGTTCCACAGGCAGCTAGCAAAGAAGATTGAAAAAAACCTCTATGCTGATCTGTTCCTTCTAAGTATAAGTCTGCAGGCCAACTAAGATTATTATTTTCTAATACAAAGGCATGAGAGGTGCCTGAGTCAAACCATACATCAAGTATATCTTTAACTGCATAATAATCATCAGGGTTATAGTCTTTTTCTAAATATTTTAATGGGTTATCTGACAGCCAAACATCAGACCCCTTTCGTTTAACATCTTCTATTATTCTTTCCATTACCTTTTCATCTTTTAAAGGCTCTCCTGTATTTTTATTTATAAATATAGTCAATGGGACTCCCCATGACCTTTGTCTTGAAACACACCAATCTGGTCTATTCTCCACCATACTTTGTATCCTGTTTTTAGAGGACTTAGGTATCCATACAGTATCCTCAATACCTTGCATAGCTGTGTCTTTTAAATTATTTGTTTTCATACTGATAAACCATTGTGGAGTGGTTCTATAAATAATAGGCTTTTTTGACCTCCATGAATGAGGGTAAGAGTGTCTGTATTCTCTTGATCCTAAAAGTTTATTTTGTTCTTCTAGCTTCTCTATAACACTTAAGTGTGCTTTAAAAACATGAATTCCTGCAAATACGGGAGTATTATCTCTATAACAGCCATCATCTTTAACGATATCTTTAATTACGATATTATTATCTAAAGCTAAATAATAGTCGTCCTCACCATAACATGGAGCTATATGAACAAAGCCTGTACCTTCACTATCTTCTACAAATTCCGCTTTTAGCAAAGGGACATCATAATCAAATCCAATTTTTGAAAAAGGATGATGGCATATTGTATTACCTAATTCTTCTCCTTTTATTTCCTTAATTAGCTCAAATTTACTTATATTACATCTATCACAAACTTCTTCTAATAAAGATTTTGCTACTAAATATTTATTATCCTTAATAAGATTATTTTTACTTTCTTGAACTTTAAATATACAGTAATCAATAGAATCTCCGAATGCTATTGCCTTATTTCCTGGAATTGTCCATGGTGTAGTAGTCCATATAATTACAGAAGTATTTTCTAGTAGTTTATTCGGGCTATTTTTTACCTTAAAGGCTACATAAATAGAGGTTGAGTCAATATCATGATACTCTATTTCTGCCTCTGCTAATGCAGTTTTTTCTATAGGTGACCACATTACTGGTTTTGAACCCTGATATAAAGAGCCATTTAGAAAAAATTTACTAAATTCTTTTAATATAATAGCTTCTGACTCGTAAGCCATTGTTGTATATGGTTTATTCCAATCTGCTAAAACAAACAATCTTATAAAAGACTTTTTCTGTTCTTCAATCCATTTTTGAGCAAACTCTCTACATTCATTTCTAAAATCTTTGATATCAATATCTTCTTTTTTTTTACCTTTTTTTCTATATTGTTTTTCTATTTGCCATTCTATTGGTAAACCATGGCAATCCCAGCCTGGAACATATAAAGAATTATAGCCTTCAAATTGCATTGTTCTATTTATAATATCTTTTAATATTTTATTTGCAGCTGTACCTATATGAATTGGTCCATTTGCATAGGGAGGACCATCATGGAGAATAAACTTTTTTTTGTCTTTTGATTGTTCTCTAAGTTTTTTCAATAATTCTATATCATTCCAAAACGCCATCATTTTTACTTCTTCAGTTGGTAGCTTTCCTCTCATACCAAAATCTGTTTTAGGAAGTAACATAGTTAAATTATATTTGTTATTATCACTCATTTTTTTCTCTAATTATTATCTAAAACTGCTGTTTTGGTTAGTATTTCTTTTATATGCTCACAATCTTTTTTCATTCTAACTATTAAATCCTGATCACTATTAAATTTTTCTTCATTTCTAATTTTTTCAACAAATGCTACTTTAATTCTTTTTTGATATAAATTACCAGTGTAATTAAAAATATATACTTCCAAAATTTCTTCTTTTCCATCATAGTGAGGTCTTATCCCACTTGATGCTGCACTCATTCTCCATTTTGTTTCTCCTTCTATCTGAGTCCAACATGCGTAAATACCTCTTTGTGGAGATATTTGATACATATATTTCAGATTAGCTGTAGGAAAGCCTAAAGTCCTTCCAAGAGCATTTCCTCTCACTACCTTACCTTGAACTTGCCAATTATGTCCTAAAAAGCTATTTGCCTTTGTAATATTTCCATTTTTAACAAAATCTCTAATTAATGATGATGAAAATATATTATTTTTATTATCTGATTTTTTTTTAATTGCTTCAACATTAAAAGCACCTTTTTCTTGGTATTTTTTTAATAGACTGACATTACCTTCTCTATTATAACCAAATCTAAAGTCTTCTCCTACCACTATATTTTTAACGTTTAATATATTTATCAAATATTTTACTATAAATTGTTCAGCTGATGTTTTACTAAATTTTTTAGAAAAACTTAATAAAAATAAAGCATCTAAACCTAATAACTTTAACTTTTCATATTTAGTTCTAAATCTAACTAGGTTTTTTTTCCATTTATCAGGTGCCATTATTTTAACAGGATGAGGAGTAAAAGATAAAACTGCTACCTTAGAATTATCTGTTTTTTTATATTTTAAAAGTACATCTAATAAATATTTATGTCCTTTATGTATGCCATCAAAATTACCCACAGCTATACTATAATTTTGTCTTTTAATGTTCTCAAAATTACTTCTTTTTACAATCATAATTAAAGTTAAAAATTTAAATTACTTTCCATTTTACTTTTTTATTATCTTCATCAACAACTACTCCTTTATCCTTCAGGCTTAATAAATTTGCTAGTATTGATTTCTCTGCAGCTGGCCAAAGTCTCTTATCTGTAGTTTTATAGAATTTACTGACCATTTCTTTTATAGTTAAATTATTTTTAGATAACTCATTAATAATTTGAGTTTGCCTCATTAGTCTATGTGCTATTAATGCATTTACAAATTGTCTTGGCTTGGTGATGGGACCTCCATGAGTAGGATAAAATATTTTATATTTATAATTTAATACTTTCTTCAAGCTTTCGATATAAGAAGTCATATTTCCATCAGGAGGCACTATAACAGTTGTAGACCAACCCATAATGTGATCCCCTGTAAATAAAATTAATTGTTCTTCCAAACCATAACACATATGGTTTGATGTGTGTCCTGGCGTATGTATAGCTCTAATAGTCCACCCATCGCCGTTTACTAATTCTCCATCATTTAAATAAATATCTGGTTTAAAGGTTAAATCATGCCCTTCTTCAAAGTTAGTATCAAATTTTTTTCTTTTGTATGGACCATATCCATATGACGTACAATCAATGTTTTCTTTAATAACCTTGGCTGCAGGGGAATGATCTGCATGGGTATGTGTTATAAAAAGGCTTACTTTTTTTGCACTCTTTAATAATTTTAACAAATTAAATATATGAGATTCTATTAAAGGACCAGGATCAATAATCGCCAGATCATCATGACCAATAATATATGTTCCTGTTCCATAAAATGTAAATGGACTAGGGTTTTTTGCTAATAATCTTTTTACATTACTATCAATAACTTCAACAGTATTGTAATTAGCTTTAAAATTTTTATTATAATAGTTTTTCACTGCTAAATAATTTATTATTAAGAAAATTTTTATATTTATTAATTACTTTAATTTAAATAATATTACTACAGTTTTATGGAAAAATTAAATTATAAGCCAACTAAACCAAAAGATGCTTCTACGTTAATTATAATTAAGAAAAATAAGAAAAAAACCTTTGTTTTAATGGGGCAAAGACCAATGCAGTCTAGGTTTATGCCTGGAGTTTATGTTTTTCCTGGTGGTGTAACAGAAAAAGAGGATTTACAAGCCTATAAATTTTTTAAATTAAAACCCAATAAACAAGTTAACAAAAAAGCAGTGAAATCTTACTCTAATTCACATTGTCAATCATTATTACTAACAGCTATTAGAGAAACTGCGGAAGAAACAGGGCTGTACTTAGCAGAAGCAGACAAAAGCTCATCAAAACCATTTATCAATAGTGAAAGTTCTTGGAGTTATTTTACTGAAAAATCATATGTTCCAAGCATACATAAGTTGCACTTTTTTGGTAGAGCCATTACTCCCTCAAAGTTAAAAATAAGGTTTCATGCTAGGTTTTTTTTAGCTTTTTATGAAGACTTTGTTGGCACTATGAAAGCCAATAGAGAATTGGAAAATCTAGACTGGATAAGCCTCAATGAAGCTAAAAATAAAAAAATTGCAGACGTAACAGAATTCATGTTGAATGAAATAATTAAATTAAATAATAATTATTCTAACGTATCTAATAAGAAAGTTTTTCCGATGTTTACTTGGAAAAATAATAAGCGCTGGATTAAGTGGGATAGGATAATTAAATCATAAAGGTAAGCATTATGAAAACTTTTAAAGAAAAATTACATATAGGATTAAATCAAGAAATTAAGATAATAAATAGATTAATAAATAAAAAGTCTAATTTTCAAAAAATAGAAATTTTTGATACTTTAACTTATGGTAGAGTCCTAGCTCTTGATGGTGTTATTCAGGTAACAGAAAAAGATGAATATGCTTATTCTGAAATGTTGGTACATCCAGCTATGCAAGCATTGGCCAAAAAAGCTAAGAAAGTATTAATAATTGGAGGAGGAGATGGTGCTGTTGCAGAAGAAGTACTTAAATATAATTATGTTAAAAACATTGATTTAGTAGATATTGACAAGGAAGTTGTAGATTTAAGTAAAAAATACTTTAAAAAAATTAATAATAATTCACTTATTGACAAAAAATTAAATTTATTTTTCGAGGATGCTTTTAAGTTTATAGGTAAAAATCAAAATTCTTATGATCTAATTATCGCAGATAGACCTGATCCCATAGGAGCTGGTAAAAGTTTGTATAAATCTAATTTTTATAAAAAAATTAAGAATATAATGTCTGAAACTAGTATAGCTATATTCCAAAGCGGAGTACCTTTTTTGCAAAAAAAAGAGCTTAAAGAAGTCATTAGAGATATAAAAAAATATTTTAAATATTATGGTTTTTATTTCACTGTTGTACCATCTTATATAGGAGGTTTTATGGCTTTAGTGTGGGCGTCAAATAATTACGATTTATTTAAAAAAAGAAATTTTTTTATAAATAAAAATATTAAAACAAAATATTTTAATAAAGAAATATTAAATGCTTCTTTCGCAGTTCCTAATTTTTTAAAAAAATAATTAAATTTATTTCAAAAATATTTCTTTTATTTTTTTTATTCCATTAAATTCCGATTGATAAGAAGTAATATATGAACCTGCAGAAAATATTCTCAACCTATCTCCTGATTTAATATTTATGGGTAATGTATACAATTTTTTTTGATATAAAATATCGTGACTATCACAAGATGGACCAGCAATTATATATTTAACTTTTTTCGCTTTATTTTTTCTATAAAACTCTATTTTATATTTAATTGCCTCTCCTTCAGTTTCAGCTAGCCCACTATATCTTCCTACATCGAGATATAACCATCTTATATTATCTTTTTTTTTAATTAAAATTACTTCACTCTCTAATACACCTGCACTGGCCACAAGAAACCTTCCTGGTTCTGCAATTATATTTTCTGGTATAACCTCGTCATAATATTTATTAATTAGATTGAGAATATTTTTTGCGTAATCCTTAAAATCTATTTTTTTATTTTCATAATTTGCTGGCATTCCACCGCCTATATTTAAAAAACTTAACTCGAAATATTTTTTTTTAAATTTTTTATATATTTGTGATGACGTTTTAATTGCTTTCTCCCAAGTTTTTTTTGATAGTTGTTGTGAACCTACATGAAACGACAAACCTACAGGATTCAGGCCAATTTTACTTGCCTTAATTAATAAATACTCTAATTCTTTTGAAGAACAGCCAAATTTTTTTGAAAGTGGCCATTCTGCTCCACCATTATAAACTTGAAGCCTACAGTACACTTTAGATTTAGGGGCAAATTCTCTAATTTTTAATAACTCTTCTTCACAGTCAAATGCAAATAGTTTTACTCCTAGTTTAAAAGCCTTTTTAATATCTTCTGTCTTTTTTACAGTGTTCCCAAAAGAAATTTTTCTAGCGCTTATACCTAACCTAGTACATATTTTTATCTCGTTAATACTAGCACAGTCAAAGTTAGAACCTAGTCTATTTAGCAATGTCACTATTTTTACACTAGAGTTAGCCTTTACTGCATAATAAGGTTTAATATCTCCAAATAACTTAACGAATTGAGAAAAATTTTCTTTAACTCTCTGCAAATCATAAACTAGTCTAGGGGAAGAATTTTTATTATTGTTTAGCCACTCAACACATTTTTTTGTCAATTTTAGTAATTCCTCTTTTTATAATTTCAATTTTTTTTCTTTTTGGTTTTAGCATTTTAATCAAAAATTCACTAGCTAATTCAGGATAAGTATTACCACACATAAATATATCAAATGCCATATAATTTCTTTCTGGCCAAGTGTGCACACTGATGTGTGACTCAGCTAAAACAGCTACCCCTGATATACCTTGCTCCTTACCAAATCTATGCATATGCATATGAAGTATATTTGCTTTAGATAAATTAACTGCTTCTTTAATAATTTTTTTAAGCGATACTATTTTATTAGAAAAGCTGCAATTCCATAAGTCTAAAATAATATGTGTTCCAGCGAAAATAATATTCTTTTCAATTATAAAATAGTCTTTAGAAACTGCTTTTTTGTAATATTTTAAACGTTGATTGCTTTTCACAAAACCCATAAGGCCTTCTCCTAATAATTGGTAGGGCTGGAGAGACTCGAACTCTCAAGGATTTCTCCGGGGGATTTTGAATCCCCTGCGTCTACCAATTCCGCCACAGCCCCAAAAAATACAAATGATAATTTTTAAACTTTTTTTATATATTATTCAATATATTTTTTTCTGTATAAGTTTAGCTGCTTTTTTATACCCTGTCTTAAGGTGATACTTTTCATTTTTAAGTGATGAATTTCTTTTGGTATGGGATATTGAAAAATTTCTGATATCATATCACCTTGAGAAACTGCATGTTTTACTGCATTATCTAAAAAATACAACCAATTTTTTGTATCATTTAGTTCCAGCTTATTATTAATTATACTGCCGTGTCCAGGTATTAGATAATTCCATGACAAATCTAATTTATTGTTTATTACATTAATCCACATTGGAATATTTGCATCAGAAAATGCTGCAGCTCTTCCTATAAAAATTATATCACCGGTAATGTAAGTATTTGTATTAAAGTCATATGCTATTAGATCTCCTTTAGTATGGGCTATACCTAGATTTTTTATTAATACTCTTCTATTGCCTAAATTAACTTCTATACTGTCAGATAAAAAGTTTATTTTTTCATCGGAAATATTATCAAAGTTTATATTATCCTCATTAAAACCTAGATTTTTAATCAATAAGTTATTGATTAATGGACCTTCGTTTTTCAAATAAGAATATTCAGTTTTATCTATGAAAATAGTAACTTTCTTTTTAAGATATGCCTCTATCCCGTATGCGTGATCAAAGTGTCTATGAGAAATTACTAAATACTTAATTGGTTTTTTTGAATATTTTCTTAATTCCTTTATGAATCTTTCTGCAAATTCTTTAGAAGGTCCTGCATCATAAACTAGAATTGATTTGTTACCTATGATTGCTACCTTATTAGCTATTGCACCCTTATTTATTTTATTAGGTTCTTCATTTTCTCCATAATAAAGTAAAATCCCCGGTAGAACCTCATTTAATAAAATTTGATTATTCTCAGCAATGTTATACTTTAGAAATAAAAAAAATAAAAAAAAAGAGATAATTATTAATTTTAGAAAATAATTTACCATGAAAAAATTTAAAAACCTTACTTTCAATATAATAGATAATACATTAAAAGTATCAAATAATAAAAACTCAATAAAATTTCTAAGTCTATTTTCTTTTTTAGAATCCATTATTTTTCCTATTCCACCAGATATTTTTTTAATTCCAATAGTTTTAGCAAAAAAAAATAGATGGCTTTTTATTAGTATAATTTGCACACTATTTTCTGTATTAGGAGGTATAATAGGGTATATGATTGGTTATTTTTTTTGGGATTTAGTAGGTAATAATATAATTAATTTTTATGGTGCTGAAAATCAGTTAGATCAATTAAAAAAATATTTTTCTAAGTATGGTTTGTTTATAATTTTACTAGCAGGTTTTACTCCTATACCTTATAAGATATTCACAATTGGAAGTGGCTTATTATCTTTTAATTTTTTTATTTTCATAATTTGCTCAATATTTGCTAGAGGTTTGAGGTTTATTTCTCTTTCTTATTTAGTATATAAATATGGAGAAAAAAGTTTATCTTTTGTAGATAAATATTTTTATAAATTAACTTTATTTTTTGTATTAATATTGGCTTTAGTTTTTATAATTTTCATATATGGATAAGTTTTTAAAAATAAATCTATTTAATAAAATTTTAGCAATTATAGTTTTTGTTTCAGTACTTTTTTCATTTTTCTTAGAATTTTTTTTAGATCTAATACCCTGTAAACTATGTTTATATCAGCGATACCTATGGTTGCTTCTTTTATTAGCTTGTGTTTTAAATATTAAACAAAGCAGTAAAAGTAAATATATTGAAATAATTATAACTATCATTCTGTGCGCTATAATCACTTTAAGCTTTTATCATAGTGGAATAGAGTTTGGTTTTTTTAATAATATTATTTCATGTACTTCTGAAAATAACGAAACTGCTAATTCTATAGAAGAGTTAGATTTTTTAATCAGAAATACAAAAAATATGGATTGTGCTTTCCCGAAATTTAAAATTTTTAATTTATCTCTATCAAATTTAAGTTTTTTATTTAGTGCTAGTTTGTTATTGTTTTGCTTGAAAAAATACAATAGAAATATATTTAAGTAATATGTCAAAAAAGAAAATAAGAGAAATAATCAGAGTCAATCAAGCAGGAGAACTTGGAGCTATACAAATATATAAAGGCCAGTTAGCAGTACTTAAAAATAAGTCCATAGCTAATGACCTAAAAGATATGTTGAGTAAAGAAAAAAAGCATTATGATAAATTTAATGAATTGTTAAACTTATACAAAGTAAGACCAACGGTTTTAAGTCCTATTTGGAAGACGGGAGCATTTGGACTCGGAGTAGTTACTGCTATACTAGGAAAAAAAGCCACTCATGCATGTACTGAAGCAGTAGAGGAAGTAATTATTGATCATTACCAAAAACAAACTCAGTACCTTACAGGCAAAGATAACAATTTGGCTAAAGTTACTAAAAAATTTTGTGAAGAAGAAAAGGAACATCTTGATTTTGCAAGTGAGCATGATACGGGTTCTGACTTATTCCATAGTGCTTTAAAAAAAGGAATTAAGCTACTTTCCAAAAGCGCTATTAAAATTTCTGAAAAAGTATAATTTTAAATACTAAAGGATTCACCGCAGCCACAGCGAGCTGTTTCGTTTGGATTTTCAAAAGTGAACCCTCTTTTAAACTTGTCTTCTTTCCAATCTATAGTCGAACCAATAACAAACAATATTGCACTGGGATCAATTACAAAAGTCACACCATCTTTTTTTATAACCTCATCTTGCTCATTAAAACTTTTTGCATGTACTACATCGTATGTCATGCCAGAACAACCGCCTTTTTTGATCTCTACTCTTAATCCAATACTAGTACTATCTAGACTAACCAACTCCCTCGCCTTATCTACTGCCTGTTGGGTAATATTTACTGCTATTTCTTTTTTCATATAATCCCTTTTTACATTAATCCTAATTCAAGCTTTGCTGCATCAGTCATATTATCCTGAGTCCATGGTGGATCCCAGGTAATTTCTACTTTAACCTCATTAACACCTTTTAATAAAGAAACTACATCTGCTACTTTTTCAGGTATAGTTTGAGCTTCTGGACAGTTTGGAGTAGTTAAAGTCATTATAATATCAACATTATTATCTTCCTTTATTCTTATATCATAAATGAGCCCTAATTCATATATAGAAACAGGTATCTCAGGATCGTATACGCCTTGTAAGGCTTCAATTATATCATCTTTTAATGTACTTTTGCTCATAATTACTGTAGGTATTTTACTATATCCTTCAAATTAATTAAAAAATTATCTATATCTTCTTCATTGTTATAAACTCCAAAAGAAACCCTTAACGTGGTGTCTACATTAAAATGTCGCATGGCCGGTTGAGCACAATGATGTCCAGCTCTTACAGATATGCCTCTATTATCTAATAATAATGCTACATCATGAGGATGACTTCCTTCAACTAAGAAAGACACTATTCCTAGTCTTTTTTCAGGTTCTCCAACTATTCTAATATAATTTAGGCTTTTCAACTTTTCATATAATATTTTTGTAAGGTAATTACTATGTTCAGTAATTTTATTAATTCCAATTTCATTCATAAAATCTATTGCCGATGATAAAGCTATTGCTCCTACTATATTAGGAGTACCTGCTTCAAACTTATTAGGAATATTTGCATACGTAGACTTCTGAATAGAAACAAAATCTATCATCTCACCACCTGTTTGGTATGGATTAAGTTTTTCAAGCCACTCCTTATTACCATAAAGAGCACCTATACCAGAGGGACCATAAATCTTATGCCCAGAAATCACATAAAAATCTGGCTGTATTTCATTTATATCAATTTCAACATGTGGTGCAGCTTGACAACCATCAACCAAAGTTATAATACCTCTTTTTTTTGCCTCTAAACATATTTCTTTTATTGGCAAAATAGAACCAATAGAGTTAGTAATATGAGGCAAAGAAATAATTTTTGTTCTTTTTGTAATGCATTTTATTAATTCCTCTACTAATATATTTCCATTATTATCAGGTTTTAACTCTACTATTTTAGCCCCTGTTTTTTTTGCTGCAATTTGCCAGGGTACAATATTTGAATGATGTTCAAGTGTGCTGATTATGACTTCATCATCTTGACTAAGAAAACTATCTGCTAATGAACTTGCAATTAAATTAATTCCCTCTGTTGCTCCTCTAGTAAAAATAATTTGTTTAGAGCTTTTAACATTTAAAAATTTTGCTACCTTTTCTCTTGATGCTTCATATTTATCTGTAGCCATTTGACTTAATTTATATATTCCCCTGTGAACATTTGCATAACTATTTTCATAAGTATGTTTTATATCGTTAATGACACTGTAAGGTTTTTGTGAAGAAGCGGCAGAATCTAGATAAATGACTTTTTTGCCATCTATTTTTTTATTTAAAATTGGAAAGTTTTCTTTAATATTACGCATATAAATTATTATTTTTCATTTATTTGGTTGAAAAATTCATCTATCAGATTTCTACTCAACTCACTGTTATCTTCAATGTCTAAACCTATTTCATTAATAAACGCATGTATTAACAAAATTATGGCATCTTTTTTTTTTATACCTCTACTTTGCATATAAAAAATACTGTTATTATCTATCTCTCCAAAAGATGCTCCATGCTTACATTTTACATCATCCTCTAATATTTCTAATTCAGGTTTAGAAAAAGATGTTGCTTTTCTGTTGAGCAATAAAGACTTAGAATAAAAACTAGCATCGCTGCCTTTTGCATTTTTGTTAACACAGATTTTTCCATTGATAGCAGTTTTACTATTTTTAGCACTTATTAGTCTCCAATTTTGATCACTCTTAGAAGCCCTTCCTATATGTGTTACTTTACAAAATACATCAGATTCATCTTTATTATTAGATAAAATTATTCCTGAGATATTGGCTGTAGAATTTTCTTTATTTAAAAAGACTCTAATATCTTCTTTAGATCTTTCTCTATTTAAAACTTTTAAATTTAGTTCTGCGTTCTCATCAATATGACAATTAATTGAAGAGGTTTTTATTCCTGTGGAAATTCTTTCTTGTATACTTGAAAAGGTTAAGTTTGAATCTTTCCTGATAAAAATCTCTTTCAAGCTATTGTTCCATGACCCAACATCATGGGAAATCTCTTGAAAAGAAGCCTTTGAACCTTCTTTACAAACAATGATAATGTAAGGGTTAATTACTATTTCTGGTTCTATATTAGAAAAACTATGAATTATATTTATTGTTTCGTTAATATATTTAGCTTTTTCAACTTCAATTACTGTACCAAAGCTTAATAGACTGTTAAGTGAAATAAAGTAAGTAGGTTTTTTATCTTTTATGCCTGATAACCTACTTTCAGCATAATCAGATGGATTATTAAATAAAATATTTTTAAATTCTGGATTTTTATTAATATAATCTGACAAAGAAAAAATATTTATACTACTTTCTTTTTTCAGTGATGAAGCTTCTTGACTGTAATGTCCGTCAATAAAAAATATACTATTAGGTAATTTGCGCTGTTCTTGTTTAATATAATCTTTTTTAATGGAATTCTCTAAAAGAACCTTCCAGCTAGTTTCTTTTATTGAGTTAGTTTTAAAATTTTTCCACTCTTCAGTTCCAGCGTTTGGAATTTCTTCACTTATAATTTCTAATATCGCATTTTGATCTAGCCACTTTTTTTCATCAATAAAGTCACTAGTCTTTAATTTATTTATATATTCCTTCAAATACAATTATACAAACTCCTGATAGCCTTTTTCTTCTAAAGTTTTAACTAGATTGTAATCTCCAGATTTAATTATTTTACCTTCATTAAAAATATGTACTTCATCAGGCTTAATATAGTCTAACAACCTTTGATAATGAGTTATGATAAGCAAACTATTATTTTCATTACTGTATTTAGAAACTCCATCAGATATAACCTTTAAAGCATCAATGTCTAAACCTGAATCTATTTCATCTAATATACAAAGTTTAGGTTTCATCATTAACATATGAAAAATCTCATTTTTCTTCTTTTCTCCACCAGAAAAACCAGTATTTAAATCCCTAGATAAAAAGCTAGCGTCAAGATTTAATCTTTTACTCAAATCTTTACATTCTTCTAAAAACTCCCTTGTATTTAAGTCTTTCTCACCATTATACTTTCTAATTGAATTAAGTGCCGTTCTTAAAAAAGAGCTATTAGCAATACCTGGTATTTCTACAGGATATTGAAATGCTAAATATATACCCTTAGCAGCTCTTTCTTCCGGGTCTAATTCAAGAATATTAATACCATTAAAAAAAATTTTCCCATTATTAATTTGATATCCGTGTTTTCCTGCAATAACATTTGATAATGTAGATTTACCAGATCCATTAGGCCCCATTATAGCAACTTTTTTACCTCTCTCTATTTCAAGGTTTAAGCTATTAATAATAATTTTATTCTGTACTGATACAGACAGATTTTTAATTTCTAACACAACTAACCTACTGCCCCCTCTAAGCTTAACTCTAATAGTTTTTTTGCTTCCACTGCAAACTCCATTGGTAGATTTTTCAATACTTCCCTACAAAACCCGTTAACTATTAATGCTGTTGCATCTTCTTCATTTATTCCTCTTTGCCTACAATAAAAAAGTTGCTCTTCACTAATTTTAGAAGTAGTTGCTTCATGTGCTACATCAGAAAGTTCGTTTCTAACATTAATATACGGTACCGTATGTGCACCACAATCATTTCCTATTAATAAAGAATCGCACTGTGTAAAATTCTTAGCATTACTTGCATTTGGCAATACACTTACTAATCCTCTATAAGTTTGTTGGCCCTTACCAGCAGAGATTCCTTTTGATACGATTCTTGAAGAAGTATTTTTGCCCAGATGAATCATCTTTGTGCCGGTATCAGCCTGTTGCATATTGTTTGATAACGCTACTGAATAAAATTCGCCTTTGGAATTATTTCCTTTTAAAATTACGCTTGGATATTTCCAGGTTACCGCTGATCCAGTTTCCACCTGCGTCCAAGAAATTTTAGAGTTATCACCTAAGCATGTTCCTCTCTTTGTGACAAAATTATATATTCCGCCATTACCATTTTTATCTCCTGGATACCAATTTTGTACCGTAGAATATTTAATTTCAGCATCTTCTAAGGCAACCAACTCTACTACTGCTGCATGAAGTTGATTCTCATCCCGCATTGGAGCCGTACAACCTTCAAGATAAGACACATAAGACCCTCTATCAGCAATAATTAGTGTTCTTTCAAATTGACCAGTATTCGCAGCATTTATTCTGAAATAAGTGCTTAATTCCATAGGGCATTTCACATTAGGTGGTATATAAACAAATGATCCATCACTAAATACTGCTGAATTTAAATTAGAAAAAAAATTGTCATTTGTAGGGACAACACTTCCCAAATATTTTTTTACTAAATCAGGATGATTTTGTACAGCTTCTGAAAAAGAACAAAAAATTATTCCTAACTTATTTAATTCATCTTTAAAAGTTGTTGCTACTGAAACACTATCAAATACGGCATCAATTGCTACTTTATGACTATTTTTAATACCAGCTAAAAACTCCTGTTCTTTAAGCGGAATACCTAGTTTATTATAAGCTCTAAGTAATTCAGGATCTATTTCATCCAGTGATTTTGGTTTTTCTTCATCTGACTTTGGAGCCGCAAAGTAGTGTATATCTTGAAAATTAATATTATCATATTTAAGATTTGCCCACTTTGGCATCTCATATTTTCTTTTTTTCCACATATCAAAAGCATTTAATCTCCAGTTTAGAAGCCATTGAGGTTCATTCTTTTTCTTTGATATAAACTTTACTATATCAACATTTAGCCCTTTGGGAGCAAACTCTTGTTCAATATCTGTTGTGAAACCATATTTATATTCACTGGCTTCTTCAACTATTTTTGCAGTTTCACTTGTTGTCATAATTTTTCCGTAATAGTTTTAAATTATTGATAATTAAATTTTTTACTTTTGATATCCTTAATTTTTATATTTTCTAAAGTATTATTTATTTCTGTATTAACGAAACTCCATATATTTTTCGTATTACATACACTAAATAGATTACAATTATTAGCATTTTTATTCAGACAATCTGTAAGTAAAACTGGTCCCTCTATCGCTTCTATTAGTTCTCTAATAGAAATATTATCAAGACCTTTCTTTAATCTATAACCTCCTTTAGTACCTCTAAAAGGTTCTAAAAAATTTGTCTTTACTAACTGAGCTAATAGTTTGTTAACAGTAGCTTTATGCAGTTTAGTTTTTTCTACAATATCTTGGGAAGATAGTATTTCTTTCTCAGAACCACTAAACGCATAAATAATAGAAACTGCATAATCAGCTAATCTAGTTACCTTTAACATAATTATAATATAGACTATTTTAGTAAACTATCAAGAGGACAAGTGGCCATGAATAGCTGAAGCTGCTTCTCTTCCTTCTCTTATAGCCCATACTACTAATGATTGCCCCCTTCTTGCATCACCTGCCGCATAAATGGAGTTATCTGACGTCAAATAATTTTTAGTATCTGCTAATAAGTTACCCTTTTCATCTTTTTTTAGTTTAGACTGACTAATTAAACCATCGTGTTTGGGGTGAACAAAACCCATAGCTAAAAGCACCAAATCAGCTTTGATAAAAAATTCTGAATTTTTTATTGGTTTTAGCGAAGAATCTAATTTAATACATTCTAATCCCTTTACTTTTCCATTTGCGGTTTTAAAAGATTTAGTCATAACTGACCAGTCTCTAACTGCTCCTTCTTCCTGAGATGAAGAGGTTCTTAGTTTATGAGGCCAATATGGCCAGGTTAGTTCTTTATTTTCTCTTTTTGGAGGCATTGGCATAATCTCTAGCTGAGTAACTTTTTTTGCACCTTGCCTAAAAGATGTTCCAATACAATCAGATCCTGTATCGCCGCCTCCAATAACTACGACATGTTTATCTTTTGCATTTATTTTGATTTCACTATTTTTAATTTCTCCAGAAACCGCTTTATTTTGCAATGGCAAGAAATCCATAGCAGGATAAATTCCTTCAACATTTCTGCCAGGAATATTCAAATCTCTTGCTTCTTCAGAACCAATAGTAATTAATGTGGCATCAAATTTCCTCTTAATTTCTGTTAGAGTGATATCGCTTCCTACCTCAACCGAAGTTTTAAAATTAACACCCTCTTTTCTCATTTGATCAATCCTTCTATCAATTAAATTCTTTTCCATCTTAAAGTCAGGTATCCCGTACCTAAGCAATCCTCCAATTTTTTTATTTTTTTCAAATACTGTAACCTTATAACCGATACGAGCCAATTGTTGTGCAGCTGCTAATCCTGCTGGACCTGAGCCAATAATTGCAATACTTTTATTAATTTTTTTTTGTGCGATTTCTGGTTTAATCCAGCCATTACTCCATGCTTTATCAACTATTGAGCACTCTATAGTTTTAATTGTTACAGGAGTATCTTCAATATTTAAAGTACATGCTGCTTCACATGGTGCTGGGCAAATACGTCCAGTGAACTCTGGAAAGTTATTGGTTGAATGAAGAACCTCAATAGCTTTCTTAAAATCTCCTTCATAAACAAGATTATTCCAATCAGGAATAATATTATTTACAGGGCAACCAGAGTGACAGTATGGGATACCACAATCCATGCACCTAGATGCTTGATTTTTTAGTTCAGTTGCATTTAGAGGCTTAGTAAATTCTTTAAAGTTTTTAAGCCTTTGCTTCACATCAATATATTGTCTATCTTTTCTATTATGCTCTATAAAACCTGTAACTTTAGCCATTGCTTAAATTATCCTTTCTTTCTTGCTTTTACTTTATATACCTGCTCATTATTAGAAAGTGCTCGTTTATAATCAGTTGGTAGAACTAATTTGAAATTTTTAATAGTAACATCAAAATTACTTAGTATATTGAAGGCTTCTTTACTATTTGTATAGCTAAAATGTCTTGTAAGTAAATAATATATTCTTTCAGCATGGTAATTGAGCATATGATCATTTAAAAAATTACGGTTAAGTATTTTTTTATTTAATTTCTGAGTATTCTTAACTTTTAATAACTCTATCAATGAAAAATTACAATTATCACCAAAATTGTTATCTTTATCCAAAACATAAGCTAATCCTCCTGACATTCCAGCTCCAAAGTTTTTGCCAGTTTTGCCTAAACAAAGAACAACACCGCCTGTCATATATTCGCATCCATGATCTCCTAAACCTTCAACTACTGCCCAAGCACCAGAGTTTCTAACTGCAAATCTTTCTCCTGCTATACCTCTAAAATAACACTCGCCTGCAATAGCTCCATATAGAACTGTGTTACCAACAATTATACTTTTTTCCGGAATAATTTTGGAGTCTGATGTTGGTTTAATAACTATTTTTCCACCACACAAACCTTTTCCTACATAATCATTACCTTCTCCCTCTAAATGCAGAGTAATACCATATGATGTAAAAGCTCCAAAAGACTGTCCTGCTGTACCCTTTAAATTTATCTTTACTGTATCTTCTTTTAATCCTTCATGGCCGAATTTTTTAGCTAAATGACCAGAAAACATAGCTCCAAGTGACCTGTCTGTATTTTTAATTTTATCATCTATAACTATCTGCTTTCCTTTTGTATAAATACTATTAAAAATATTTATAAACTTTCTATCCTTTATATATTTTAAATTATGTTCTTGCTTTTGAGTATTAAATACATCTACTCCTTTAACTTTTTTCGGCGCATAAAAAAGTTTACTAAAATCTAGTCCTTTAGTTTTCCAATTTGAGATAGCTTTATTGAATTGTAATTTATCTGTTCTTCCAATTATGTCATCTAACTTTTTAAAGCCCATTTCAGCTAAAATATTTCTTACTTCTTCCGCTATAAAAAAGAAAAATTTAATAACGTCTTCTGGCGTACCTTTAAATTTTTTTCTTAATTCAGGTCTTTGCGTAGCTATACCAACTGGACAAGTATTAAGATGGCATTTTCTCATCATAATACAGCCTATTGATATTAAAGGTGCAGTAGAAAAACCAAATTCATCCGCACCTAATAAAGCTCCTATTATTACATCTTTTCCCGTTCTTAGACCTCCATCAACCTGCAAAGAAATCCTACTTCTTAAATTATTAAGTACTAAAGTTTGTTGAGTTTCTGCTAACCCTAATTCCCATGGTGACCCTGCATGTTTTATAGAAGTAAGAGGGCTGGCTCCAGTACCTCCTTCAAACCCAGATATTGTTATATGATCTGCTTTGGCTTTAGCTACTCCAGCCGCTACTGTTCCAACTCCTACTTCAGAAACTAGTTTTACTGAAATTCTAGCTTTCGGATTTACATTTTTTAAATCAAAAATCAATTGCGCCAAGTCTTCAATAGAGTATATGTCATGATGTGGTGGTGGAGATATCAATCCGACACCAGGAGTAGAAAATCTTACATCTGCAATAACTTGGTCAACTTTATGACCTGGTAATTGTCCTCCTTCACCTGGCTTAGCTCCTTGAGCTATTTTAATTTGTATATCAGTACTATTTACTAAATATTCAGTAGTTACCCCAAATCTACCTGACGCAACTTGTTTTATGGCGCTTTTTAAATTATCACCATTTTTTCTTAGTTTATATCTATCTCTCTCTTCTCCGCCTTCTCCTGTATTTGATCTCCCCCCAAGTGAATTCATAGCTATTGCAAGTGTAGTATGTGCTTCTCTGCTTATTGACCCAAAAGACATAGCACCGGTAGAAAATCTTTTTACAATACTCTCAGCAGGCTCTACATCTTTAAGGTTAATTTTCTTTTTTGCTTTTTTAATAGAAAACAAGCTTCTTGGATTTATAATACCCTTTCTTTCACCATTAATATAGTTTGCGTATTCATTATATTTATCTTGGTTATTTGATTTTATAGAATGTTGTAATGTACTTATTGAAAAAGGATCCCATGCATGATCTTCGCCTTTAATTCTATAAGCATATTCTCCTCCAACATCTAATTCATTTTTTTTCAAAGCTTTAAGATTTAAAGCAGCTTGATGTCTTTTTTTTGTTTCTATAATTATCTCTTCGAAGCCCGCTCCCTCAATAAGTGAAGAGGTACCTGTAAAATAATTATCAATAAATTTAGAATTTAGCCCTACAGCATCAAAAATTTGTGCCCCGTTGTAAGATTGATAGGTTGAAATACCCATTTTAGACATTACTTTTAAAATTCCTTTTCCCACTGCTGTAACATAATTTTTTTCTATATCATTGAAGTTATTCCTTGAAATTTGCTTATGCTCTTTTGCTAACCTCTTTACTGCCTCTAATGCTAAATAAGGGTAGACTGCTTCTGCTCCATAACCAGCTAATACACAAAAATGATGTACCTCTCTGGCTTCCCCTGACTCAGCAATAATACTGCATTCAGTTCTAAGTCCTTTTTCTATGAGATGATGGTGCACTGCAGATACTGCAAGCAATGATGGAAAAGCTACTTCCTCAGAAGAAATATTTTTATCAGATAAAATTAAAATCTTTGTTTTATCCTGTCTTATTGATTTTTCTGCTAGCGTCTTTATATCATTTAATTTTTTAAATATATTATTCAAACTATCGTTTTTGTTAAATAGTATATTTATTCTTTTATTCTTAAAATTTTTTTTATCTTTTTTACCCAAATCAGATATGTTGTATATGTCATTAGTATTAAGAATAGGTTGTTTGAGAAAAATTCTTTTTTTATCATCAAGTTCTAAGTTTAATAAGTTTGCTCTTGCTCCTAAATAAGAGAACAAACTCATTACTGTCTCTTCTCTTATAGGATCAATTGCAGGATTTGTAACCTGAGCAAAATTTTGTTTAAAGTAATTATAAAGAAGTTTTTGCTTATCTGATAAAATAGCGAGCGGTGTATCAGTTCCCATAGAGCCAGTTGCTTCAGCCTTATTGGCAAGCATTGGTTCTATTAAAAATTTAGTATCCTCTTCAGTATATCCAAATGTATTTAAATAAAATTGGATATCCGATATTTCTTTATGCTTTAGTTTTTTACTAACTTTTAATGTGTCTATAGTAATTAAATTCTTTTTAATTATCTTTTTATAATCATTTTTTCCAATAACCTGTTGTTTTAATTCCTCATCCTGTATAATTTTCCCTGCTTCCAAATCTACTAAAAGCATTTTTCCTGGCCTTAATCTAAATTTTTCAATTATTTTATTTTCAGGTACCCTAAGTACACCCATTTCTGAAGATAAAACTATCCTATCATCATCAGTAATAAAATATCTAGCAGGCCTAAGTCCATTCCTATCTAAAGTAGCTCCAATTTGTTTTCCATCTGTAAAAGCTACAGCAGCTGGTCCGTCCCAAGGCTCTGAAAAAAGTGAATAATATTGGTAGAAAGCCTTCTTTTCTTTACTCATTAGTTTAGAGTTTTGCCATGCCTCAGGTATTAACAGCATCATAGCTTGGGCTACGCTATAACCACCCATAACCAACAATTCTAATGCATTGTCAAAACAAGCTGAGTCAGATTGTCCATATTCGATTAAAGGCCATATTTTTTTTATATCGTTGCCAAGTCTTTTGCTTTTCATAGCAAGTTTTCTTGCGTTCATCCAATTTACATTTCCTCTGACTGTATTAATTTCTCCATTATGACAAATCATCTTGAAAGGTTGAGCAAGATCCCAAGAAGGAAAAGTGTTTGTAGAAAATCTTTGATGAATTAGTGCAAAATTACTTTTAAAACTTTCTTGATTTAAATCTGTAAAGTATTTTCTTACTAAATCTGATAATAGCATTCCCTTATAATTAATCGTACTATTAGAAATTGAACAAATATTAAATATTTGCAGTAGCTTATTTTTTTTACTTAAAAAACTGATCTTGTTGCTTATGATTTTACCTGCTACAAATAATTTTAGATTTAATTTATCACCAATAAGTTTTGTACTTTTTCCTTTAATGAATAATTGTTCGATTGAAGGAGCACTATTTTTCATAACTTTTGATAATACTTTATTGTCTAATGGAACTAACCTTCTAAAAAAAACTTCCATATTGTATTCATTTAAAACTTCTTTAATGATTTTTTTACATTTTAAATTTAAACTATTTTCCTTAGGAAAGAACAACATAGCTATACCGTAGTTGCCAAGAGGAGGCAGCTTAATTTTAGATTTTAGTAATACTTTTCTAAAATACTCATCAGGAATTTGAGTTAAAATACCTGCTCCGTCTCCAACTGATTTATCTGAGCCCACTGCACCTCTGTGTTCTAAGTTTTCAAGCATTTCTAATCCATCATTAACTATTGAGTGTGACCCCACACCCTTTATGTTTGCTACAAAACCTATACCACAAGCATCATGCTCATTTTTAGGATCATAAAGTCCTATTTTTTGTTGTCTAATTTTGTCCATTTATCTTTTATTAACTGTTATTATCAATCTCTTATTATTTAACTAGGAAATAATTATTCAATTACTAGTATTATTCCGAACTAAGATTATAGTTACAGTTGGAAAAAAATCAAATTTAATAAATAATCATTGTGCTTAAAAATTAAGCAATTATTAAACATATTTATTAATTCTATTGGCAGGGCCATTTCTGGCTTATAAAATCTGCTAAGTAACTACTAGCAGAATAAGATCTTAATTTATTATCTTGAGAGGCATATTTTAAAAAACTCTGTATCAAATCAATAGTTTTTATGCCGTTTAGATTGGCAGTTAACTTCTTGTTTATATTAACATTTCTTTTTTTTTCCAAGCATAAAGTAGTCATAGTTCTTCCCAAAGTTTCCATAATACCTTGACATTTTCCCATATTAAATAATGTTTTACTATCTACGGGAATATCGTAATTTTTATTAACCCAATTATAATAATCTTTGCAAATACTATAAATTTCTCTAGCGCTAGTATCTTTTGCATAAATTGAGTGAGTATTAATTTGAATAAAGAAAAATGCAAAAAAAATTAATTGTAAAATTTTATTACTTAAAAACATCTCTTATGCCTCCAAAAACTAAGAACCAATATAGTCTAAGCTTATTTAAAAAACCTCTTTTCTTTTTAAGCTTATTATATTTCTTTATTCCACAACTAGTTTTTATTTTTAACATTGCTTTTAGGAAGTAAATCTATTCCACTCCCTCCCCAAGGATTACATCTAAGAAGTCTGATTATAATTATTTTTATTGCATAAAAAGTAGAATATCTTTTTAAAGCCTGCAGAGCATAATTTGAACAGGTAGGATAAAATCTACAATGATTGCCCAGTAAAGGCGATAAAAAAAGCCTATAAAATTTTATACTTAATATTAAAATATATTTTATCATGGTTGCTCTATTTGATTTTTAGTAATTTTAATAAAATCTTCTAATATGATAGTCTCAACGTTTTTACTACCTAACTTTCTTATTGCAACAGCATTGTTACTTTTTTCCTTTTCTCCAATTATTATTATAATAGGTATTTTGCTATGGCTGTGTTCTCTAACCTTATACCCTATTTTTTCATTTCTTAAATCTATTTCAGTTTTGATGTTATTATTATTTAACAAATCAAATACATTCTTCGCATAATCATTACATTTCTCAGTTACAGTGGCAATTACAGCTTTTACAGGACACAACCACAGCGGTAGATTGCCAGAGTAATGTTCAATTAATATTCCTATAAATCTCTCTAATGAACCAAATAAAGCCCTATGTATCATCACTGGTCTTTCTTTATTACCTTCACTATTTATAAAATTACAATCCAACCTCTCAGGCAAATTAAGATCAATCTGAACGGTACCACATTGCCAGTCTCTTCCAATAGCATCTCTTAAAACAAACTCAAGTTTTGGACCGTAAAATGCTCCTTCTCCAGAATTAATTTCATAAGGGACATTTAATGATTTTATAGTATTTAAAAGTGCCTCTTCTGATTTATCCCAAACAGTATCACTACCAACTCTTTTTTCAGGTCTGTCAGAATACTTTATTACGATTTGATCAAAGCCAAAATCCTTGTAGATATTAGTAATCAAGTTACATAATTTTATACATTCTTCTTCAATTTGCTGCTCTGTACAAAAGATGTGGGCATCATCTTGAGTAAAAGCCCTAACTCGCATTAATCCATGAAGGGCACCTGAAGGCTCATACCTATGAACCTTACCAAACTCTGCTATTTTATAAGGTAACTCTCTATAACTCCTCAACCCTTGTCTAAATACTTGAATACCTCCTGGACAGTTCATTGGTTTTATAGCGTACTCTTTTTTATCTTCAGTAATAGTAGTAAACATATTATCACCAAATTTATCAAGGTGTCCTGACCTCTGCCATAAACTTTTATCTAAAATTTCTGGTGTATTTATTTCTAAGTAACCTGCTTCGTCTTGTTTTTTTCTCATATAATTAATTAGATTTTGAAAGATAGTCCAACCCTTTGGATGCCAAAAAACAGCACCAGGAGCCTCTTCTTGGAAATGAAATAGATCTAATTGTTTTCCTAAAGCTCTATGATCTCTTTTTTCAGCCTCTTCAAGCATATTTAAATATTTTTTCAAATCATCTTGGTTTTTCCATGCTGTTCCATAAATTCTTTGTAACATTTTATTTTTTGCATCACCTTTCCAATAAGCTCCAGCTACCTTAGTAAGCTTGAATGGACCAATATGTTTTAAACTAGGTAAATGAGGACCATAGCACAAATCAACGAAATCAGTATTTTTTTGATAATATGTAGAAAAGTTACCTTGTTGTTCTGATCTTTCAATAATATCTACTTTATACGTTTCATCTTTATTCCTAAATAAATCAGCTACTTTTTCTTTTGAGAGATATTTTTTTTCTATCTCATTACCACTTGATATAATTTTCTTCATCTCTTTTTCTATCACAGGTAAATCTTGAATAGTTATAGATTTATCTAAATCAAAATCATAATAAAAACCATTTTCAATTACAGGACCAATTGCAAGTTTTACATTTGGATATAAATTTTTTAAAGCCTTAGCTAATACTTGAGCAGTTAATGTATGCCGCATTATACTTAAGCCTTTATTATCATTTAGTGTCAAAATGGAAATATTCGCATCACTACTTATATTTTCACAAAGATCCTGTTCTGAACCATCAATTTCAATTGCAATAGCTTTCTTTAATAATGATGGGGATATGCTTTTTGCTATATCATATCCCGTTGTTCCATACTTAAAATCTTGCTTCCTACCATCTGGAAAAGTAATTTTTATATATTCTTTATCCATATTTAAATTTAAACTTTCTTCCAAATAGTTTCATTAGATTGATCTTTAATTTCTATACCCATTTCTATTAATTCTTTCCTAATATTATCTGCTAAATCAAAATCTTTATTTTTTCTAGCCTCATTTCTTTTTTTTATCAAGAGATTGATCTCATCTTCATTAAATAGTTTTTCTTCTTTCTTTAAAGTAGCAGCTATTCCATTAGAAAAAACACCTATAATTTTTCCTAAATATTTTATAGCTTGGATAATATTTTTTTTTTCTATTTCATCTTTTTTATGCATATCTTTCACATTAGCATCTAATATACTTAAGGATTTAGAAATATTAATATCATCTAATAATGCCTCTTCTATCTGATGTACTATAAGGTTTCCTTTAACATCCTCTATAACTGATAAGTTTTTATGTTCTTCTAAAATTTTTTTGTACTTAGTAATTCTATTTTTTGATTGTGATAAAACTTGCTCACTCCAATTTAAAGGACTTCTATAATGAGCACTCAAAAGTGCAAGTCGCAGTACTTCTCCATCATATAATTTTAAAAAATCTTTTACCAAACTAATATTACCTAATGACTTTGACATCTTTTCCGAGTCTACAGTAACAAAACCGTTATGCATCCAATATTTAGCATAACTATTTTTTTGATCAAGGTTTCCACTATAACAACAACTTTGCGCTAATTCATTCTCATGGTGTGGAAATTTTAAATCTAGACCTCCACCATGAATGTCAAAAGGAGTACTTAATATTTCCGTAGCCATTACAAAACATTCTGTATGCCAGCCCGGGCGTCCAGGACCCCATGGTGAGTCCCATGCAGGTTCACCATCTTTAGAAGGTTTCCACAGGACAAAATCCTCAGGATTTTTTTTAAAGCTTGCTACTTTTACTCTTCTCCCTGCAATCTGTTCTTCTCTTTTTCTGCTTGATAGAGAGCCATAAATATTAAATTTAGATACGTCAAACATAATGTTTCCTTCTGCTTGATAAGCAAATTTTTTTTCTTCCAATTTAGATATTGCTGATATCATTTTTTCAACGAATTCAGTTGCTTTGGGCTGGTAGTCAGGTTTCATTACATTTAACATTTCCATATCATCATTATAAATTTTAAAAAATTTATTAGTTATAGAAAGCACTGATTCTTTTTCTTTCTTACTTCTCTCAATTATCTTGTCATCAATATCAGTTATATTAGATACATAAGTAACTTTTCCATATAGCTCTCTAAGCAGTCTTACCAAAGTATCAAATACTACTGCCATTCTAGCATTTCCAATATGGGCATAATCATAAACAGTAGGACCACATGCATATACTCTTATGTTTTTAGGATCTATTGGCTCAAATAAAACCTTTTTACACTGCATAGAGTCATATATTTTTAATTTAGACATAAGTAATGATTTTTTTTTTAAATAAAATTTTTATTAAAGGCAAAATTGGCAGCCCTAATATAGTTGAGGTATTTCCTACTACATCAGAAAAAAGATACTTTCCATTTGCTTCAAACCTATAAGAGCCACAAGAACTTATAGGAAGATCAATTTCAACATAATCTTTAATAGATTTTTTTGATAGCTTCCTCATCTTCAGTTTTACTTCCTCCACATAACTATAAACTACCTGACTGTCATAGCATATGCTAAAAGCACTAATTAACTTATGGGCTTTTCCATTAAGTTCTGATAACTGTTCAATTGCTTTTTTTTTATTTTTAGGCTTAGAAAATATTTTTCCTTTGCTTATACATATTTGATCTGCTCCAATAACATAAGACTTTCTATTTTCACAACTAATGAACAATGCTTTTGCTTCAGCTAACTTTCTGGCTATAAAGTTAGCATTTTTTTTTTTATATTTTTCTTTAACAAGGCTTTCATCTATATTTGATTTTAATTGTATAAAATCTATACCTGTTTCCTTCAAAATTTTTAATCTAGACTCAGAGTTTGATGCTAAAATAATAGGAAAATTTGATTTTAATATAGATTTGGTTTTATTAATCAATTAAATCAGTCTTAGTTTTTACCTATAAAATTCATAAATTCCATTCTTGTTCTGGCATCCGTTCTAAATAAACCTAACATCCTGCTTGTTACAGTGCTAGTAGTGGATTTGTGTACACCTCTTGTAGTCATACATTGGTGTGCGGCATCTACAACTACTGCAACTCCTTTTGGTAATAAAACTCTTTGAATGCATCCTGCAATTTGAGCAGTCATTGTCTCTTGTGTTTGCAATCTTTTTGCATAACAATCAACTACCCTTGCTAGTTTGCTTATTCCTACTACTCTTTTATCTGGTATATAAGCTACGTGAGCTTTACCTAAAATAGGAACCATATGATGTTCACAGTGAGACTCTAATCTTATGTCTCTAATTACAACCATCTCATCATACCCAGCTACTTCTTCAAAAGTCTTAGATAGTATTTTATCTGGTTCTGTTGTGTATCCTTCAAAAAATTCTTTATAAGCATTAATTACTCTTTTAGGCGTCTCTATCAAACCTTCTCTATCAGGGTTATCTCCAGCCCAGGCTATAAGTGTTTTGACCGCCTCTTTTGCTTCCTCTTCTGAAGGTTGGTTTTTACTAATAATATTTTTTTTCAATGTGTTGTTATTTTTCATATTAATTTATGTTTTTTTTTAAAATTTCATATATTATTATCATTTTTAGTAAATAATTACAAATAGCCATTAATGTTAGACAAATGAAAATTGATAAAAAAAATATTATTTTCAATAATAGAGTATCAATAGAACAAATTGAAGAAGGGACAGAACTTTGCCCAAAATTTAATCAGGAAGGTTTAATTCCTTGTATAACTATTGAATATGAAACCAAAGAAGTTTTAATGTTTTCTTTTCTTAATGAAGAAGCTCTTAGAAAAAGCATAGAAACAGATAAAGCACATTATTATTCAAGAAGTAGAAAAAACATTTGGCTTAAAGGTGAGGTGTCTGGAATGTATCATCAAATTCAAGACATATTAATTGACGATGACCAAGATTCAATTATATTTACAGTTAAATTGAATGAACCAATAAAAGGGGGTGAAAAAGCTTCTTGCCACGTAGGATATAAAAGTTGTTTTTACAGAAAAGTTAAAGTTTCAAATGGCAAATTAGAATTAAAATATATAGAGGACAAGAAATCTTTTGATCCTGAAATAGTATATAAAGGAACTGAAAATCCGACAAAGATATAACTATCTATCCAAACTAAAAGTTTAAATATAATTTGTTATTGACATATTATAGGAAATTCCTATATACATTATTATATTTTATAATAATATTAGTTTTCGAGGTTTTCTATGAAATTTTTTTTAGTATTTATAGTCTTTTTTAATCTTTGCAAAATTGGTGCTCAAGAAAATTTAGGTACAGTAGATGTTATTGGGACATCTCCTCTACCTGGTATTCTAATTGATCGCAAAGATGTACCTCATACTTCTCAAAAAATTACTGAAAATCAAATTCAAGAGAATCTGACCAAAAGTATAACAGACCTTATGAATGAAAACTTTTCTGGTATATCTGTAAAGGATATACAAAATGGAGCATTTCAAAAAAATGTAGATTATAGAGGCTATACAGCCTCTCCTCTATTAGGCGAGTCTCAAGGCATATCAGTATATTTAGACGGAGTTAGAATAAATGAAAGCTTCGGAGATACCGTTCAATGGGAACTTGTTCCTGAAAATGCAATAAAGCAAATAGACTTAATGAGTTCAAATCCTGCCTTTGGTCTAAATGCATTAGGAGGGTCACTGGCATTAAGCACAAAAAAAGGTCTAGATTTTAAAAATAAAGAATTTGTAGATACTTTGAATAAATACGGTTCTTTTAATTACACCTCTGAATTAATGGAGTATGGTTATGGCACAGATACCTTTGGAACATATACTTCCATTGAATTAGAAAGAGACGGAGGGTGGAGAGATCATAGTGATGGAGAAATTTCTAGATTTTATACAAATTATGGCTTTGAAAAAGATAGCTATGATATCAATTTTTCATTCCTAGGAGGTAATACTGATTTAAATGGTAATGGTGTAACACCTATAGAACTTCTACAAAAAAATAGAGAGGCAGTATTCACATGGCCTGACAAAACCTCTAATAAAATGAGTTTATTTTATGGTAACTCTAACTTTTATACCGCAAATGATGGAATTATCTCTACAAATTTTTATCATAAAAGACTTTACAGAACTACTTACAACGCAGACGAAGTTGATGCTGAAGAGTGTGCAGAAGATAGCGCTGCTGATGCAACAGAACTAAAAGCTGATTATGGTTTCGATGATGCTCCTTTGTGTGGAGAAGATAATTCAGCAGGTGATTATGGGATTATCTTAGATCAATTTGGTAATGCAATAGAATCTAATGATAATATTAGAAAGTACGGACTATTAAATAAAACATTTACAACTACTACAACAATGGGTGGTGCTATGCAGTATGATAACTTCTTTAACATTTACGACAAAACACATAAGCTCACTTTTGGCACATCCTATGATCAGGCAAAAACATATTTTAGATCACAAGGGTTTTTAGGAACACTGACCAATGAAAGAACTGTAACTCCTTTATTCAATAGTGATGGTATACCTATAGAACTTGTAGCTGAGCAAGAGCATGATGGAGCTGGAAATGACCCTGGGGACAAAGAAAGAGGTGATGTAGGACCAGCTGAAGTTACAGGAAAATTAAATGTTTATGGTGTTTATGTCAGTGATAACTTTCAATACAATGACAAGCTAGTTTTAAATAATGGACTCAGAGCTAACTTAGCTTTTGTTGAATTAATTGATAATTTTACAACTCCAACCTACACAAGAACAGCTTTTATAAATGGAGATCATAGGTATTTTAGAGTCAATCCTAGCCTAGGATTTGTTTATAATTATTCTAATTCAATTGCACTGTTAGCAAACTATAGAGAAGCTAATAGAGCACCTTCTCCAGTTGAATTAAGTTGCGCGGATCCTGCTGCTCCTTGTAGATTACCCAATGCATTTGTGGCTGATCCTCCGCTAGAGCAAGTGGTAACTAGAGGGGCAGAGCTTGGAATTAGAAATAACTATAATATGGAAAATTATAGTATTAATATAAATGTAATAGGCCATTTTTCTCAAAATTCAGAGGATATATTGTTTGTTAGTTCAGGGACAGGCCTTTCTTCAGGCTACTTTAAAAACTTTGGTAAAACTAATAGGTTAGGATTTGATTTATCTTTAAGAGCTGAAAAAAATAAACAAAAAAAAGGTTTTCAAACTTCTACAATAAATTATTCCTATCTAAAAGCAACCTTTCAGTCAGCTCACACTTTACCGGCTGCAAACCATCCTAATGGATCTAACGATGTAGAAGCAGGTGATATAATTCCTGGAATGCCTTTACATAAAATTAATGCTAAAACCACCTATGGATTTAATAATAAGTTTAATATTTCACTAGGAGCTTTGGGCGCAACTGGGGTTTATCTTAGAGGAGATGAGTCTAATCAATTAAACAAGACGAGTCCATATGTAGTATTTAATTTAGAGTCTAAGTATCAACCTACAAAAAACATAAATGTATTTGCTAGGGTTGACAATATATTAGATAGCAAATATGAAACTATGGGAGTTTTAGGAGAGGCAAGTTCTAGTGAAGTCAATGTTCCTATCAAAGAGCTAGGTGATACAGGATCAGGTGATACTGCTGTAGGTGCTTTAGACCCTAACTTTTTGTCTCCTGGTCAACCAATATCATTCTTTATAGGCACTAGTATAAAGTGGTAGTATTAGAATTGGTCTAAAATAATGTTTAAATTTATAATTTTTTAATGTTTATAAATCTAAATTATTCTTTATCAATTATACTGCATGTATTAGTAGTATGTTGCCTGATTTTTATATTTAAAATAGAAAAACACCCTAATATATATAATGATGTAATAAATATTAATTTAAAAACTCTAAAGACTTTTAAAACAGAAGACATTTCTAAAGAAAAAAACTCTGTAGATAAAAAAAAAGATAAAGAAAGCAAAAAGGAAATAAATGAAAATACACAAACCATAACTGAAATTATAACACCTACAAAAGAAATTAAAAAAATTGATAAAAATAAAAATATTTATAAATTTGAAATACAAAGAGAGGAAAAAAAAAATACTAAAGATAAATATAATAAAAAAAAAAATTTAGAAAATACCGAACCTAAAATAATTTCTCAGCAGCAAAACACTAAAAAAAAAACAGATAATACACCTACTGCAGAAATTACAAATATAGACAGAGAAATTTTTAACAACTATAATAATGAGCTTAAAGCTTTAATTCAAAAAAAGGCTACTGAAAACTACCCACGTATATCATTAAGAAAGAGGGAAGAAGGAATAGTAGAATTAAAGTTTTCTATAGACACAAATGGTAATATTATAAATGTCAATACAGGAAAAAAAACAAACGCTCCTCAGAGATTAATCAATGCTTCAATAAATACATTAGAGCTCATATCACCTTATAAAAAAAACCCTATTTTAAAAAAAAATAATACTTTTTCTATTATTATCGTATATAAGTTACAATAAGGATATGATTGATACATTAACAAAACACGCTGATAACTTGAAAACTATTCTTGAATTAGAGGGTGAAGAGGGACAATTTGAATATCTTATTGATATAGGAAAAAAAGAAGGATCTTTAGAACCAGAAGATAAGACAGATAAAAATAAAATGTCAGGATGCTTAGCACAGGTCTGGATAAAATTTGATACCAAAAATGGCAAAAACTATTTTGATGGAGACAGTGACGCACTTATTGTCAAAGGGTTAGTTAAAATAATTGCAGAAGCGTTATCAGGATTAACTAATGATGAAATAAAAGAATTAAAACATGATATTGTAAACAAATTAGGTTTAGGCCCTAGCTTATCTGCCAGAAGGCAGGTAGGTATGATGTCTATGGTCGATCATATAAAGATCATAACAGGAGCTAAATAAATCTTAATTAAAAAACTTCATAACATTTTCAAAACTGATAGCCTCAGGCAGCTAATAATTGTTTTTATAGTTTTTGGTATAAGTGGTACCGTATCAGTTTTTGTATCTAACCCTGTATTAAATTATTTGAACTATGATCAGTATATCAAAAGTTCTTTTGTAAAGTTTATATTAAATATCTTAATAATCTTCCCAATTTATCAGATTATTTTAATATTTATTGGCACTTTATTTGGTCAATTTAATTACTTTTGGGCTTTTCAAAAAAAATTTTTTTCTAAATTTTTTAAAAAAAAAGTTGAGTAATTTTGAAGCTTGTTCTAACTTAAAATAGTACTTGGTGTTTTGTTAATTCAAAAGTAAAAGGGAATTAGGTTAAAATCCTAAGCTGTCTCCGCAACTGTACAAGTTTAGTTAACTATTAAACCACTGCTTTGTCGGGAAGGAAAGATAACGTAAATACTTTAAGCCAGGAAACCTGCCAAGAACAGTCTGTAGCTTAACGTCGGAGGGTGCGTTTAAGGCGCGATTTATTCGTTCATGGACATTTTTTTTATTATTATTAAAAGGGTGTACTATGCATTTTTATATTCTAATTTTATTTTGTTTTTTTCAATATAAACTTTTGATTTCTGGTGACGATTTAGGACAAGTTGTTATTTCTCCTAATAAATCTTTATATCAACTTGATAAATCAGGAGCATCAATTTTGTTAATAGAAAAAAAAGAAATTGAAGAATCACCATCTACTACAATAAGTGGTTTACTTCAAGAGTATGGAGGTTTTTCAGTAGCCACAAAAGGTAACAAAGGAACAGATAACAGTTATTTTAATAGAGGCTTGGCTAGAAAATATATAAAAGTATTGGTAGATGGAATGGATCTATCTGATATTACCTCCACACAAGAAGAGCCAACTTATATAGATGATATAGGAAGAAACAATATTGAAACTATAGAAATATTAAATGGATCACAAGGGACAATGTATGGTGGGGATGCTATTGGCGGTGTTATATCTATAAATTCTAATAAAGCTACAAAGTTAGGACTAACCCAAGAAAATACTTTAGAAGGAGGTTCTTATGGAACTATTAACAACTCACATTCATTAAAGTTTCTAAATAATAAAGTTAACCTTTCATTAAATGTTGATTCCGAGAGATCAACTGGATATAGCTCGTTTATTGACAATGGACTAAGTCATTTTGAAAAAGACGGATACTACCTATACGGAGGTTCTTTAGTATCTGATTTCAAAGTAAATCAAAATTTAAAACTGAATTTAAATGTCAGGTCTTATTACAAATACAATGAATTTGATGATAATTATTCGTTTCCCGGAGACAGCTTATACCATTACAGATATGATAAAGCTAAAGCATTACTATTAAGTATCATATATTCAGAAGATAACCTTAATCATAAATTTACATTTCAACCTACTTATACAAATAGAATAAATGTTAGTAATTATGGGAGATACGAATATGATGGAAGAAAAAATAAATTTGAATATTTATTAACAACTAGTCTTTGGCAGATTAATACTCTATTAGGAATAGATTATTTAAAAAAAAGTGCTGATATGACTGGTACGCTTGCTGATCAAGAAGTTCATTCTTTTTTTTCTGAACTAAAGATAAAACCAACTCTTAATACTAACTTAGATATTTCTGGAAGAAGAGAATATGATAATAACTACGGAAAGTTTGATACAGGTAGAATTCAAATAAATCATAACTTATACAAATCACTGATATTAAGAACAAGTATAGGGACAGGTTATAGGACCCCAACACCTTATGAGTTATATAGCGCATATGGAAATACTAATTTACAACCAGAGACCTCTTTAACTTATGACTTAGGAGGTGAGTTAAATTTTTTTAAAAACTCTTCATATTTATACCTAGGTGTTTTTGAAACTAAAGTAGAAGATATTATCACCTATGCTTCTTCAAAATATAGACAAACTACATCAAATTTAAAATCTAAAGGTTTAGAGTTTAGACTGAAAACTAAAATATCTAATAAGGTTTCTACTGGATTGAATTTTACTAAAACTAATGCAAAAGAAAATGATGGTGACAATATTGTATTAGTTCCAAAAGATAAAGCTTTATTCTTTTTAAATTTACATCCTCTAGAAAATATAAATATTAACACTTCTTTTCAGTATCAAAATAAATCTAAAGATACCAAATATAATGAACTACCTACTTACAAATCTTTAAACTTATATTCAAGTTATAAATTTGAAAATAATGCTAAAGCATTTTTTAAAATTGAGAATCTACTTAATAGAGAAAACATAGTAAACAGAGGTGGAGGAACATCTGAAAATCTAGGCTACAAAAGTCCGGATATGTCAATTTACTTGGGTATAAAATTTACAAATTAACGTGAAATTAAATTAGATATAATGTATTCTAAACTTATGAATAATATTTCATTAAAAAAATTCATCTTAATTAGTTTTCTTTCAATAATTATAAGTAGACTATTGCCTCATCCACCTAATTTTACTTCCACAATTGCAGTTGCTTTTTACCTACC
>CABZPW010000005.1 GCA_902527765.1 Rhodospirillaceae bacterium
TCTACAGAAGTTGAAAATGCAATTTATCAATTAAAAAATGTTTTAGAATGTGCAGTTATTGGTATTCCTGACGAAAAATGGGGAGAGGCTGTTCATGCAATTATTAGATTAAAAGAAAATACGTCTATTGATGAAAAGGAAGTTATAGAACATTGCCATAAAAATATTGCTGGTTTTAAATGTCCAAAATCTGTTTCGTTTAGAGAAGTCCCTATGCCTGTATCAGGAGCTGGAAAAATTTTAAAAACAGAATTAAGAAAACCATTTTGGAAAGACTCAGATAAACAAGTAAACTAATTACTTTAATTATTTATTAGGCTAAAAACTTTTAACAATTTATAAGCTATAGTAATTATTGTAAAATTTTTTAGTTAATCATTAGTCAAATCGTGTCCTGCTGATGCAACTAAACCACCATCACATGTAATTGTTTCACCTACAGTATATTGTCCTGCTCTAGATGCTAAAAATATTGCAAGCCCTGCTATATCTTCAGGCATACCCACTCTTCCACTTGGGTTTTTTTTAGAAATAATACTATAATCATGCTCAACAGCACTTCCTAACATTTTGCTAGGAAAAGGTCCAGGAGCAATAGCATTACATATAATGTTATCTTTAATTAATTTAGCAGCTAATACTGAAGTTAGCTTATGCACGGCTGACTTTGCTACGCTGTATGAGTAATTTTCATAGTATGGCGTATTGATGCCATCGATTGAGCCTATATTAATAATTCTAGCCTGATTATCAGATGTTGTATTTTTTTTCAATAAATCTAAAAATTTTTGTACCATAAAAAAAATAGATTTTACGTTTAAATCCATAACCTTATCCCAACCTTCTTCACTAAATTTATGTAAAGGTTCACCCCAAACTGCTCCAGCATTATTAATTAATATATCTAAATTATCATTATATTTTTCAAAATTAGTATATAATTGATTAATGCCATTCAAGTCCGAAATGTCAGCTGGAATTGATATACATTCAGATTCATATTTTTCTGATAATTGCTGTGCTGTTGCATCACAGTCTTTAATTTTTCTTGAGCTAATATAAACTTTTGCACCATTTGCTAAGAATCCACTTGCCATCATTTCTCCTATACCTCTTGATCCCCCAGTAATCAAAACAACTTTACCCTTAACACCAAATAAATTATTAATATTCATAGTAATCTCCTATTAAATTATAATATAGTTTATATAAAATACTATTAATAATAACTAATGAAAAAAAATGTATTACAATAATTATATATGTCAAAAACTTGGTAAAATAGAAAACCTAAAGATCAAAAAAAATAAAAGTGCAGAATTAAAAAAAAATGAGGTGAAACTAAAAGTCTTAGCCATTGGTTTAAATTATGTAGATACATTAATGATTAAAGGAGACTATCAACATAAAAATAAATTGCCATTCGTGCCTGGAACAGAAGCTTGTGGAATTATTATTGATGAAAATTGTAACGATAAAAAATTATTAAATAGAAAAGCTATTATTTTTACTAAAAGCGGATGTTTTAGTGAGGAAATAATAATTAATATATCACAACTAATTTTATTAGAAAAACAATTTTCTAGTCTAGATGGAGCTTCTTTTTTTTCTTCAGCACTAACTGCCTACGTAGCTTTATTGGAAAAAGCTAAAATAAAAAAAAATAATTTTATATTAGTAACTGCTGCATCAGGAGGAGTAGGACAGGCTTGTGTAAAACTTGCTTTGCACTTAAAAGCAAAAGTAATTTGCATAGTAAGTAATAAAAAAAAAGCAGCTTTATTAAAGGAGTTAGGAGTAGATAAAATTATTTTCATCAATAATGACATTAAAAAAGAAGTAATGGAATTTACTAGCAATAAAGGAGCAGATATAATTATAGATATTAATGGACTATTAAAGGAAAAAAATATTTTAGGTAGTTTAAGTTGGAATGGTAAATATTTAATAGTTGGTTTTACTAATAACAATATAAGTACTATTAAAACTAATTATATATTAATTAAAAGCATTCAAATATTTGGAGTAAGAGCAGGTGAATTTTTAAGACGATGCTCAACCATAAAGAAAAAAAAAATTATAAAAAGTATATTTTCTTTATATAAAAAAGGAGTTTTTAAAGTAGAAAGATATAGCATTAAACCTTTTAATAAATTAATTTATGAATTAATAAAAATTAGAGATCGTAAATCTATAGGGAAAATTATTATTAAAACCAAACATTTGGATAATGTATAAAATGGACAAAGTACTTTTAATGTTTTCAGGAGGTCAAGATAGTACAACTGTACTAGGATGGTGCTTAAATAAATTTAAGGAAATACATTTAATTACTTTTGATTATGGCCAAAAGCATCGAGTAGAAATTAGTTCAGCAAAATCAATTATAAAAAAATTAAATAAAAGCTTTACTAAATGGAATAATAAAATTAAAAGCTCCTATGTCTATAAAATCAATAATATAAAAGATTTTAATGAGAATTCTCTAACATCCAATATTAAAATTAAAGAAGGGAAAGGGTTACCTAACACATTCGTACCAGGAAGAAATATTTTATTTTATACATTAAGTGCTGCCTATGCTTATGATAAGAAAATAAAACATATAGCCTCAGGTGTATGTCAAACTGACTATTCTGGTTATCCAGATTGTAGAAATAAAACTATTAAATCATTAGAAAAATCCATCAATTTAGGAATGGAAAAAAGTTATAAGTTTCATACACCACTAATGTGGAAAGATAAATCTGATATTTGGAAAATGGCAAAACAAATAGGGGGAAAAGATTATTTAAATTTTATTATTAAAAATACACATACCTGCTATAAAGGTGATAGAAAAACCTTTCATAAGTGGGGGTATGGATGTAATAAGTGCCCAGCATGCTTATTAAGATCTAAGGGTTGGAAGAAATTTGCAAAAGATGATTAAAGCTAATAAAATTTACTCAGTTAAAGAAATATTTCTTACTTTACAAGGTGAAGGCTATAACACCGGAACACCAGCTGTATTTTGCAGGTTTTCGGGATGTAACCTCTGGAATGGTATAGAAAGAGATAGAAAAAAAGCCGTTTGTTCATTTTGTGATACAGATTTCAATGGGGTAGATGGAATTAATGGCGGTAAATATAAATTAGGTGATCTTGTAAAAATAATTAATTCATTATGGCCTAAAAGAAAAAAAAATAAGTTTGTAGTTTTTACTGGAGGAGAACCAATTTTACAATTAGATAGTAATCTAATAAAAAAAATTAAAAGCTACGGGTTTAAAGTAGCTGTTGAAACAAATGGAACACTTCCTTTACCTAAAGAGATAGATTGGGTATGTGTTAGTCCAAAGATTAAAAGCAAGCTAATAGTTAAAAAAGGTAATGAAATGAAAGTAGTATATCCTCAGAAAAATATAATTCTTTCAGAATATGAAAAATTAAATTTTCAACATTTTTACATACAGCCTTTAGAAAACAAAGATGTTGTTTTAAACACTAAAAAAAGCATAAACTATGTTTTAAAAAACCCTAAATGGAAATTAAGTGTACAATCTCATAAATTTTTAAAAATTAAATAATGAAAAAAATTATATCAAAAAGTTTTTACTTTGAAGCTGCTCATAAGCTTATTAATACTGAAAATGAGGAAAATAAAAATATTCATGGCCACTCTTATTTTGTTGAAATATTTATAATAGATAATGACGACCAAGTCTCTAAAAAAGGTTTAATATTAGATTTTAGTATTTTTCAAGAAAAAATAAATATAATTAAAAAAGATTTAGATCATAAATACTTAAATGAAATTAATGGACTAGAAAATCCTACATTAGAACATATAGGTTTATATATATATGGCGGACTTAAAGAATTAGATTTGCATTTGTATAAAATATTGGTTAAAAGAAAAAGTTGTGGAGAAACATTTATTCTTGAAGTTTGATTATAGTCCTTCACATGACCTTGTTGGTTTACCAAAGAATTTAAGACAATAATCCTTTGAAACTTTTTGTCCTTGTAAGTCATTAATAATAAAATCTACGACTGCTTCAATTTGTCTCTTATTTAAAAAACTTTTAGCTTGTAGTGGTCTATTTTTATCATCACCTTCAAAATCAGAAAACTTCATACCAAAACATCTATCATCAACATAAGCTTTTTTATCAAAAAAAGGCATATTTGTGCCAGGTCTACCGCACTCTATTATAGTAATTAATTGTTCTTTATCAAGACCTGTCTCTCTTAAAGATAAAGCTGCTCCTCCATATCCTGGGCCACCATCACCATGCCATTTATGACATCCCATACAATTACCTTTTTTATAAGTAGAAAGCCCGTAGTCAAATTTTGGTGGTTGAGAATAAGCATTATTGTACATTAGAACTAAGAATAGGACTTTTAATATTATATTTATTTTCATGTTTATACTTTGTTATTTAATTTAATTTGCAAAAAGGATTTACTTACTAAGTTGTCTCTATTAGATTTATCTCCAACAAAGTAAAACTGAGACTGAATAGTTATTAATTTATTTTTTACCTGCTTTAGGCATGTGTTATTAACGTATTTTTTTCCTATCTTAATATGATTTTTTTCAGGCGTTCTATTTGAACATTCCCATCCTTGTGAGCCATATTTAGAATACACTCTAAGCCATAATAAATGAGATTGCTTTCTAAAATAAAATGGTGCTTTTGGATCTGTATTAATATTAATTTCTTGCAATATACCGCTTTCATCTACTGCAACATTTATCAATACTGGATGACCTGAAACTTGTGTTCCTTCAAATTCTTCAGTCACTGCAAATCTCTCATCATATTCAAATGATATGATATGAAAATCGTTAGAATTTTTTTTACAATTTTTAAAATTTTTCCATTTTAAAATTTCTGTTTTATCTTCACATTTTAAATTTACATAACCTCTTTCAGGAATTTCCGTAATGCTTGAACCGACTTTGAAGTCTCTAAGATCTTCAGCATAAGCAGAATTAAAAGAAATGAAAAATAAAAGTAAACTATACAGTATTGAAAATATTTTTATCATCAAAAAAAATGGAACCTCTTTCTTAAAGAGGCTCCATTAATTTTATTGTTTATAGACCAAACACATAAAGAGTTTGACCAGGCTGAACTTTTTCTAAACCTGGGGTTGAACCTACAAACCATTTAGGCCAAGCTCCACCTAATCCTGCAAGAATAGCAACGTATTGCTTACCACCTGCTTCAAAGGTAATTGGAGGAGCATTAACTCCTGTATTAGTTTCAAATGCCCATAACTCTTTTAGGTTATCAGAATCTAATGCTACAATTGTTCCATCAGGATGAGATGAGAAAACCAAACCACCTTTAGTAGCTACTAAGCCACCTAATTGAGGATAATCCATATCATACTTAGCAACAACTTTACCAGAGTTTACATCCATAGCTGTAACACTACCAGTTATTTGTGGTCCCATTTTAGGCCCGCCACCTAACCAGAATTCTCTAGCAACCCATTCTTTTTCTTGAGGAACATTCACGTGCATAGCACAGCTCTCAATAACCGGAATGTAGTACATATTTCTGTCCGGATCGTATGCGGTTGGAGGCCAGTTCTTTCCTCCCATGTTACCTGGACATGATGTTGCTTCTGGCTGCGCTCTAAATGCACTTGAAGAAGGAACATATCTTTGAACATCCTTGTTAGGATCATAATCTAAAGGTCTTCCTGTATACTTATCTAAGCCAGCTGTCCAGTCAAGTTTTTTAACAAAAGGTGTTCCCCATAAAAACTTTCCTGATTCTCTGTCAAGAGCATAAGCAAAACCATTTCTATCCGCATGCAAAACAGCTTTGGTTTTCTTTCCAAAAATTTTTGCATCTACTAATGTTTGCTCATTTACTCCATCAAAATCATAAGGATCGTTTGGCGTATATTGGAAATACCATTTTATTTTTCCAGAATCTGCATCTAAAGCTAAGACACTATTACTGTAAAGATTATCACCTGGACGATATTCATTATCCCAGTCAGGACCAGGGTTACCAACACCCCAATAAATAACATCTAAGTCAGGATCGTAGGAACCTACAACCCAAGTTGATCCACCACCGTGCATCCAAGCATCCTTACTATGTGCTTCAGGACCTTGTTTCCATGTATCTCCTCCAGGCTCATCTGGTGCAGGAATAGTGTAGGTTCTCCAATTCTTAGAACCGTCAGCTAAATTAGTAGAATGTAACCATCCTCTAATTCCATACTCAGCTCCCGCTACTCCGGTAATAGCAGAGTTTTTTACAACTAATGGAGCAGCAGTTATAACTTCAGCAATACTTGCATCAGCTAATTGTACTTCTTGCTCAATTTCACCTGAGTCTTTATTTGTAACAATTAATCTTCCATCAAGAGTGTGTGAAACTACTTTGTTATCTATAAGAGCTACACCTCTATTATTAATTCCACAACAAGTTACAGCACCAGGAAAATCATGATCAGTATCTGGATTCATTTTCCAAACTAATTTTCCATTTTTAGTGGCATCAAACTTATAAACTGATCCCCAACCATCTGTAACATACATAAAACCATCTTCAACAATTGGTGTGCCTTCTAATCCAGCGTGATCCCATATTCCACCGCCTTCAATTCCACCAATCATTGCAGTCCATGCAACTTTGAGCTTTTTGACGTTCTTTTTATTTATATCATCTAACCCCGAAAATCTATGACCATCAAGTGAACCATGATGAGTCAACCAATTTTGAGGTGCTTTTTTTGCATTTAATATATCATCCCAGCTAGTATTAGCGAATGTGTTGAATGAAAATACTAAAGCAAAAATAGTAGTAATTATATACTTTATCATTAAACCTCCCTTTAGTTATTAATAATAATAATAATATTAATAGGTTTAAACAATAGGTCAAGTCTATAATAGACCAAACAGTATAAAAAATAATACTAATTATCAATTTTAATGTTTGTGCTATAAAAAAATACTTGTACTATATGCTTTAATAATGGGAGAAAATTTTGGAAAATAATGGCTTATCAAACGAAAATGACGTTGTATTTCGAGATGTAATACTATTAGCGTTAACAGGCTTTATTTCAATGGTGATTCTTTTAATACCTTTTGTTAACCCTCCCACAGAGGAAGAATCATCTTCTACTCCTCCAGGTAATGTTATAGTAGAGCTCTTTTGGGATGATAAAAGAGATGTGGATATAGACTTATGGGTGCAAGCTCCTGATGACATACCGGTAGGTTATTCAAATAAAGGTGGATTATTTTTCAACCTACTTAGGGATGATTTAGGTATTTATAAAGATAATTCTCCTGTTAATTATGAGGTTTCATATTCTAGAGGAATTAGTGATGGAGTTTACATTGCAAATGTGCACCTTTATAGAGAAGATAAAGCTCCTTTTCAACCTATAATTGCAGAATTATTAGTTTCAGTTGTTGACCCTGATTCTAATAAAAGAAAGCAGATTCTCAGAACTTCAAAAAAGCTCGAAGAAATAGGAAAGGAAATTACTGTTTTTCAATTTGAACTGGACAAGAAGGGAAAACTAAATAAAAACTCTATAAATAATAAATATGTGATGCTTAGATCAGGTAATAAGGATTCTGTTGATTTAATAAACAATGACGAACTTTCAAATAATTAAAATAAAGGAATAATAATGCAATACAAATATCTATTAATATTAAGATACTCTCTGATAAATTTAGTAGGTTTGATTTTTTTGTTTGTCTTAATAACTCAGGGCTATGTCACTAAAGCAATAAAAGCTGATATAACCAATATGGTCATAGTAATATTAACATTGTTTGCTGTAGGTTTTGTATTGGCGGCATATAGAACTTTTTGGCTTAGCAGAGAACTAAATTACACATTTTTTAAAATTTTACCTAATCATTCTCTGGCAAAAGAGTTTTTGCAAAGCTCGAAAAAACTTGATGCAAGCTCAAGAAATAATTTAGCTGCTTCACTAAGAATTAAACTTAGCTCTAAAATTAATTACATAAAGTTTATGGCCAACACTTTGGTAATATTAGGATTAATTGGCACTGTTATTGGATTTATTATCGCCCTATCCGGAGTTGATGGAAGTGTTTCTAGTAACCCTGAGGAAGTAAGCAAAATGGTATCAACTCTAATTCAAGGTATGTCAGTTGCTTTATATACTACTTTGGTAGGGTCAATCTGTAGTGTATGGTTAAATATTTGCTATCAAATTATGTCAACAGGCGCTAATAACCTGTTATCTAAAATTATAGATCTAGGAGAAAAAAAATAAATGCAAGATTCTTTTAATGAATTAAAATCTATAGATGACGACCAATCTAATACCGTATTTAGAGACGTAACCTTGTTAGCTTTAAGTGGTTTTGTAGCTATAGTTTTGTTACTTTTACCTTGGCTAAACCTGAAAACTAAACAAGAAACCATTAAAGAACCTGTTGGCAGTGTAATTATTGAATTATTTTGGCCAAACGATATCGATGCTGACTTAGATTTATGGGTAAAAGGACCAAACGATGGACCCGTAGGATACTCCAAACCATCAGGAATGGTTTTTAATTTACTTCGAGATGATAGAGGATTAACAGGAGACTACACTCCTCTAAATTATGAAATAAGTTTTACAAGAGGAATAACACCTGGAGAATATCAAGCCAATGTTCACTTATTTAAACATGATGCAAAAAGATCGAAAGTACAGGCTACAGTCTCAGCTAGTTTAGTTACACCTGATAGAGACTACAGAAAACAAATATTAGAAAAAAGAATTTATTTAACTAAAGAAGGAAAAGAAAAAACAGTTTTAAGATTTAAACTTGATAATAATTTTAAACTAGTTTCAGGCTCAGTTAATAGTTTAAGAAAAAGTTTAATAGGAGGATTATAATGGACATACTTAATTGGTTTTTTAGCCTTTTGACAATATTAATATCTTTTATTATTGCACTATCAATATGGTCCAGAAAAAAAGTAAGGTATAAAGTTTTATCTATAACAATTGGTATTTTTGCTTATTTTATTAGCTATGCAACCTTATTAGAAATATTAAGCAGACCTAAGCCAAAAAATTTAGAATTACTGAATAAGTATGCTAATGAACTAACACTACTACATGTTAATTGGGTTGAAGGAGAAGCAATATATTTGTTAGTACAACTAGATGATATAATTGAGCCAAGACTCTATAAATTTCCCTGGAACGCATCTCAAGCTCAAGAATATGATGAAATGTTGGAAAAAGGAAGAGAGAATGGAGAAGAAGTAAAGATAGCTAACCCTTTTTATCCAACTAATGCCGAAGAGAGAAAAACTATTATTTATACCGCACCAGCAAAACCATTACCTCCAAAAGAAGCACCTGAAACTGGTATTACCTCTTATGATCCTAATGTGGAAGAAAAGCTTTTAGATTACAGAGATAAAAGAGAAAATTAAGAATAGTTTTGAATAAGTATTATATTGATTAGTGTATGAAGAAAAATTTTATTCAAATAAAAAAAGTAAGTAAAATTTATAAAAATAAGTTTGCGGCTTTAAAAAATGTTGATTTAAATATTCAAGAGGGAGAAATTTTTGCACTTTTGGGTCCAAATGGAGCTGGAAAATCAACTTTAATAAATGTGTTATGTGGTATTACCTATCACTCAAAAGGAGATATATTTATAGATGGCATAGACCTTACTAAAAATAGAAAAAAAATAAAATCTCTAATAGGTTTGGTACCCCAAGAACTTCATCTTGAAGCATTTGAAACGGTTTTTGATAACGTAAACTATTCAAGGGGATTGTGGGGTAAAAAGAAAGATAATAATTACATCTTAAATTTACTTAAAAAACTAAATCTAGATGATAAAAAAAACAATTTATTAATGCAATTATCAGGAGGAATGAAGAGAAGAGTATTAATTGCAAAGGCACTTTCGCATAATCCAAGAATATTATTTTTAGATGAACCTTCAGCAGGTGTAGACATTGAATTAAGGAAAGAGATGTGGGATATAATTTATACACTAAAAAAAGAAGGAGTTACAATTATACTAACTACACATTATATAGAAGAAGCTGAAGAAATAGCAGATAGAGTGGCTTTTATTAATAATGGTGAAATCATTTTAGTTGAAGACAAAAACGTATTATTGAATAAATTAGGGAATAATAAACTGGTATTTACTTTGGATAATAGCTTTAAAAAAGTTCCAGCTGTTCTAAATAAGTATTCGTACAAAATTAGTAAAAATAAAAGTTGTATTGAATTTTTTTTAAGCAAAGAAAAAAATGAAGTTAGTGATATCTTATTAAGTATAAAAAAAAGTAAAATGGATTATTTAGATTTTAATATAGAAAAAAGATCTTTAGAAAGTATTTTCGTGGATTTTATTAAAAAAGAAAAAAAATGATTAATTTATTGGCAGTTAAAGCAATTTATTTTCATGAAATGAACAGAACTAGAAGAACTATTCTTCAAAGTATAATATCTCCCATTCTAAGTACTTCATTATATTTTATAATATTTGGCTCTGCTATTGGCTCAAGAATAAAAGAAATTGATGGTGTTACTTATGGAATGTTTATAGTTCCAGGTTTACTTATGTTAAACTTATTAACACAAAGTGTATCTAACGGTTCATTTAGTACCTATTTTCCTAAATTTAATGGTACTATTTTTGAATTACAAGCTGCTCCTATTAGTGGTGTAGAGATGATTATTGGTTTCGTAGGTGCCACTGCTACGAAATCTATTATATTAGGCCTATTAATTATCGCAACTGCTTCATTTTTTATTGACCTTAATATATTACATCCTTTTTTGATGGTATTTTTCTTATTAATGACAGCTATAACTTTTAGTTTATTTGGTTTTGTTATAGGTCTTTGGGCAGATAATTTTGAAAAATTGTCACTAATACCTTTAATTGTTATAACCCCGCTTGTATTCTTAGGAGGTAGTTTTTACTCTATAAACATGTTACCAGAAATTTGGCAAAAAATTTCTTTACTTAATCCAGTTTTGTATTTGGTAAGTGGTTTTAAATATAGTTTTTATGAAATTTCAGATGTAAGTATATGGACTAGTATTATTACAATTTTACTTATTTTGTTAATTTTAATAGTGATTACTTTATTAATATTTAAAAAAGGCTACAATTTAAGAAATTAAAAGATAAAAAAATAATTTATGTCCTGGCAAAAAGAAATAGATGAGCTTAACAAAAGAAAAAAACTAGCCCAAGAGTTAGGAGGTAAAGAAAAAGTAGAAAGACAGCATAAAGCTAATAGAAATACTATAAGAGAAAGAATAAATCTATTTTTTGACAAAGATAGTTTTCAAGAATTCGGAATACTTAGTGGGCAATCTAGTTATAAAGAAACAGGCGAATTAGAAAACTTTTTGCCTGCTAATTCAATAATAGGACATGGATTAGTAAATCAGCAGTCAATTGCTTTTTATGGAGATGATTTTACTGTTAGAGGTGGCGCTGCAGATGCTTCAATTTGGGAGAAAATGGTAGCTGCTGAAAAATTAGCTAATGAATATGAAATTCCTTTAGTAAGGTTTATTGAAGGTACAGGCGGAGGAGGATCAGTTAAATCTTTAGAAAAGCAAGGATTTACCTATGTTCCTTTTAATCCAGGCTGGGATAAAGTTATAGAAAATCTATCTAAAATACCAGTTATATCACTAGCGCTTGGCCCTGTTGCTGGATTAGGCGCAGCAAGACTTGTAAGTAGCCATTATTCTATAATGGTTAGAAAGCTTAGCCAAATCTTTGTTGCTGGTCCTCCCTTAGTAGAAAAGATAGGTGAACAAATTACAAAAGAAGAATTAGGGGGCAGTGAGGTACATGGTAGTAATGGAGTTATAGATGATGTTGCTGAAAATGAAGCAGAAGCAATGGAAATGGCAAAAAAGTTTTTGTCATTTATGCCAAGTTCAATCAATTATCTTCCTAAAAAAGAAGTAACTAAAGACGACCCTTTGAGAAAAGATGACTTTTTGTTAAGTATTATTCCTAAAAATAAAAGAGAAAGCTATGACATGCTTCCTATTATAGAAAGTGTAGTAGATAAATATTCTTTTTTTGAATTGGGTAAAAAATATGGATTATCTGTAATTACTGGGTTAGCAAGACTAGATGGTTATCCTATTATAGTTTTAGCTAATAATCCTCAAGTATATGGAGGTGGCTGGACAACTAATTCATGCAAAAAAATTATTAAAATCATGGACCTAGCCCAAGTATTTCACTTTCCAGTATTAAACTTTATTGATAACCCTGGTTTTATAATTGGAAAAAATGCTGAAAAAGACGGAACAATAAAATATGGAGCTAAAGCTTTAGCTGCAATATATCAATTTAAAAACCCTATGTGTTCAATTATATTAAGAAAAGTTTTTGGAGTAGCTGGGGCTGCACATACTAATCATATGAATTTTAAATTTAGGTTTGCTTGGCCTTCTGCTGACACAGGATCGTTGCCATTTGAAGGTGGTATTGAGGCAGCTTATAAATCAGAAATTAGTCAATCAAAAGATCCTGAAAAATTTATCAAAGACAAGCACGTCAAACTAAATTCATTAACTTCTCCATTCAGAACTGCAGAAAAATTTTTATTAGAAAATGTAATAGATCCTAGAGACACTAGAAAAGAATCTTGTATATGGATAAAGCTTGCTTACAAAAAACTTAAAACTGGATCAAGTTCATTTGGATATAGACCCTAGTTTTCAATTTTTTCTCTAACTTTAAATCCTAATTTTTTAATTAAATTAATAATTTTATTTGCATGTTTTTTATCTTGCGTCTCTAAAGTTATATTCAATCTTGCAGCTCTGACAGAAAGATCTAAAGTAAACCTGCTATGCTCGACTGCTAATATATTTATTTTTTCAATTGAACATAATTTAGATATTTCACTAAGCTGACCTGGCTTATCCTCCATATCTATAGAAAGAGTTAAAACCTGTTTTTTTCTTGCCAATTCTCTCATTAATAATGATGAGAGAACCCTTGAGTCTAAATTACCTCCGCAAGCAATAACTCCTATATCTTCGCTTTTTTTTCTATCTATACTTTCTAATATAGCAGCTAAACCCAGAGCACCTGCACCTTCTACTAAAGTTTTATCATTTAGTAAAAACATCGAGATAGCTTGCTCAATAGAACTCTCTTTAACTAATACAGTCTCATCAACTAGTTCTTTGATAATTTTTAAATTTTTCTTCCCTATTTTATTAACAGCTACTCCCTCAGCTATAGTACTTTTTTCAAATGACTTTTTAGTTTTATAAAAACTGTTATATAAAGAAGGAAAGTTTTCAGTTTCCACTCCGATTATTTTTATATCTTTGTTTAAATTTTTAGCTACTATTGCGCAACCAGAAATTAAGCCCCCTCCTCCAACTGGTATATAAATTTTTTTAAGATTAGGATGCTTCTGTAAAAATTCTAACATCAATGTGCCTTGTCCATATATCACGTCATAATCATTAAATGGATGGATTTTTACGAAATCATATTTTTCAACTAACTTATTTACATGCTTTTCAGACTCTAAAACATTATTACCATGTATAATTACATTAGCTCCGTAGCCTATATTTTTTCTTATCTTCTCAAAAGGAGTATTGTTTGGCATTACAATGGTAGCTTTAATACCTAAATATTTACAGCCTAGTGAAATACCCTGGGCATGATTCCCAGCTGACATAGCTATTACACCTTTTTTTTTTTGTATCTCAGTTAATGATAAAAGCTTATTTAGAGAACCTCTGAATTTAAAAGAGCCTGTGTGTTGTTTATTTTCATATTTAACAAAAATAGATCTTCCTGTTAATTCAGATAAGGCTTGAGATAAATCACTAGGAGTATTAATGATATATTGATTAATTAATTTTTTTGCTTTAATTATTTTATTAAACATAAACGTAAAATGTTAGAAAAAAAAAATAATATACACCCTAGAATAAAATTTCTAAAGTACTTTCCTACTATTGCTAAAAATGTGAGTATTTCATCATCAGCAAAAATTATTGGCAATTCTAATATTAAAAAAAATACAAAAATTTCTGATAATGTAATAATCAGGGGAGACGGTGAAAAAATTGAGATTGGAGAAAATTGCCTATTTGAAAAAAGATCTACAGTTCATGTAGCTTCTGATTTATTAGGTACTAAAATTGGCAATAACTGTATAATTGAGCAATATTCTATTATACATGCTTGCTTAATAGGAAATAATGTAAAAGTAGGAGAAAATTCTGTCGTGATGGATGGAAGTACTATTGGAGATTATTCTGTGATACTTCCAGACACTTTAATTCCTCCAGGTAAAAAGTTTGATAGATTTTCACTTATATCAGGATCACCAGCAAAACTAATAAGGAATATTGATACTAATTACTATTATAAATTCAATAATTTAAAAAGTAAAACTAATTTAAGGTTTAATAAATATTTAAAAAAAATAAATCAAAATTTTCAATCAATTGAATTAGACGTAGATAATACCTTTATTGCTCCAGATGCATTAATAGGTTGTAAAATTTTTACAAAACCTGGTTCAAGTATATGGTTCTCGACAGTACTTCAAAGTCCAGACAATAAAGGCTCTGTCTATTTAGGATCAGGCTCAAATATTCAAGATAACTCAATTTTTAATACAAAGGGAAAAGATATAGACATAGGCGATAGAGTAACAATTGGACATAATGTTATAATTGATGGTAAATGTAAAATATATAATGATGCAGTAATCGGAATGGGGTCTATTTTAGAAGAAAATTGTATAGTAGAAAAAAATGCCTTTGTAGGTGCTAATTCATATGTAAAAACAAATACTGTTGTCCCTGAAGGTAAAATATACGCAGGTAACCCAGCTAAATTTTTTAGAGAAGTTTCTCAACAAGAAAAAGAATTTTTTAGTTTAGGGCAAAAAATTTATGAAAAGCTTACACTAGAATATTTAAAAACACTCGGATGATTAAAAATTATAATTATCTGTTGCCGTATTCCACCAAGGCTGATCAGAGAATGCTCTAAAATCTATTTCATGTGTCCAGGCTGATCTGTGTTGTTTAGTTAAGTATAAATAGCTCTCAGCTATTTTTTCTGGCAAAATAAGGCCATCTTTTTCTAATCCTACTTCTTTTCTTAATTTCTCATAAGCTTCTGGACCAAGCATTTTACCTAAGGTATCAGGGGCATCAACAGCACCGTCAATAATCGCATGTACTATATGAATTCCTTTGATCGAAAATTCATCGTTTAAAGTTTGACATAACATTCTTCTAGCCCCCATTGCTGCAGCATGAGAATGTTGGCCCCTATTACCTCTTACAGAAGCAGTTGATGAAGTGGCTATCAGAGTCCCTCCCCCTCTTTTTACCATATAGGGAAATAAAATTTTAGATAATCTAAAAATACCTACCGTCCCCATTTTTAAACCTAAATCAAATTGTTTTAATGTTAAATCTTCTAATTTTTTATTTCCTATTTGTGCTCCTAGATTATAAACTACTACACTAATAGGGCCTAAGTCCTTCTCTACTTCATGAATTAAATCTTCAATAGTGTTATCTTTAATTGCATTCATAAGCTTACCAGATGCTTTTCCTCCAGAAGCATTAATTGTATCAATCAGTTTTTTTAAACCACTTTCATCAGACCTTCTAGTTAAATAGACATGGTAACCGTCGTTAGCAAACACTTTAGCTACATTACCTCCTACTCCAGCGCCTGCTCCTATTATTAGACAAATGTTTTGCATATATATGAAAATAACATAAAATAATATTTTTAAAAGCATCCATTAATATAAATATGATTTCTAATTTACATAACAAAGTAATTGACATAGTTGGTAAAAAAAATTTTTTAATAAATGAAAAGGAAAAAACACCTTATACATCAGGATGGAGAACAAAACCCGGAGAATGTGAGTTTGTAGTTTTACCTGACTCACTATCAAACATGTGGGCTGTATTAAAACTTTGTGTTGAGAATAATAAATATATTTTAATGCAGGCTGCTAACACAAGTCTAACAGGTGGCAGCACTCCTAACGGAAAATATGATCGAGGTTTAGTGATCATAAATACTACAAAATTAAAGACTATTATTCCTATTAAGAAAGGCAATCAAGTATTAGCGTTTCCAGGATCTACTTTATACGACCTAGAAAAAAAAGTTAAACCCTACAATAGAGCTCCTCATTCTGAAATTGGTTCCTCATGTATAGGCGCATCAGTAGTAGGAGGTGTTTGCAACAATTCTGGAGGCGCATTAATTAAGAGAGGGCCCGCTTACACAGAACTATCTCTTTTCGCTTCTGTTAATAGTGAAGGAAAAATAGAGCTTCATAATAAATTAGGTATAGAACTTGGCAAGTCTCCTGAAGAAATTTTAAAAAACTTAGACAACAATAATTTTAATGAAGGTAATATAAAGAATTCAAATTTTAAAGCTTCTTCAACTGATTATAAAAATATTATAAAAGATACTAATGCTGATACACCTGCAAGATATAATGCAGATAAAAGGCGACTTTATGATGCATCTGGATGCTCTGGTAAATTAGCAGTATTTGCTGTTAGACTTGATACCTTTGAAAAGGAAAATGAAGAAAAAACTTTTTATTACAGCACGAATAGCGCAGAAGATTTAACAAGACTAAGAAAAAAAATAATTAATGAAATAGAAGAACTTCCAATTTATGCAGAGTATATGCATAATGATGCCTATAGTGTTTCGAAAAAATATGGAAAAGATGCTTTTTATTTGATTTATTATTTAGGAACCTCTTGTATGCCATTTTTTTATAAAACTAAATCCAAGTTAGAAAGCTTTTTTAAAAAATCTAAATTCTTCTCTAATAAAACCTTAGATTTAATTTTAAATGCATTTGTTTCAATTCTTCCAAACCAAATGCCAAAAGTATTTGATGAACTAAATAAAAAATTTAAACATCATTTGATATTAAAGTGTGATCAAAAAATTTTTGATGAAGTTTTAAAAGTTTCAAAAAATATTTTCAATGAAAATAACAAAAATAACTTATTAATATGCAGTACTAAAGAGAGTAAAAAATTAACGTTAAATAGATTTGTATTTGCTGGAGCTACTGCAAGATGTGCTAATATTTCAAGAAATGCAAATCCTGATTTGTTACCTTTTGATGTTGCTTTGAAAAGAAATGATGATAACTGGTTTCATGATATTGCACTTGATGCAAAAAAGGATGTACTTAAAACTTTAACAGTAGGACATTTTTTTTGCTTGGTATTTCATAGAGAGTATGTAATTAAAAAAGGTATAAATAATAATATAGTTAAAGATAAAGTTTTAAAATGGTTCGATGAAATAGGTGCAAAGTATCCTGCTGAACACAATGTAGGGCACGTATATGAAGCTGATGATAACCTGAGAAAATTTTATAAAAAACTTGACCCTTGTAATATATTTAATCCGGGCATAGGAAAGACTAGTAAAACTATTAATAAACCAGTTGGTAAAATAAAAGAAATTAATATAACTTAATTGATATGAAATATTTTTATACACATTTTTTTATATTTTTATTTTCAGTTAAATTTATATCTGCTCAACAAGTAAGCTTAGTAGAAGTTGATAAAGTAAAACTAGAAAAACCAAATCAAGAAATACCAATAATAGGAAGTTTAAGATCTAAAAAAATAACAAATATTATGGCTCCGGTAGCAGGAAAAATTGATAATGTATATGTAGAAGAAGGAGATTTTGTAAAAAAAGGACAACTATTAGCAAAAATAGATAATAAAAATTATAAATACCTTCTTGATATTGCTATATCCAATGAAATAAAAGCATTATCTAATTATGAAATAGCAAAACTCGAAACGTTTAATAATAAGCTTGATCTTGACAGAATGCTAGCCTTAAGAAATAGCTCGGCTTTCAATCAGTCAAAATATGATAAACTTAAAACTTTAAATGATATTCTTAAATCTAAGGAACAAGTAGCATCTTCAGAACTAAATGTGAGCCAAAACCTCAAAAAAATTGCTACATTAAACTTAAATAAATCTAATACCAAAGCTTTATATAACGGTGTTATTGAGGAAAAATACATCGAAATAGGGGAGTTTGTATCAGCTGGCAATAAAATGTTTCAATTAATTAGTAAAGATCAACTAGAAGTTGTTGCGGAAGTTCCCTCATTTAGAACTTTTAATTTATCTATTGGTAAAAATATTAAATTTTTTACCACCGATGGTTTAGAACTAAGTGGAATAGTTAGGGCTGTTGGAAAAAAGGAAAATGTAAAAACAAGAACAGTTAAGCTATTTTTAGATTTTGATAATAAAAAAAATAAATTAAAGAGAAATCTAATTATAGATGAAAACGTGAATATTTTAATCCCTATATTATCTAACGAAAGTTTTTTAACTATACATAAAGATGCAATTTTAAAAAGAGAGGGATTGTCATTAGCGTATATTGTAAAGGAAGAAAAAGTTGAGATTAGACCACTTAAACTAGGTGAAGCAGTTGGAAACAGGTTTATTGTCTTAAGTGGTATTAAAGAGAATGATATTACTGTGATAAAAGGTAATGAAAGATTAAGACCTGGGCAAAGTGTAAGTATTAAATGAATAGAGAAATTTAAGTGAATATAATTAAAGCATCTTTAGAAAGACCAATTGCTATAGTTTCTGTAATAATTATGACTATTATTTTAGGTATAGTAGCCCTTGATAGAATTCCTATCCAAATAGCTCCAGATGTAAATAAGCCTGTAATAAGTGTAACCACCTATTGGTTTGGTGCATCTCCATATGAAATGGAGAGAGAAATAGTAAACAGACAAGAAGAGTCATTGCAAGGTTTAGAAGGTGTAAAAAAAATTACTGCTTCAACAAGAGAAGGTAGAGCAGTTATTGAATTAGAATTTGATTTAACAATGGATATGGACAGAGCCTTAATGCTAGTCTCTAATAGATTAAACCAAATAGACGACTATCCTGATGATGCTGGTGAACCAACTCTTGACACCTCAGGTTTAGATGATAATGCTATCGCTTGGTTTATTTTAACTAAAACACCAGGCAATGATACCAATATTGCAGCATATGGAGACATTGTTGAAGATATTATACAAGATAGGATTGAGAGAGTTCCTGGTGTAGCAAGAACCAATGCTTATGGAAGTAGTGAAACTGAGTTAAGGATTACTATTAATCCCGAAAAAATGGCTTATTATGGTTTAACAGTTCCTAAAATTATAAATATTATTAGACAAGCCAATAGTTCTATTTCAGCTGGCGATGTTAAAGAAGGAAAAAGAGAATATATAGTAAGAGCTGAAGGTGAAATTCAATCTGAAAAACAAGTTGCAGAAATTGTTTTAATTAGTGAACAAGATTTAAATGGTCGATTTGGAAGAGTTACTGTTAATGATATAGCAAATGTAGAATTTACTTATAAAGAACCTAGGGCCATCATTAGATATTTAGGAAACCAATCCATTGCAATTAATGCAATAAGACAAAGTGGGGCAAATGTAATAGATGTTATGAATGGTGTAAGAAAAACTTTAGATGATCTTAATAATAATGTTTTACCTGAATTAGGCTTAAAAATAGAACAAGTTTATGATGAAACTATATACATTGATTCCGCAGTAGATTTAGTTCAACAAAATATATGGATAGGCGGTATACTAGCCATAATTATTTTATTAATATTTCTAAGGTCATGGCAATCTACAATAGTGATAGCAGTATCTATTCCAATATCTGTTGTGGCTGCATTTGTAGCCATGTCATTATTAGGTAAAACAATTAATGTGATATCATTAGCTGGTATTGCTTTTGCAGTTGGTATGGTAGTAGATGCAGCAATTGTTGTATTAGAAAATATTTTTAGATTGAAAGAAAAAGGTGAAAATATTAAATCTGCTGCTCTTAAAGGTACCAGTCAAGTTTGGCAAGCTGTAATGGTGTCAGCTTTAACAACAGTTTTGGTATTTGTTCCTATTTTAATAATGCAATTAGAAGCAGGGCAATTATTGCAAGATATTGCTGTTGCTATATCTGTAGCAGTGTTGATGAGTCTTATAGTATCAGTAACTATTTTACCAGCATTAACAAGCTGGATACTATCAAGAGATAGAAATGGAGAAAAATTCAAATTACCTATACTAGATAGTTTTGGTAAATATGTTTCATCAAAAATAATTAATTATGTTAATTTTATATTAAAATCAAAAAAGTATTCTTTATATCTAGTAAGTTCTTTGGTTTTATTTACATTAAGTATTTCATATTTACTATTGCCAAAACTAGAGTATTTACCTGAAGGTAACAGAAATCTAATATTTGGAGTCATGATGCCACCTCCTGGCTATAATTTAGACACACTTACTAATATTGCAGTATCAGTTGAGGATAAAGTAAAATATTTATGGTCAATTGAAAGTGGAGAGGAGTCTGTTAAAGGACAACCTCCAAAAATTAAAAATTTCTTTTTCGTTGCCATTGCTGGAGGTAGAACATTATTTGGTGCTAGTGCTATAGAAGAAACTAGAGTAAAAGAACTTATACCAGTCATGACAAAATCTCTTTATGGAGAACCTGCAACCTACGGTTTTTTTTCTCAACCAGGTTTATTTGTTAGAGGTTATGGAGGCGGAAGGTCAATTGATTTAGATATCATAGGTCCTGATTTAAATACAATAACAGCTACAGCACAAAAAGCAGCTGGCTTAGTTATGAAAGAATTTCCTCGCTCGGCTGGAAATCAAATGAGACCTAAACCAGGATTAATTTTAGGAGCACCAGAAATTCAAATAGTTCCCAGTAGAATAAAGTTAGCTGATAATAATGTTACTGCATCCGAGTTATCTGCAGGCATTGACGCTTTCAATTCAGGTATTAGAATTGATGAAATTACAGTTGATTCAAAAAGGATGGACTTAACATTAATGGGCGAAGAAAACTCTATTAGTGAAACTCAAGGAATTGAAAATATTCCAATAGTTACAACTAGTGGAAAAATTATTCCTGTTTCCTCTTTATCTAATATCGTGTATACAACTGGGCCAACTCAAATAAGACATATAGAAGGAGAAAGAGCTGTAACACTCCAAATTAAACCGGCTGATAATATTGCTTTAGAAGAAGCAATTAAGGTTGTAGAAGAAAAAATAATTCTGCCATTAAAAGATGCAGGCCTTCCGCCTGATATCAAACTTGATATATCTGGAACAGCTGATGAATTGACTACTACTTGGAAAGCAATGTCCATTAACTTATTAGTCTCAATAATAATTGTCTATTTATTAATGACTATATTATTTGAAAGCTTTAAATATCCTTTTATTATAATGTTATCTGTTCCACCTGCAGCTGCTGGAGGGGTGATTGGCTTATCATTATTAAACCTTACTACCTTTCAACCTTTAGATATGCTTACAATGTTGGGGTTTGTAATTTTAAGTGGTATTGTAGTCAATAATGCGATTTTACTAGTACATAGAACTTTACAAACTATAAAAAATAATAATTTAAGTGTTAATGATGCTATCTTAGATGCTACCAATAGTAGAATTAGACCAATATTTATGTCAACTTTAACAAGTGTTTTTGGCATGTTGCCTTTAGTTTTATTTCCAGGAGCGGGTTCTGAACTTTATAAAGGATTGGGATCAGTTATTCTTGGAGGTTTGAGTCTTTCTGCAGTATTAACATTATTGATTGTACCTCCTATGCTTAAATTATTTTTACAAGAAAAAGAATTAATTAAATAAATTTTGTATTTTTTTTAAAAATTTGTAAGATAAGTAAATTATGTTTAGGTATCATAATATTACCTATTTAATAACAGATATAACTTTAAAGTTATCTTTAGGTATTATATTTTTTAACTATGGCTACGGCAAGCTAAATAAACTACTTAACCAAGAAGCAGATGGTTTGATTGGAATGGTAGCAAGTATCCCTTTTTTTGGTATATTTCCTCTGTTCTCTTCTTGGATACTTGCTCTAACTGAGACCTTTGCAATATTTGCTTTTATTTATGGGTACACTAATTTTTCATTATCTAATTTTATATCTAGATTTACTGGTTTTCTGTGCTTAATAATATCAATTATAATAGTATATCTTCATATTTTTGCATGGGGTGATAACTTGTTTTCTCATGGCCCTTTTGAAAGTTTAAATATTGAAGAAGGTAAAAAAGCGATTTTTGGTCAGTTTTTATTTATTCCAATTTCAATATATATAATATTTAATAATAGATTAAATTTATCTGCTTTTAGTGAAACCAAATAGATTTATAAAATCTAAAAAACCTACCGTAGCGATCAGCAATTGAAATATATTGCATTTAGCTATAAGATGTTTAAATGAGTGATTTAATTACTAATAAAATAAATAGAAGAAAACTAATAAAAATAATAGCTTTTTCAGCTATAGGATCAACTACGTATGGGATGTATAATCTATTTGGTAATAATGAGTATATAAAATCAAAATGGACAGGTACTGTTTTAAATAATAATGTTAGTTTAGAAATTCATTCTAATGAAGGTAAAAATAATAGTTTGATTTATAGCCAAATAAGTAGTTTTATAAAGCAAGCAGATGATATATTTAATTTACAAAATCTAGATTCAGAAATTGTTAGGCTAAACAAAAATAAAAAATTACAAAATCCTTCACCTTATTTAATAGAAGTAGTCAAAAAATCTCAAATATTATCAGAGCAAACAAATGGAAATTTTGATATAACAGTACAACCACTTTGGAATTATTATTACAGTCATTTTGTATTAAATAGAAAAAGTAATTTTCCCGACGATAAAGCCTTAAAGGATATAAAAAAATCTATAAACTGGCAAAATGTAGTAATAGAAAATAATACTATAATATTAAAAAATAACGCATCCATTACGCTAAATGGGATTGCTCAAGGATGGATAACTGATAAGGTAGTTGAAATTATTAATAAAAATAATATTAAAAATACACTAGTAGATTTTGGTGAAACATTTGCTTCAGGTAGTTATGAAAGTAAAAGACCATGGAATATTGAAATTCAAAGTTCAGAAGGTATTAGTACTGTTGTTAAATTAACAAATAAAGCCGTAGCTACTTCTAGTGCTGGTGGAACTATGTTTGAACCTACTAAAAAATATAATCATATTTTTAATCCAAAAACTGGTTTAAGTACTGGTAACTTTAATACAGTAAGTGTTATTTCAAACAAAGCATGGCTATCTGATTGCCTAGCAACTAGTGCTTTATTACTGAGTACAAACAAACTAAAAGTTTTATGCGATAAATTAAATGCAAAAGCTTTTATTTCAGAAAAAAACTATTTTAAAGAACTAACATAAATAATTATTAAGCTTTTTTTCTTATAGCAACTAGTGGCGGGCATTTAGTATAATCATTATACATCACTTGACAGTCTAAGCAGCCTAAACACTCGTTCATATTGATTTTTCCTGAATTTAAAATAGCTCCAGTAGGACATACTTTGTTACAAGCTTTACATGGATTACCACATTCTTGCCTTCTTTTTAAAAAATTCATAATCCTAACATTTCCTAAAACCGCCAAGCCTGCACCTAGTGGACACAGATATCTACAGTAAGCTCTTTCAATAAACAAATTAATTATTAACAAAAACACTGCCCACATTACAATATTTATTGGTGCCATAAATCTTAATGTTATTGCTGTTTTGAAAGGTTCAATATTATAGAGATACTTAGTTAAGTTAGATTCTATAATGGTACCTATGATAATAACTGCTAGTAAAAAATATTTTAAATATCTAATATTTTTATCTAAATAATTTGGTAAAGATATTTGACGTATTCCAATTTTCTTTGAAAGAACAGATAATAATTCTTGTAACGCTCCAAAAGGACACAACCATCCACAAAATAATGCCCTGCCCCATATAAAAAAGGATATTATAGTAAAAATACCTACTAATAATATCATTGGTTCCGCTAAAAAGGCAGAAAAGTTATTATTAGAACTAACAATTATTTCAAAAAAATTTATTAAATGAATAACACTTAACTGGCCACCAATTATCCAACCTAACCATACTAATATGCAAGTTAAAAAACAAATTCTAAAATATAAGAAAATATTTCTATTTTTAGTTAATACATTATTGAAGATTAAGGCTAAAGCTGCTATTGAAATTGTTAATAAAAGTAAAATAATATTCGTGATATTATTTGACCAAACAATATTGAAGCTATTATTAGCGTTAGAGGAATCTACATTATTTTCATTAAAACTTTTCAAATAATATTTTTCAGGTAGTTGGTATAACAAGTTAAAAGTAACTTTTTCATTTTGGCTATTATTAAATTTATATATAAGCTCAACGGGTAATTGAGGATTAATTTTATATTTTGCACTTAAATATATTAGACCCTGTCCTTGAATGATTGGAGCTCCTTTTGCATGATTAAAAGGTAACTCTTTAAATAGATCTTTAGTAATTATTATTTCTTTATCATTTTGTTTTAATATTAAATTTTCTTTTTCTATAACTTTACTAATTCTATCTTCAAGGTTTCTCCATATATCCCCTGTAAAAGCTATATAATATACTTGATCGTCAACATTACGACCTGCAGAAATATATTGATCAAACCATCTTCTACCTAAGATATTTGTTCCAATACCTGCAGGAGAAACATTTGCTATTAAATAATCAGTAAATAGATCATTGTCTTTTTTAAACTTTATAGATCTTGGTGCTTCAATATTAGAGTTTTTAAAGGTCTCATTTAATAAACCAATATCTATTTTAAAGGTAGATAAACTTTTATCATCAATCAATGCATTCCATTTTTGAGGCTTATATTGCTCCAAATCTACAAAGTTTCCAATATCATTACTATCTAAAATAATTGATTTCTGCCTTGCAATTTTTCTAGCACCTCTCATTATTGCGTCCATAAATAGTAAAGATGATGTTGTAGTTCTTGAAACACCATCAATTTGTGTTAAGTTGTCAACTTCACCAGCAGTTTCTCTCATGGCTATATTATCACCTTCAATATCTGCCCCAGTTAATTCTAATGTAAGTGATATACCTGACTTAAGGTCTATATCTTTATATTGCTTTAGATAATCAATAAAATCTTGATCAGTTCTACCTAGAATAGCTATTGGTTCAACGTGCTTGAGAAGCTTTACTCCTCTCAAAACTCCATTAAAGTCAACTCCTACAGCTAAATTAAATGGTCTCCTCGAATAACCCAAGCCCCTAGTTACATCAAAGGTTTCAAATATAAAGCCTATTTCTTCACTTTCATTAAAAATAGGTATCGAAAGAGTTTTTTCATCAACTTCACCAAACCTAGTAGCTTCAGGAAAAATACTTTTTACTAATTCTAAATTTATATATTTTAAAATTACTAAATCTTTAATATCTACTTCTTTTGTAACTAAATCCTCTTCCCTTAATTTTTCTTTCTTATTAGATTTTTTTAAGAGTGTGGGGCCTTCATTACTCTCCACAGCTTTTACTGTAAAACAAATAAATAGAATTAAACCTAAAAGAAATTTACATAAATAAGGAATATTAATTCTCAACATATGAAAACTCCCGTCTAATAGACGGGAGATATAATAATTTACTATTTAAATATAGTTAACTTTACTGGACCAAACTCATGATTTGGAGGTGGAAGTCTACCAGGTAATTTACTCAAAGACACACCGTTCTCATCATATCCAACTTCATATTGAACAAAATTTAAACCTTGATATTTCTTTGGTAGGTTGTCCTTAGTATCTTTGTATTGAACTTTCACTTTAAATCTAAGTTGGTTCATACTCTTAGGTTCATCGGTTTTTAAACAAGCTGGTCCTTTACCATCCCATTTCTCTCCACCTTGAGTTACGCACCATTCAGGCTGAGGACTATAACTAGATGACTTTTTAAGTTTAAAAATAACAGCTTCTCCACCATGATTTTTACTTGATTCGTCTATTTCTAATACTGCCCAATAATCCTTGTCTACCCAATTATCTTTAGTATCCTCAGGAATTCCACCTTGTAAATATAATATATAACTAGGATACAATCCTGCGAAATATAACATAGACTTTTCAGCTTTAATAACATGGCCATCTGCAAAAGATTTTCCTAAGAAACTGAATAACAATACTGCAGTTAATATTAGCTTTTTCATCAAAATATCTCCTTAAAAATACTTAAAAAAAAGCCCCGAATATGCTTATTCGAGGCTTTATAAATTAGAATATAATAAAAGCTCTAATTAAGCCTTTCTAGTATATCCAAACCTTTTATTTGAAGGTCCGCCGCCTGCTTCACGGAATTTAGCAGCAAGACCGGCAATTTTATCTTCAGAGAAGTTTGGTAAATCAGGCATGTTAGTTGCCTCATTCATACTTAGACCATAAATTCTTGCTGAATTTAAACCAAATATTGCTTGCTTAGTCAAACTGTTAGCTCCACCTAATGCAGGAAGTTTGTACTTCTTTTGCATATCTTCAGGCACTTCAAGTCTTCTCATAGCTTCAATTTGCCATTGTGGCGAGCCATACCATACAGTATCTGATCCCCATACTACATGATCAGCACCCATTCCACCTACTAATGTTCCAATGAAAGCTGCACAGAATCTTGGATGTGCTACTGCAGAGTTAGCAAAAGTTGAACCTAATTCAGCGTAAACGTTTGAAACACCGTGCTCTTGAGGAATTCTAGCTAAGTCAGAGGCCCACTTGATGTATCCACCACTCTCTTCAAACTCTTTCCAAGCCTGATCTGGTAATTCTAAGAATGGTCTTAGAGCAGCATGGTAGATAACAAAATTCATCTCAGGCCAGTCTTTAGCAGCCTTAGGAACATCATCCACTGTTGCATATTTCCAAACACCTTTAAAAGATGTTTCATAATCAGGTGGTAAAAGACCTTTGTGAATACAAATAGTGTTAATACCTGCTTTTAGTGACTTTTCATAAAAAGGATACATAACCTTTTCATCGTCTAGTCTCCAAGGATATTTTGATGGAGATAAAGGATCACCAATAGTGTAAGACTTCCAAGAGTTTGGCTTTAGTTCTGCCATTGCTCTTTCAGCTTCATCCATCCAACCATCTTGCTTAGGTGTGATAACTGAATGACCTAACATTCTAGTAGTACCAGCAAAATCATTGATCATGTCTCTAGCTGCTACTATTTGGTCATTTCCTAATAACCACCAAGTTGGATCGTCAAAAGGTGCACCTGATAATAATGCCATTTTGGTATCACTTCTATACCATAATTCAGCAATATAATTTTCAAACTTATATCTTGTTAAAGATAATCCTTCTTCCTTTAATTTAGGATTCCAGTGTTCTGCAGCGAATTCACCTAAACCAAGAATAGCGTCATGAGGAAAGTCATCTCTTAAAAAGTGTGTTTGATCATCAAAGATAAACTGTCCTGATAACTCATTAGTTCTAGCTAAAGTTAGCTCTGGATCTCTTGCTTCAGCTTTACTCACATTAAATACACCTCCGCCATAAATTTCATTCATAGCCAAGAATGCTGTAGCCATACCGCAAGATGTTTGTAAAAACTGTCTTCTGGATAAACCTAGGTATTTAGCATTTTCATCTGCTAATTCAACCATTCTCTTCTCAACTTTCTTCTGAAGATTTGATTGCTTAGGTGGTAAATACTCACCATTAGATACTATTTGTGTAGGTATAGGAAGATCTAAATTGTTCTTCTCTGCACCTTCAACAAGCATTTGTTCTCTATCGCTTAACCAACTGCTCATAGTCTCCTCCCTTTCTATAGTTATTAATGTCTTATTATATATTAACCATTCATTAAATAAAACTAAAAAATAAATAATTTTAAATCATTATTAGTCTGTTATAGTAAAATTAAAGATACATTAGCTTTGGGGAGGGTTAATGATTACAAGAATTCTAGTAACTTTAATTATTATAATCGTTATTTTTGCGAATCCTTTCAATTTAAGTTCAAATGAAAGTATTGATGTAAAAGAAGAAAGTCTTACAAATAAATATATTAATAGCTTAAGAGAGGGTAAATGGGGGGCCTCAGATCCAAGTTGGGTAAAAAAAGAAGTAGCAAAGGAGTTTTTCCCAAAAGTAACGAAATTAGGGAGATTAGAGGGAGACCCTCCAACAGTAAGCGTTTTTAGTAAAGGAGAATTAGTAGGTTACTTATTTGTTACTAAAGACATAACATCCTCTAAAGGTTATGCATCATTAACCTTTGATATGCTAGTAGGTTTAAGACTTGATGGTAAGTTAGCTGGAGCTAAAGTATTAGATCATCAAGAACCTATAATAGGTATGTACACACCAGATGGTCAATTAATATTACCAAAATTTACTAGTCAATACAAAGATTTAGATATAAGAGTTCCTACCAAAGTTAATTTACTAAGGACTGAAGGTGAAGGGTCAATAGATGGAATTTCTTCAGCAACTGTCAGTGCTGTTTTATTTAATGGAGCTATTCTAAGAGCTGCAAGAATAGTAGCTTTATCTAAAGGTTTAAGATTAAATGATAAACCAGTAGTAGATATAGTAAATTTTGAAAAAAAAAAATTTTATGACTTAGTCTCAGATGGCTCTATTTCTCGTTTAACTTTAAAACTTGAAGATTTAAAAAACTTAGGTGTGACTAAGCCTAAGATCTCAAATCGTTCAGGAGTTGCTGATATTTATAGATACAAAGCTTTATTTAAAGGAGATACACCTGTAGCGGCAAAACAAAAAGAAGTAAAAAAAGGTTATAAAGATACTGATAGAAATTTAGCTATTGATTTATATGTTGCACCAGTTGTAACTCCTACTATTGGAAGAAATTTATTAGGTGATAAGTGGTATGATATTTTTGTTGCAGGAAGAGATCCTGAAGAAATGTCTATTGTAATTACTACTTTAGGAAGATATGCCTTAGATGGCGAACCAGAAATAGCTAGTGGAAACTTTAAAAGATTGGCCGTCATACAAAATAATCAAAGATATCCGATTAAAAAAAGTCAATTTAGAAACTTAGGTTTTTTACATGGAGAAGATAAACCATTTTTTGCAGAAGCAGGTCTTTACAGAATACCTGCTGGAAATATTAATCCTGTTGAACCATGGAAATTAGAACTTTTAATTGAAAGTGAAATACCTAGTGAAAATAAAAAAATCTATCTGGATTATCATTTGAACAATAATTATATCATCCAACCTGATGGATTAAAGAAAATAGCTAATAAAGATGAACCTATTTGGTATGCTGCATGGGAGAGTCAGAGGAAAAATATTATTATTTTGAGTTTTTCATTATTAATTTTGTCTTTGGCTTTGATAAAAATGGAGAAATTAACTTATAATAATAATTTTAGACAAATTTTTAGAAATATTTATTTAATTTGGGTGCTAATTTGGCTCGGGTGGGAAGCTGGAGGTCAAGTAACTGTATTAAGTATTTTAACTTGGGTAACAGCTCCAATATCTCAACCTTCTTGGAACACCTTACTATCTGATCCGTTATTAATAGTGTTAATGTCTTATGTTATAGTAACATTTTTTGTCTGGGGTAGAGGAGTTTTTTGTGGTTGGTTATGTCCATTTGGTGCCTTACAAGAACTTATTGCTAATATTGGAAAATTTTTAAAAATTAAACAAATTAAAATTCCGGAAAAGTATAATAAAGCTAGTTTGAACATAAAGTACATTATTTTATTAACACTATTTGTTACGTGCTTTATTGCACCAAACCTTTTAAACCTTGGCTCAGAAATAGAGCCCTTCAAAACAGCAATTTCTATGAAGTTTAATAGAGAGTGGTACTATGTTATTTACGCAGTTTTATTACTTGCTATAGGGCTATTCATAGAAAGGTTTTTTTGTAGATTTATTTGTCCTTTAGGTGCATTTATGGCTATTGGAGGAAAACTAAGAATATTTAATTCATTTTTAAAAAGAAGAAATGAGTGTGGTAGCCCTTGTAAATTATGCTCAAACGAATGCCCTATAGATGCAATAGAGAAAAATGGAAAAATAAATATGAATGAATGTTTTTATTGCTTAGATTGTCAATCCTTATATTATAACGATCATAAATGTCCTCCTTTAGTAATAGTAAGGAAGAAAAGTGCAAAAATTACTATTGATCAACCAGATACAATAAAGGCCTGAAATGCTAACTTGCGCATTAATAGTTTGGATATTACAACCAGTAAATTTTGACTATACTGAATTAAGAGAGACATTTTTAACAGAACAAGAGTGTATATCAAATTTATCGAATAATTATAGTTGTATAAAGATAGACAAAAGATATGATTTGACAAAAAATGAATGGCAAAAAGATAATTGTAGTATTAGTGAACACGAATGGCAGGGAGAAAAATAGACATTTAAGAATTTAAGAAATTGATTATTTTTAAAAAAATATTATTATAAAAGAAGGAGGTCGAAATGGATAAAGAAAGTTTAAAAAAAGAATTATTTGAGCTCTATGAGAAACTAGAAAGAGATAAAGAGCTATACAAAGAGTTTATTGCTAATGAAGATAAATTCCTCCAAGACAGGGGATATGATCCTGTTGAAGTTAAAGAATTATTTCAGGGTATAACAAAAGAAAGAAATAATATTTTAAAAGGTGTTTTAGAAGATCAAGATAAAATAATTCCTTAATTAATTTATTACTTAATATTTTTCCAGATCAATAGTGTAGCAACATTCAGTGTCTTTCCACTCTGTTGAACAAGTACCGTTTTTACAAACTACTCTTGCCCTAAACCTAGTTCCATTTGGCACTTTTCTTTTTTCCGTATCAACACCAATTTCTCCGGCAGCCCCGATCTTTGATACAGATCTGTAACAAGCTAAAAATCTTTCATACCCAAAGACATCATATGTTTCAATATTACTACTTAAATCTGTTTCACTTTCAACTAACTTAGCATTCCACTGAGATAACATACAGCTAAACACAGGAGAAGAAGGATCCTTTACTCTATTATTTTGAGCAGACTTTATTGCTTTATCTAACATGCAAGGTTCATTTGAGCAATCAGCAGAAATACTTTGAGAAACAATAATATAACAAAATAAAATAAAAACAAATTTAGACATTAAATATCTCCAGTAAACGTTTAATACTAAATAATAATATTTTAATTTAAACAGTAAATTAATATTAAATATTTATTATAAAGATTTTAGGAACTTTTCTAATTTATCTAGATCATCTTTATAATTAGCTAGCAATAAAGCCAATGACTCCTTTGCTTCACCTGAATGCCACATTACTGCTTCAAGTATAGTTTTTGCTCTTCCATCATGAAGAAAAGTTGCTCTAGAGTTCACCTCTTTTGCATAACCTAAACCCCACAGCGGAGGTGTTTTCCATTCTTTATTTGTGATATTTCCATTTATATCTTTATCAGCTAATTCATCTCCCATATCATGTAAGAGTAAATCAGTGTAGGGCCAGATTAACTGATATTTTAAAAAATCATGCTTTGCATTCTTTGAGGTAACATATTTAGGTGTGTGGCATGAAGTACATTTAGATTCATAAAATATTTTTTTTCCTAATAATACATCTTTTTCAGAAACATTTCTTCTCTTAGGAGGGGATAAACTAGATAAATAGAATACTATTTTAGTCATAACCTCATCATTTACTTCGTATAAATCTTTTTTATTAATACCTGTAGAGAATTTAAAGCATTCATTTTGTTTTTTTGTACAATCACCGTAAGCATCAGTTCCTACAGAATTGGAGAGGCCCATGTCATGCATAAAAGCTACTCCAGTTTGAGTAAATAGATTTGGTGTTGAGGCTCTAATACCAAACCTTCCTATTGTTTTATTACCCTTTTCATCATTAACAATTCTTACTACACCTGAAACACCATCATTATCTTCATCATTGATATCTTGCTTAGCTAAAATATCACTCTCTTCGATTGCTTCTAGCAATCCAACCCCTATTACTTGAGGAGAAATTCTCATCGATAAAGAAGTGTTTTTCTCTAATTTACCATATTTTAAATTGCTTAACTCATAACTAGGGTATTTTAAAAATGATTCCCTTAAAAAGTTTTTTCTAAAATTACTTTCTAAAAAATTTATATTCAAATTACCCTCTGAGAAAAGTCCAGGAATAGCAAAAAATTGAATTTGTTTACCATAAATTTTATTAGGAAATAAGCTTTTATTTTTATAATTTCCAACTTTCAATACAGCAGATAATGGTTTTTCGTCTTTAGGTAAGTGTCCTCTTCCATCTTTAATATGGCAAGATTGACATGCTCTAGCATTATACAAGGGACCTAATCCATCTGATGAAGTAGTAGAAGATGGTGAGGCTATCCAAACTTTTCTAAAAAATGCATTGCCTATTAAAAAATCCTGTCGTTGTTCAAATGATAAGTTTTTAAAGTGATGTGAAAAGGCATTTTTTCCAATTTTATTTACAGTTCCTGCTCCACCAGATAACGCTTCTGATCTCTCTGCTTTTGAAAAGTTAATAGTTAAAGAGGTAACTTTTTTAACTTTTTCCTTCTCAATAACCGTTAAATCATCTCTGACAAAGCCACTCAGACTAAATAAAAAAAAAATGGCTGTGCTAAGTATTTTAATTAACATTATATATTAATTAAATACTGCATCCGGATTGTCAAGTGAATCAGAACCTTCAATTTGTAAATCATTAATGTTTAATGCAGCTGCTGCTAACTCTATATTTTTACTTTGCTTGATTAATGAGTCAACAGCATTTTGTATTAACTTATTACCTTTTTCATTACCTTCTGCAATTAACATATCATAAGTAACACCTTTATTGGCTGATTTAACAATTTTTTTCATACTTTTCAAAGTATTTTTAATGGATTTTTTTGTTTTTTTGTTTAAACCATAATCTACTTCACTTAATAATGAACTTATACTAGGACCAGTTACAACTTTTCCATCTAAGCTTTTATATTTGCCTAAAAAAACATTATTTATACCAACCACATTATAATAATGGGAATTATGCGTATTATCTGAAAAACAATCATGTTCTTCCTCTGGGTCATGTAGCATTAAGCCAAGTTTCATTCTTTCTCCTGCAAGTTCACCATAAGATAGACTTCCCATACCTATTAAAATCCTTTTTAATCCATTTTTTTGATCATTTAATAAATCTTGCCTTGCTTTTCCTTTTGGCGACCAAACACTGTGAATATATTTTAAATCTTCTATCAATAACTGACTTGCAGCTATTAAATATTCTCTTCTTCTATCGCAATTATCATTAGTGCAATTTTTCAAATCAAAATCAGTATAAGATCTATTACCACTTCCACTTTTAGTTCCATTAAGATCTTGTCCCCATAATAGAAACTCTATAGCGTGATATCCAATTGCGACATTAGCCTCATTACCCCCAATCTCATGAAGTTTTGAACTAAGTAAATTTGTGTTAATTATAGAGGCATCGACAAACTCACCCTCTACCTTAAGTTTTTTATTGGCAATAACATTAAAATTTGAAAAATCATTTTCAGTAGGATAGTAATTAGTAGTGTCAACGTAATCTATGAGGCCTTCATCTAATGGCCAAGCATTTACTTTACCTTCCCAATCATCTACTATTGGATTTCCAAATCTAAATACTTCTGTTTGCTGATATACAGTTCTTGCTTCTAACCAGCTATCTTTTACTTCATTAAAATTGCTTTCATTGGGATCTTTCATAAATCGCTCAATACTTCTATGCATTTTTTTTGCTAAAGTTAAAGCATCTTTATATTTAGCCTCAGCAATATTAGAATAGTTTAATAAAATATTATTGTCTGCTTTAAGCTGATAAGTAATCAAAGTTATAAAAATAAAAGTAAAAATTATAATTTTTTTCATAAGCATCCTTGTTGTTATTGAGAACTATTCTCATTAATAATAGTTCAAATAAAACAGTTTTCAAGAAAAAAATATTATTTTAATTTTTTAAAAAAACTTCTTATATCCTTAACTAATGTATTAGGCTCCTCTAAAGCAGCAAAATGACCCCCTGATGGATATTCATTCCATTGAACTATGTTGAATAATCTATCAACGTAACTCTTAGGTGGCCAAGATAAAAGCTCTTTAGGATATAAGGCACATGCAGTAGGAACATTAACTTTGCCTCCATCGAAATTTATTATCCTTCCTCCCTCTTCTCTTCTACCAAAGTAAATCCAAGAGGCTGAATTAAACGAGTTAGTCAAAATATATAACATTAAGTTTGTGATTAAATCATCATATCCATAAACCTCTATTAAGGATTTTTTTCTCAAATCAGACCAGCCATAAAATTTTTCTAAAATCCAAGCTGCTACTCCCACAGGATTATCTGTCATCGCAAATGCTAAAGTCTGAGGCTTAGTGGCCTGCATAGTTCTGTATCCTTCTTCAAGACTTTGCTCATGCTTAAATCTTTTCTGCCACTCTTTCTCAGCTTCATCTTGAGGACCATTTTTATCTCTTACAATCATTATGTTTAAATGAATTCCTTTACAATTTTCATAATGATCGTAACCTAACCAAGTAGAAATAGCCCCACCCCAATCTCCCCCTTGGGCGTAATACGTTTCATAATTTAATATTTCCGTCATTAATTTATCATAATAAGTTGCTATTTTTCTTGGCCCATATGGATACTTAGGGGCACTAGAAAAGACAAAACCTGGGATAGAAGGCATTACTAAATCAAAACAAATACTATCATCCAATCCATATTTTTTTGGATTAGTAAGCGGGCCAATAACTTTATTAAATTCTAGAAATGAGCCTGGCCACCCATGACTTATCAGTAGTGGTATTGCATTTGGAGATTTTCCTTTTTCATACACATAATGAATATTTAAATCATCTATATTTGAAATGAAGTGTTTGAAAGAATTTAATTTTTCTTGCTCTTTTTTCCAATTATACTTTGTAACCCAATAGCTACAAATATCTCTTAAAACTTCTTTATTTATTCCTAGATCCCAATTATTGAAATCTGGTAACTTGTCCCAGTTAAACTTTAATATTTTTTCTTTAATTTCATTGATTATTTCTTCACTATAATTAATATCAAATTTTTTCATGCTTAATTATTTAAACCTTTTAAAGTATATTATTTATCCAAGCTTTTTTTATTCAAATCATTTATCAACGTTTTTAAAACATTGAACTGCTTATCAATTACTTCAATTTTTTTATTTAAGTCTTCAATTTTCTTATTTGTTAATTTTGTACTTTTATCAAAATTCTTTACTTTTTTAATATTAGCACTTTTTCTTCTGGTTACCTCAAAAACTTTAATCTCTCTATTTATACCTTTCATTGTAACTGCGGGTTTTTCTTCAACTTCTATCATATCTTGTACATGAGCATATGTTTCATAACTCATCAAAATAGAACCTGCATTTCCTGCAGCCTCTAATCTTGCAGCTACGTTTACTTCTCCACCAATTATAGTATACGTTAATCTTTGAGAACTACCAAAATTACCAACATTACAATATCCTGTATTTATACCTATTCTTATTTCAAATGGAGAAAAAAAACCTTCATTTTTCCACTTTTTTCTTAGTTCTATCATTTTTTCTTGCATTTTAAGTGACATTTCTACACAAGCTCTTGCATCTTCCTTCTCTCCTTTACTATTAGGGTCCCCAAAGAAAAGCATAACAGCATCACCTATATATTTATCAATAGTTGCGCCATGATTTAATGCTATATCAGTCATTTCTGAAAAATACTCATTTAAATATTTAGTAAGATCTTCTGGCTGTAGTTTCTCAGAAGTATCAGTAAAATTTTTAATATCACTAAAAAAAATAGTTAATTTTTTTCTTTTAGTTTTGATTTCAGTATCATAAACACCCTTAAATAAGCCATCATGAATTTGTGGTGGTATATATTTTCCTATTTTTTTTGAAATATTTCTCATCTTCTTAGATTGCTCTAAAGCAATATTTTTTTGTTTTTGGGATTCATTCAAAACTGCTTTAAGAAAATCATCTTTTGCATTAGATGTAAATTTTAAATGATTTATAAATAAATCATCTTTGTTTTTTTTATATTTGAATTTAAATTCAAATACATTTTTTGATAAACCCTTTCTGAATTCAGATAGATTATGAATATAATTTGCTTCTATAAACCAATAATCACCGATGTGCTTTATAAAAAAATTTAGCAAGGAACCTCTATTAAACTCATGATGCTTTTCATAAACAGCATTTGTAATAGAAAAAATCAAAATATTTTCTTCTTTAAACCTATACGATGTAACTATCTTATCATTTTTTGCAATAATAGCTCCAGGAGTAGAATAAAGTTTACTTATTATTTTAATAAGTCTTGCTCTAATAATTATTTGTTGTTGTTTTATGTTTTTCTTTTTATCAGTCTTATTAATTACTTTAAAGTTTTCTAAATTATATTTTTCTTTTTGTAAATTTTTCTTAAATACTTCTTGATTAGCAATATTATTAAACTGTTCTACACCTAAGTAATATAAAGCTTTTTCTCCATAATTATTTAATACATTTTGATGAATATTTCCTCTTATAGCCCGAGGATAAAACTTTTCTTTGTCTACTTCCTTTAAGTTAAATTTTTTAAGTACCTCTTCTCCAATCGAACCTAGAAATTTTACTTGTTCAATAGTCGAAAGCAATATAGCTCCAATAATTATTGTGCCGTCTATTTTATTTAATTTTGCCATCTTAAAAAGTATTATGTAACTATAGACTATAAATAAATTTATTGTAAGTTAGAGTATAAAAAAAATTAAAGGAATTTTTATGGAAAATAATATTAAATCTGTTGCAGTTTTAGGTTCTGGAACTATGGGTGCTGGTATAGCTGCATTGGCTGCAGATAATAATTGTAAGGTACTCTTATTAGATATATCTGAAGATGCCGTTAAAAAGGGTAAAGAAAGAATAGTAAATGAAAAAAAACCACTGCTTTCTAATTTGAAAAATATAAACAATGTTGAAATAGGAACCTTTGAAAATGATTTCCATAAAATTAAAAATTATGACTGGATATGTGAAGTAGTAGTAGAGGAAATTAATATTAAAAGAGATATTTTTAAAAAAATTGAAGAATACAGAAATACTCATTCAATAGTAAGTTCAAATACATCTGGTATTCCTTTAAAAGATATTACAAAAGATATGACTGAAGAATTATTAAAAAATGTTTGTATTACACATTTTTTTAATCCAGTAGAGGTGATGAAACTATGTGAATTAATTCCTGGTGAAAAAACCAATAAAGAAATTATAAATAAACTTAGTATATTCTTATCAAAAGTTTTTAATAAAGGAGTAGTATATGGAAAGGATACTGTAAACTTTATTGGAAATAGGATTGGCTGTTTTTTTATGTTAAAAGGCTTGCATGAGGGAAAAATTGCAAGATCAAAAGGTATTTCATTAGAAGAAATAGATTCATTACTCTCAAAACCTATTGGACTTCCTCCTACTGGTCTATATGGTTTAATAGATTTAATAGGTTTAGACGTTATGCACTCTGTTGGAAAAAACCTAGAAACTAACCTTCCAGATAATGATGCAGGGTTACCTTTCACTAAATTACCAAGTGAGGAACAAAATCTATTTAATAATAAACAATTGGGAAGAAAAACAGGAGGAGGTTTTTATAGAATAAAAAAATTGGATAGTGGTGAAAAGGTTAAAGAAACTTTTGATCTAGATAATGGTGAATGGAACACTTTTAAAAAAATTCAAAGTGAAAAAGATTTGAATATAATATTAGAAGATAATGAATTAGGAAATCTAGTATGGAATATAATGGGCTCTACATTATTATATGCAGCTGATCTTATTCCTGAAATAGCAGATGATATTTTAAATATTGATAGAGCTATGCGTTGGGGTTTTGCATGGCAAATGGGACCATTTGAAATTATTGATAAACTAGGACCAAAAAATGTAATAAAGAAATGTTTAGATAAAAATCAAGAGATACCAAAAATGCTACAAGTACTGGAAAAGTCAGGTAATGAGTTTTTCTATAATGAAAAAATGTATTTAGATTTAGATGGCAGTTACAAAGAAATTTCTAATTAGCAATGGATTATAATAAGCTATCAACTGATGAGTTAGAAAAAAATTTTAATCCAAGAGAAAGTGTAGAAAATTTCAATCATTACTTGGAATATAGCTTATTAAAATCAAAAGATGTGAAAAAGCAAACTAATATTTATGAAAATATAGCATATGGAAAAGGACCATTACAAAAATTAGATATATTTGGTAAAAATAATAAAGAGGATCTTAAACCTTTGCATATATTTATTCATGGCGGTTATTGGCGAGCATTAGATAAAGATTATCATGCTCATATGTCTGTTCCATTTAATAAAAATGATATCTTATTTTTTAATATCAATTATGACTTATGTCCAAAAGTGACTTTAAGCGAAATATGTGACCAAACTATAGAAGCGATTATATGGATTTTTAATAATTCTAAAAACTATGGAGGTAATAATAAAAAAATTTCCATCTCTGGACATTCTGCTGGAGCACACTTAGTTTCTTACCTGCTAAGTATAGATTGGAGCATGTATGATTTACCTAAAAATGTTTTTCAGGGCGCAGCACTAATTAGTGGCATATATAATTTAAAAATTGTACAAAAAATAAGTGTAAATAAAGAGTTAAATTTATCTAATAAAGAAGTTCAAGAAAAAACTACTTTAAATAAACTTCCTACTTTTAAAATACCCTTATTTATATCTTATGGCGAAAATGAGCCAGAAGGTTGGAAACATCAAAGTATAAGTTATTGTGATTTTTTAACTAAAAACGATTACAAATATAAAGTAATTCCAAGCAAGGGAGACAACCACTTTACTTTAATTGATACACTTGCAAATGAAAATAGCAATATCTGCAAAGAAATTATTAAGTTATCTAAATAACTATGCTGTACGATGTAAAGACAACAAGAAAATTAGAAAAAAAAATTATAAGTCAAAATAATTCTGAACTTTCACTAATGTTCAAAGCTGGAACTGCTATATTTAATCACATAAAAGAATCGAAAAAGAAAGATATAATTATTCTTATTGGCCCGGGCAACAATGGAGGAGATGGATATGCTCTAGCCATTCAAGCCTTTTTAAATAATTATAATATAAATTGCATAGAATTAATTGAAAGCAAAGGAATCTCAAAACAATTAAAGTTATTAGCAAAAAACCTTGGTATTAAAATAAAAAAAAAATTACCAGATAAAAAATTAGTAAGCAAAGGATCAATCATTATAGATTCAATTTTAGGTATAGGCTTATCAAGAGAACCTAAAGGTTCAATTTTAGAGGCAATCAAATGGACAAACAGCTTAAAAAATAAAGCATTTATTATATCAATAGATATTCCTTCAGGCTTAAATGCATCAAATGGAGAGACCTTTAATAATGTAGTAAATGCTAACCAAACTATTATGTGTTTAACACAAAAACAAGGTTGTTTTACAGGGAAAGGACCAATGCATTGTGGTGATATTTTTTTTCAAGATCTTGGCTTTAAAAATACAGAAAAAATCTCTAAAGGAACT
>CABZPW010000006.1 GCA_902527765.1 Rhodospirillaceae bacterium
AATTTTTCTCGGTGTTTTGAATTCCAAACTCTATATTGGTTTTTTTTAATCATATCTTTCAAGAAAGAGCAAAAAAAATTTCCAGTTTCCACAGTAAAGTCAAAGTTTTTTACACTTTTTGCATTTAAATAATCAAAAAAAATACCTCCAATTCCTCTTTCTTCATTTCTATGTTTTAAAAAAAAATACTCTGAACACCACTTGCTAAATTTTTTATAATAATTTTTATCGTATTTATCACAAAAGTTTTTTAATGATTTATGAAACTGATTTTTTACTTGTTTTTCATTATAAGTAGGAGTTAAGTCACATCCTCCTCCAAACCAAGCATCTTTAGTTACAATAAACCTAGAATTGAAGTGTGCAGCAGGAATAAATGGAGAAAACATATGAGCTACAACTGAAATTCCAGTAGCAAAAAACCTTGGGTCATTTGCTGCGCCTTTTATTTTGTCTTTAAAATCATCTGGGAATTTACCACTTACGGTAGATATGTTAACACCAACCTTCTCAAATAAATTTCCTTTTAGTACAGAACTTACTCCTCCCCCATATTCATTATTTTTATTGTCTCTATACCAAGTTTTTTTTTTAAATTGGTTAATTTTAAAGTTTTTTTGTAAACTAAATTGTTTTTCCAATAATTCAAATGTGCTACAAATATGATTTCTTAAGTTTTTAAAATTAGCCTCAATGGTGTTTGTTCTAATTTGCCATTCTTTCTCATGAAGTAAATCAGGCATAGTTTTATAATTATATTTTTTCATAAAATGTATTTGAGTAATAATCAGCTCTTTACATATAGAACAATATTAATATATATGTATTATAAACAATAAAACATATGTCTGAAAATAAAAAAAGTAAAAAGAAATCTAGAAGGTCATTTATACATCAGGCTTCAGGAGCTATGGGTATTGTTGCTGTTTCTGCTGCTGGATGGCCACTAGTTGATCAAATGAATCCATCTAAGGACGTTGAAGCCTTAGCAACTATTGAAGTTGATATATCAGGCTTGTCTGAGGGACAAAGTAAAACTGTTTTATGGCGTGGCAAACCTTTATTTATTAAACATAGAAGTCAAAATGAGATAGATGAGGCTAAAAGTGTAAATATTGAGGAACTACCTCATCCTGAAAATGATGATGAAAGAGTAAAAAATCCCAAATATTTAGTTTTAATAGGTGTTTGTACTCATTTAGGATGTGTTCCAGCTTCAGACAAGGGAGATTTTAAAGGTTGGTTTTGTCCTTGTCATGGCTCTCACTATGATTCTTCTGGAAGAATTAGAAAAGGTCCTGCTCCAAAAAATTTAGAAATACCTCCTTATACTTTTAAGGATGATAATACAATATTAATAGGATAAATCTCATGGAAAGTTCTAAAAAAAATACAAAAGGCATTATTAATTGGATTGACTACCGATTACCTGTAGTTTCTTTTTTAAAACATTCTGCTGTAGACTACCCTACACCAAGAAACTTAAATTATTGGTGGAATTTTGGATCACTAGCTGGTTTCTTTTTGTTAGTACAAATCATAACAGGAGTAATTCTATCAATGCATTATACGGCTCACGTGGATCATGCTTTTGATTCTATAGAACATATAATGAGAAACGTTAATCATGGATGGCTTATTAGATATATTCATATGAACGGGGCCTCATTTTTTTTCATTGTTGTTTACATACATATTTTTAGAGGTTTATATTATGGTTCCTACAAAGCACCTAGAGAATTACTATGGTGGTTAGGAATAATAATTTTGCTGTTGATGATGGCAACTGCTTTTATGGGATATGTTCTACCTTGGGGGCAAATGTCATTTTGGGGAGCAACAGTAATAACTAATTTGTTTTCAGCTATTCCACTTATAGGAGATAACATAACTCAATGGCTTTGGGGAGGATATTCTGTCGATAATCCAACTTTAAGTAGGTTTTATACATTACATTTTTTATTACCTTTTTTAATTGTTGGAGTAGTAGTTTTACATATAGTTGCTTTACATACACATGGGTCTAATAATCCATTAGGTATTGATAGAAAAGGACCTCAAGATTCTATACCTTTTCATCCATTTTATACAATAAAAGACTTATTTGGTTTAAGTTTTGCTCTGACTATATTTTTTGCTGTAGTATTTTTTGCACCAGACTTTTTAGGTCATCCTGATAACTATATTCCTGCAGACCCATTAAAAACACCAGCTCATATAGTTCCAGAATGGTATTTCCTTCCATTTTATGCAATATTAAGAGCAATTCCAGATAAGTTAGGTGGTGTTATAGCAATGTTTAGTGCAATTTTTGTGCTTTTTCTTTTGCCCTGGCTAGATACTAGTAAGGTCAGATCTGCCACATTCAGGCCTATCTATAAAATATTATTTTGGATATTTTTAATTGATGCAATAATTTTAGGTTGGGTAGGCAGTAAGCCTGCAGAAGGTATTTACATAATAATTAGCAGAATCGCAACTCTATATTATTTTCTGCACTTTTTGATATTACTTCCACTTTTAGGTAAGTTTGAAAGAAATAGACCTTTACCGGAAAGCATAGGAAAACCAGTTTTAGCAGAATAGCATGAATATTTTCACTTTATCCTTTCTGATATTATCTTTTATATTTAGTTTAGTTAGTGCAGACGAAGCATTGAAACCAGAGCAGTACCCTTTCAGCTTTAGTAAGCCTTTAGGTAAAATTGATAAGAATAGTGCACAAAGAGGTCTTCAAGTATATATAGAAGTTTGTGCTAGTTGTCATGGCTTAAAACATGTAGCCTACAGAAATTTAGAAGGCTTAGGATATAATAAAGATCAAATAAACGCAATAGCATCACAGTTCGAATTAGATGACTTCCCTAATGATGAAGGCGAAATTATAAAAAGAAAGGCTATCTATTCTGACTCATTTGTAGAGCCATATGAAAATCATAATGCCGCTAAAGCAGCAAATAATGGTGCATACCCGCCTGACTTAAGTCTTATGGTCAAAGCTAGAAAAGATGGAGCTAATTATATAAGATCACTCCTATTAGGATATACTGATGCACCAGATGGATTTGAAATAGGGGAAGGGTATTATAACAAGTATATGGCTGGTAACATTATTGCAATGCCTCAACCATTATATGGGGATGATGTTGAATATAAAGATGGGACAAATGCATCTCTAGAGCAGGAAGTTAATGATCTAGTAACATTTTTAACTTGGACCTCTATGCCGGACCTTGAGGATAGAAGGTCTGCAGGATTAAAAGTTATCTTTTTTCTTTTTGTAATGACTATATTATTTTACTTATCTTATAGAAAAATCTGGAGTGAGTTAAAAAAATAATTATAAAGAAAATCTTCTTTTCAAAATAGGCTTAAGTTTTTTCAAAGTCTTGCTAGAAACAGAATCTTTACTAGTTATAATAGCCTCATTTAGACACGAATAAATCTTGTCATTCCAATCCCACTTTTTTATTTTGTTTAAGTTCTCCAGCATTGATAATAGCAATATTTTTACATTATTGGTATTTTTATGCATTATTTTTATAACTTGATCAACTGTCACAGCGTCATGATTTTTATGCCAACAGTCATAATCTGTAACCATTCCAATACTTTTATAACCCATTTCAGCTTCTCTTGCCAATCTTACTTCTGGCATATTGGTCATACCAATAATATCACAATTCCAGCTTTTATATAATATAGACTCTGCATATGTAGAAAACTGAGGACCTTCTATAGCCACATAAGTACCTTTTCGTTTTATTTTTATATTTTTAGGTAAAGATTTTAAAATTAATTTTGATAACTGTAAAGAAGTAGGCTTTGCTAGTGAAACATGAGCTACACAATCTTCATCAAAAAAAGTAGTAACTCTATTAAAAGTTCTATCAACAAACTGGTCTGGTAAAATAAAATCTCCCGGTTTATGAATATTTTTAAGACTACCTACTGCAGAGACAGAAATTATATCAGTTACACCAAATTTTTTTAGAGCATAAATATTAGCTCTATAATTTATTTTATGAGGAGGTATGGTGTGTTTTAAACCATGTCTAGGTAAAAAAACTAGCTTTAAGCCTTTATAATTAGAAACATGAAGTTTTGAAGAAGTAATACCAAAAGGTGTTTTTATATTTACTAGTTTTGTATTTTTTAGCCCATCTAAATTATAAAGACCACTACCTCCTATAATTCCTAAAACTGGTTTCATATTAAAGCTCCTGTTATTTTTCAACTTTTAAAATTTTTAATAATTTAACTTCAAATATTAAAGTAGAATTAGGTTTTATTATATTACCTATTCTTCTATTACCATATGCAAGATTTGAAGGTATTACTAGGCATCGTTGTTCATTAATTTCCATATCCTGAAGACCTAAATCCCATCCTTTGATAACTATGCCTTTTCCTAGTACAAATTGAAATGGAGTTACATGGTTAAATTTTTCTAAAGTATTACTGTCAAACATCTCTCCTTTAGAGTCACAGTGATCTTTTGTAGCTACACTTTTATCAAAAATCCACCCAGTATAATTAACAGAAATCAAATCCGTATTTTCTGATTTTATTCCTGTTTGAGCCTCACCTTCTTTAATAACTTTAATTATTAAATTTTTAGGTATATCCGCAGATAGCAGACTGGAAGTAAAAAAATTAAAAAATACTATTAATATAAAATTTATGTGTAGTTTCATCTTTAATCCTTTAAAAATTTCAATGTTTTTTTATATGCCATTTCAGCTGCTATTTTGTTGTAAGACTTTCTTTCGTCACAATTGAAACCATGATCAGCATTTTCATATTCAAATAATTCAACCTTATTTGTATTTTTTTTTATATATGTTTTTATCTTTTCTATAGAAAGAGGAGGAATTCCTTTATCTTCTTTTCCAAAATGTAATAATACTGAACAGTTTATATTTAATTCTAAGAATTCAGGAATACTACTACCATAATAGCATACACCTCTTTCAAAAATAAAAGACTTTTGCAAAGCCAACCATGATAGCGAGGCACCATAACAGAAGCCCAAAATACTAACGCTTCTTTCAAGTCTTAAGGTTGCTGCCAATGCTACTATATCCATTACTGGAAGTTCCCATCCTAATTTGTTCTTTAAATGTAAGCCTTTTGAAAAACCCTCCTTGTTATAAGGTAAAGCAATATTATTCTCTAATCTCGAGAAAATATCTGGAATTGCTACTAAAAATCCATTTTCTGCATACTCTTTAGCCACGTTTTTTATATGATCAGTTAAACCAAATATTTCATATACTAATATTATGCTTTTATTATTAGTATTATTCTCAGGTTCAAATAGCAAGTATGGCAATGGATAGTCATCAGCTGATTTTATTATTTTATTAGTTATTTTAATCATAGTTCTATACATTAAATTTAAATAAGATAACATCACCGTCTTGAACAATATATTCTTTACCTTCTGTTCTTATGTTACCGGATAATTTAGCTTCTTTCTCTCCCCCTAGCTTTAATAGCTTATCACAACTAATCACATCGGCTGCAATAAAGCCTTTTTTGAAATCTGTATGTATTTTACCTGCTGCATCAGGAGCATAAGATTCTTTTTTTAGAGTCCAAGCTTTTGTTTCTTTTTCTCCTGATGTAAAAAACGTAACTAAATTTAATAGTTTGAAGCCAGAGGCAATAAATTTATCTAAACCACTTTGATCAATACCCATACTTTTCATAAGCTCTTCTTTTTCTTTTATATCTTTTATACCTGATAGCTCTTCCTCAATTTTTGCTGAAATACTTACTAATGGAATTTTTTTTATTTTTGATAAATCCTCTAATTTTCGATTATAAATATTTCCAGACTTTATCGATTTTTCATCTAAATTAGCTACATACATTAAAGGTTTGAAGGACAAAATACCGTTTTTATTAATCATCTGTAGCTCTTCTGAGCTATAATTTGAGAGGTCATTCGTATCAGTAGATTGTAAATTATCTAAGACTTTAAGAAATAAATCTCTTTCTTCTTTGTTTTCGTTTTTTCCTATTTTGATTAATTTATTAAATTTTTCTATTATCTTCTCAACTCTTTCTATATCTGATAATAGTAATTCAGTCTCAATTATTTCTATATCATACTCAGGATCAATTGCACTGTGAACATGCGTTACATTTTCATCTTCAAAACATCTTACTATATGTGCTATTGCATCTACCTCTCTAATATTTGATAAAAATTTATTTCCTAAACCTTCTCCTTTGCTCGCTCCTTTGACAAGACCTGCAATATCAACAAATTCCATTTGAGCATTTATTATAGATTTAGAGTTATTAACTTTACTTAATTGTATTAATCTATCATCTGGTATAGGAACTTTACCAACATTTGGCTCTATTGTACAAAAAGGATAGTTTTCAGAGACAGCCTTTTGTAAACCTACTAAAGCATTAAATAAAGATGATTTCCCAACATTTGGTAAACCTATGATGCCGCATTTAAATCCCATGATTATTTATTAATTCCATTCATAAAACTATTTATATCTTTATTAAAAACAAACATTATATTTTTATCTATTAAATCAATTTTATTATTCAGTAATATTCTTTCTTCAATTTTAAAGTCTGAGAGAACAAATTTATCAACTTCAGAGTAAGTATTTTTATTATTTATACCTATTCTTATCCTATAGTAATTATTGCCTATATGCTTATCAATGTTTTTTATTCCGTTATGTCCTGCTGACCCTCCTCCAAATTTAAATTTTATTTTACCTATATCTAAATCAAGCTCGTCATGAAATACAAAAATATTTTCTTGCTTAATTTTGTAAAAATTCTTAACTAGTCTAACTGATTCTCCAGATAAATTCATCATAGTTTCTGGCTTAGAAAGAAGAATATCATTGTTCAGAATATTACCTTTATACAGTGAACATTTTAGTTTATTGTTTGTTTTTAATAATCCATATTTTTCCACCAGATAATCTACAAATAAAAAACCTGTGTTATGTCTGTTGTTTTGAAATTTAGAACCTTTATTTCCTAAACCTATAAACAAAAACATCTATATTTATTTTTTATTTTCTTCTTCTGGTTTACTTTCTTCAGCAGCTTCTTTATCTTTGCCTTCTTCTTCCCCTTCCTCAGCTTTATCTTCTGAGGTTTCAGCTGATACAAGCGCTGATGGAGCAAGTATGCTGGCAACAGTAAAGTCTCTATCTTTAATTGTGGGTTTTACACCTTCATCTATTTTAGTATGGCTAATGTGTATACTATCACCTATTTCAAGGCCTTCAAGATTGAATTCAAAGCTCTCTGGTATTTTATTCACTGGACATATTACTTCCACTGTATACCTAACTACATTAAGTACTCCACCTCTTTTTATGCCAGGACTCAGTGTTTCATTTAAAAATTTAACAGGAACCTCTATCGTTACCTTAGTTTTATCATTAACTCTTAAAAAGTCTACATGCTCTAGTTGGTCTGTTACAGGATTTTGAGAGATACCTTGAACTATTACTCTAGTTTTACTGTCATTTATAGATAAATCATAAATTTTATTTAAGAAAGAAGATTTATTTATTTCTATTCTTAAATCTTTTACATCTAATGAAATTGGCTCTGGGTTTTTACCATCACCATAAATTATTGCAGGTATTTTATTAGCAATTCTAACTTTTTTTGCACTATTAGTTCCAACTTTTTCTCTCAAAGAGGCACTTAATGTATCTATACTACTCATTTCTTTCTCCTTAATTAAACAAACTTGATACAGAACTATGGTTATCTATTCTCTTTACTGCTTCTGCTATTAACGGTGCCACTGATAATCTTCTGATTTTATTCTTGTCTTCACTTAATAAGCTAGAAATAGTATTGGTTGTTACTATTTCTGTAAGCACAGACTTTTTAATCTTATCAAGAGCATTTCCTGATAAAACACCATGACTTACGTAAGCAGAAACAGTTTTTGCTCCAACGTTCAGCAGTGCTTCTCCCGCATTTGTTAAAGTACCAGCTGTATCAACAATATCATCAATTAATATACAATTTTTTTCTTTAACGTCACCTATTATATTTAAAACTTCAGATATATTTGCAGCTTCTCTTCTTTTATCCACTATAGCCAAACCAATATTTAATCTATTAGCAACATATCTAGCTCTTACTACTCCACCAACATCTGGAGAAATTATTACTGTCCTATCTAAATCATAGTTTTTTTTAATATCTTCTAAAAGAATAGGAGCAGCATAAAGATTATCTACAGGAATATCAAAAAATCCTTGTATTTGTCCAGCATGTAAATCTATTGTAAGTACTCTATCAGCCCCAGACTTTGTAATTAGGTTAGCAACTAATTTTGCACTAATTGGAGTTCTTGGTCCAGGTTTTCTGTCTTGTCTTGCATAACCAAAATACGGAATTACTGCAGTTATTTGTTTAGCAGAAGCCCTTTTTAATGCATCTATACAAACTAATAATTCTATTAAATTATCGTTTGCTGGTTTAGATGTTGATTGAATTACATACACATCTTGTCCTCTTACATTTTCATTTACTTCCACAAATATTTCCTCATCAGAAAATTTTTTTATGCTAGCTTTAGTTAATGGAATATTTAAAGTAGTGGCTATTTCTTCAGATAAAGCTAAGTTGCTATTACATGCTAATAATTTCATTTTTTTTTTTATTTAACTCTATACTTAACAATCAAAAAATCTACTGTAAATAGATTTTTTAACTTTTTATTACAGATAACATTCTACCATAGTCTGTAAATTTATTATGTATTGAATATCTATAACTAAAAAAATCATTAAATTCTTTATAGGTATCATCAGAAGAACACCAAATATTAGAAAAACCTAGTTTAATCAATACAAATTTGGCATAACCCCTAAGGTCAAAATAAATTTTATTTTTTATAGTAATAAAAAACTCTTTAGAAAGCTTATCTTTAATTATAAAATTTCTTTTAAAATCATTGCCAACTTCAAAGCTATTAAAACCTATACAAGGCCCTAATGCAAAAATTAAATCATTAATATTTATATCTAAAGTTTTAATTTTATATAAAAAATTTTCTAATATATCATTAAATAATCCTTTCCATCCTAGATGTATTACTGCAGATATATATTTTTTTTTATGTCCTACCAAAATAGGACAGCAGTCAGCTGTAAGCACTCCTAAGATAATTTTATTGGATAGTGATATCATAGCATCGCAGTCAATGTCAGATTCAAACTTATTTAAAATTTTTACTTTATTACTATGAGATTGATTAGCAACTACCAATTTATTAATATTAAAGTTTAATGATTCTGAGATCATTTTTCTATTTTTTATAATATTACCTTTTTTATCTTTGGAAGACATACCACAGTTTAATGAATTATATATGCCTTTAGAAACACCTCCTTTTCTTTTAAAAAATCCGTGTGTAAAGGCCTTCAAATTTGGAGCTATTTCATATTCAAGCATAGTTGTCAAATATAAAGTCTTTATTATTTTTATTTGTAATTATAAGAACTTTAAAGATCTCTCCCATGTATTTTTTGTCAATTAATCTTTTTTTGCTGGCTAGCAAAGAGGACGATAAATTTGGATTACTTTTAATTAATTTTTCAAACCTTATTTCAATTCCTAGTTTAGTTAAAAAAAATTTTTGAGAAAAGGGTCCTAATACTTTGCAATTAGCTTGGACTGCTAATGATTTGATTAGAGTGAAATCGGGTTTGGAACTAATATCAGTACTTCCCGGACAATAAAAAGGGTTTACATGAGTGTGCTTATAAATGAAGGATAATGTGTTTTTTCCATAATCAAAACTTTTAGCATAATCTATTATTAGAAATGCACCCCCATAGTTATTTATTCTTTCAAAAATTTGAGATAGTAGAAGGCTAGTATAATTAGAATACTCAAATACAAATCCTTCTCTAGCTTTTATAGGAAATGGTATCTTTTTTGTAACAGGAGACTTTGATATAATAAAGCTAAATTTACTTTTATCATCTAAGCAGACCCTTCTCTCATGCCAAAACTTACCAATTTTTATATATTGATTAACAGGTATCGCATCAAAAAACTCATTAGCTAATATAAAAGTTTCTTTTTTTTCAATTTGTTTAATATCTAATATTATTTTTGATTTATTTATTCTTTTTAGATAACTTTTTAAAGTTTTAGATTTTTCCAAAAAATATATATGCTGTATTTTATTGTATAATTTAGTATTTAGAGATTTGATAGTTCTTAATATATCTTGTATTAATACAGCTCTACCAGGCCCTAATTCTAGGAAATTGAAATTATATTTAAAAAAATTAGTAGAGTTTAAAATTAACCAAGTAGCAATCAGTTCTCCGAATACTTGACTAATCTCAGGAGAAGTTATGAAATCACCTTTTTTTCCGATAATATTGCTTTTTGTATAATAGCCATATTTTGGATGATATAATGCAATCGTCATATATTCTTCAATTGATATAGTACCATTAGTAGTAATATTTTTTTTAATAATTTTTTCTATTTCTGTCATTTAAGAAAACTAGTCCTAAACCTAAAACTATCATTGGTAAACTTAGGATTATACCAGTAGTTATATAAGGCTCTATTATGTATCCTATATGATGGTCTGGTGCTCTAAAAAACTCTACAAAAATTCTAAAAACAGCATAAAAAATTAAAAATATACCGCTAGTGAGACCAGGAAAATTGTTCTTATATTTGTAGAAGAAATTAACAAGAAAAAAAAGCACTAATCCTTCCAAAAATGCTTCATAAAGTTGAGTGGGATGCCTTGGATTTATTCCTCCATTAGGAAAGATTACACCAAGAAAAAAGTTAGTTTCTTTGCCCCATAATTCAGAGTTTATAAAGTTAGCTATTCTTCCTAAAAAAAGACCTATAGGTGCTGCACAGGCTATAATATCCATAATGTATAAAAAAGAAATTTTCTTTAATTTAGAAAAAAAAAGACAGGCTAAGACAACTCCTATAATACCACCGTGAAATGACATACCACCATCTCTAATTCCAATCAATATATATTTAGGGTTATTTAAATAGAAATTAAAATTATAAAATACTACATATCCTATTCTTCCTCCTACTATAATACCTAAAGCTACCCAAATTAAAATTTCATCAAAAATTTTTTCCTTAACTTTGTTGTATTTTTTAGACAGTATTTTGCAAAGAAATAGTGCCAAAATAAGACCTAATGCATAAGAAATACCATACCACTTAATTTCTAAACCAAAAATTTCAAATGCAGTAGGATTTATATTAGGAAATCTCATAATTTTTTTTATTTAAATAATTATTAATATAGTCTTCTATTCCATTTTCTAAGGAATAAAAACTTTTGTCATATCCAGCTTTAATTAATTTTCTTAAATCTGCTTTAGTATGGTACTGATATTGATTTTTAATTTCTTTAGGCATGTCTATATATTTTAAATTTATATTTTTTTTCATATTTTTGTAAACATTATAAACTAAGTCATTGAATGTTCTAGCTTGGCCTGTGCCGACATTAAAAATACCTGATATATTGTCTTTTTCTAAAAACCACATAAGTACTTTTATACAGTCTTTTACATATATAAAGTCTCTTTTTTGTTCACCATCTTCATATTGGTCATTGTAGGATTTAAATAATAATGTAGTTTCATTTTTTTTTATTTGTTGAAATGTTTTTAATACAATTGAGATCATATTTTCTTTATGACTTTCATTAGGCCCATAAACATTAAAAAATTTTAGAGATATCCATTGTGGAGGAGATATATTTAGTATATCTTTTGCAAATAAATTTCTCTTATCCACTTCATTTTTGCTCCATGCATAAATATTCAAAGGTCTAAGAGATTTTAAATAATCAAGATTTTGATTGTCAATATAACCTTCATCTCCATTACCATAAGTAGAAGCGGATGAAGCATAGATTAATCTTATTTTATTTTTACAACATAAATCCCATATTTCTTTACTAGTAAAAATATTGTTATACCAAATTTGATTTGCATCTGGAAAGGTAGTTGAAGAAATAGCGCCTAGGTGAAATATTACAGATATTTTATTTTCAAAAATAAAGTTTCTAAGATCTATTGGCTCAACAAATCTTAAAATATTGCTTATGTCTTTGAAGTAGCTTTTGTCTATTTTTTTATTAAAGTCACATACTGCTATTGGTAATTTATTTTTTAAAAGTTCATTAACTAAATTACTACCAATAAAGCCAGCGCCTCCTGTAACTAAAATCATATTTACCTCTGAAATATTATTACTATATATTAAAATTCTAATATAGTATTTATTTTAAGGAGTAAAAAATGAATAAAGATAACACACTTAAACATTTATCAAATATTGCTAGTGGTGTATTTAGTAGTTTAGAGGGAGTAAGAAATCATTCTAAACAAATTATTAAGTCAAAGATAGGGGCAAATTTGAAGAATTTAGACCTGGTAAATAGGGAGGAGTTTGAAGAAATTAAATCTATGATAATAAAGGCTAGAGAACAAAACTTAATTTTAGAGGCAAAAATAAAGACATTAGAAAAAAAATTAAAAAACCGTAAATAGTACTAGTCAAATACTTTATATTGCGTTAAATAAATTAGTATATACAATATAGGGTATTATTATGAAAGTTTATAAATTAAAAAGTGTTAATACTAATTATAATCCTTTAGATTTAGTTGAAGATATAATTATAGCTAATAATTGGGACTATGAGAGAGATAGTAACAATAACATACACGTAGAAGTTGCAGGTGAGTGGTGTGATTATCAACTATCTTACGGAATTAATGAAGATCATAAGCTTTTATATATTTCATGTGTTTTGGATATTAATATACCTGACAATAGGTTTAAGGACGTTTATTCTTTTTTATTCAGCTTAAATGAAAGACTTTTAGTAGGACATTTTGAAATTTGGTCAGATCAAAGTTGGCCAATACTAAAACAGTCATTTCCTATACCAACTAATCAAAGCCTATGTAAAAACCAATTAGAACAGGCTAGTTTATTAGCTTTGAGTGAATGTGAAAAATTTTATCCAGCTTTTCAAATATTTGCATGGGATAATAAAGACGTAAAGAGTACTCTTCAGCATTTAATGTTGGAAACTCATGGGGAAGTTTAAAACTAAAATATGAGAATATTATTTATAGGAGCAGGTAGAATGGGGCTTCCTATAATATCTTCTTGGAAAAAAGGAAGTCGACACAAATCAATTGATATACATTTAGTAGAAAAACTAGAAGCTAACATAAATAAAATTAAAAAAGAAAATATTAAGGTTAATTTTTATAAAAAAATACCTAAAAAGTGGAAAGGTGACGTTATATTTTTTGCAGTAAAACCTCAAGATTTTAAAAAAGTAGCTAAAGAAATAAATTTAAATAATGTGTTATATAAAAATATAGTATCAATTATGGCAGGCATAACAACTAGTAAAATAAGAAGCTATTTGAAAACTCAAACCAGTGTTACAAGAGTAATGCCTAATCTAGCTGTAGAAGTAAATTTAGGAGTAAATTGTATATTTCACTCTAGTAACTCGAAAAACTTATTTAAAAAAAATATTAATAGCTTATTTGGCATATTAGGAAATAATTATGAGATAAAAGATGAGAAGTTACTGGAGAGTGTAACTGCTATTTCAGGTAGTGGACCGGCATATTTCTTTTTGTTTTTAAATGTATTTGAAAAAATTGCTCATGATTTAGGTTTTTCTAAAAAAGTTGCTAGAGGTTTGATATATGGTACAGTTGAGGGAGCTTTAGAATTGGTGAAAATGGAAAATAATACTAGAAAGCTCATAGAATCTGTCTCCAGTAAAAAAGGAACAACTGAAGCAGCATTAAAAATTCTTGAAAAAAAAAATACAGGATTATATAAAATAATGAAAGATGCTGTACATGCAGCAAAAAAAAGAGCTAACAGTTTATCTAAACTTAATTAATGTCAAAAAAAAAAATAATAGATTATTTTTTAAAACAAGCTGAAATTGGTAATTGGGATAAAATAAAATATACTGATGTAGAAAAGAAGCTAAATTTAAAAAAAAACAGTATAAAAAAATTATTTGCTGATAAGATATATTTTCTAGAACATTATGATAGATATATTGATAAGTTGGTAATAGGTTCAGTCTCAGCTCAGGACATTAATGAAAACAATCCTTCTGATATAATTCAAGAGTATTTAATGAATAAATTAGATTATATGAATGAGAATAAATTGGGAATATCTAATATAATAAACTTTTATTTTAATAATCCAAAGTTTTATTTGGTTAGTTTAAAAAGCACTAAATTAAGTGCTCAAATATTCTTAGATTGCTTTTCATATTCAAATAATATCATTAGAAAAAAACTATTTGAAAAAGCTATCTTAGTTATATATGTATTAGGCTTTAAAAAATGGTTATATGAAGATAATACAAACAATAGCGCTTTTGCAATAATAGATAAAGGAATAAAAAGAATAGAAAAATCTACAAACTTTTTTGAAGATTTAATTAAAAAATAATAATAAGATTAACTTATTATGTTTTAATTGGAAGTATAATTTCTACTTTTAAACCACCAAGGTTAGAAGCATTTAGTACAATTCTTCCTCCATGACCTTGTATTATGTCTTTTGCAATAGTTAATCCAAGCCCAGTGTTAGCAGATGCTGATTGTCTGGATTCATCTATTCTATAAAAGGCTTTAAAAACTTTGTCTCTTTTATTTTTGGGAATTCCTTTACCATCATCTTCAATAAAAATATTCAGGAAGTTATCATTTTTAATAGTCATTATCTCTACTATATTTTTAGAATAAGATATAGCATTTGATATAATATTTAATAATGCCCTTTTCATTGCTAATGGTTTAACATTAATGTATACGTTTTTAGTAACTTTGTTCTTAATAGTTTTTGAGTCATACATTATATCTTTTTCACACAATGTTTTTATTAACTTGTAGAAATTTATATTTTTTATTTTCTCCTCTTTTTCTCCTCTAGCAAAGGCTAAATAGTTATCTATCATTTCCTTCATTTCAGAGACATCATCTCCTAGGTTTTTGCTAGCATGTTTATCACCTATTAAAGCTATTTGTAAATTCATTCTAGTTAAAGGAGTTCTTAAGTCATGACTAATACCCGCTAGCATTAAAGTTCTATTGTTAATTTGATTATTTATCCTAGCTCTCATTTTAATAAAAACTCTAGACAATTGTCTTAATTCGTATGCCCCCCGGGGTTTAAGGTCATAGTTATTACCTTTACCAAACTCTTCTGCAGCTAATATAATATTTCTTAATGGTTTGATTTGTTGCTTCATAAAATATAGAGCTAAAGTTAATAAGAAAATTGCTGTAAATAACATCCATAATATGAAGACTTCTATAGTTGAACTGTATAAATTTTTTCTTGCAACAGAAAACTTTAAAACTCCATCATTAACACTCACATATATTATTACTTTATTTTTAATTAATTTAGTATCAAATGAATAAGGATAATTTATTCTTTCTGCTAATGATTTTTCCAAAGTTTTATCTAAAAGAGAGGTCACTTCTTTTTGGCCAAACTTTTTCAAGCTTTCTTCAGGATACCAACTTGAACTAATTAAAAAATTACTTTCAGCTTTTTTGAATTGAGTTTTTATATCAATAGGAGAAAATTTTTTTTCTTCCAATGTTTGAATTATATATGAGATTTGACCACCTAGTGCTAAGGCTAATCTTCTGCCAACATCATCCCAATGTCTTTCATAAAAAAAGTATATTAAAACTAACTGCAATAATAATACTGGTATTAATATAATTACTAGTGATCTGCCAAAAAATGTTTTTGGAAAAAATTTTCTAGTATTCATATTTATTAAGGCTCTAATTTATACCCTATACCTCTAGAGGTTAGTAAAAAATTTTTTGAGTTTGGTAAAAAACTAATTTTCTCTCTTATTCTTTTGACTAAAACATCAATTGTTCTTATCGAAACATTTATATCACTGGCTAGTTTTTCTCGTTTCACATCATTTCCTATGTTTTTATATAAGTGTAACAGTACTTTTGTCTCTTTTACAGTTAATTTAATAGATGCATTTTTTTTGCTTAAAATATTTTTATTAACATCAAAGCTAAAAAAGCCTATCTTAATTATATTAATTTCTTGTTGTATAGATTGACTTCTTCTAATTACATTTTCAATTCTTAATAATAGTTCTTCTGGTTCAAATGGTTTTGCTAGATATTCATCTACTCCAGTTTTCAATCCTTTTATTCTATCGCTAGGCGCACTCATTGCAGATAACATTAATATAGGCGTATTATTGGTCGCTTTTAACTTAGATGCAAAAGATAAACCGCTTTCTTTTGGAAGCATTACATCTAAAATGAGTAAATCAAATATAATATTAAATAGCTTTTCTTTAGCTATTAAAGTATTTTCTACAAAATCAACTAAATATCCTTTTTCTGTTAAAAAGCTTTTTAAAAGATTGCCAAGCTTTTTATCATCATCTATTACTAATATGTGTTTTTGTTTATACATAATTTACAATAACAAAAATTATTTATATTAATAAATAATTATTTTCTTTTCATAATTTAAAATATAGATTATTACTAAACTTTGGAGGAGATATTGGATTACAGCAATTTAGAGGGTTTTATATTTCTTGATGGAAAACTTCTTAAGTGGACTGATGCTAAACTACATGTATTAAGTCATGGTCTTCACTATGCTAGCTCTGTATTTGAAGGTGAAAGAGCATATGGAGGAAAGATATTTAAAGAATTAGAGCATACTGAAAGATTAATTAGGTCTGCTAATACACTTGGATTCAATATTCCCTATGATATAGAAGAAATTTGCAAAATTAGAAAAGATGTTTTAGAGGCTAATAATATTATAGACGGTTATATTAGGCCTGTGGCTTGGAGAGGTAGTGAAATGATGGGAATATCTGCACAGGAAAATACTATTCATTTCGCAGTTGCTGCTTGGAAATGGCCTTCATATTTTTCACCAGAAGCAAAATTAAAAGGGATTAAACTGAATATATCCAAATGGAGAAGGCCTGATCCTACTACTGCTCCTGTTAATACAAAAGCTGCTGGGTTATATATGATATGTACACTATCTAAACATGAAGCAGAAAACCAAGGTTTTGACGATAGTTTAATGTTAGATTACAGAGGTTATATAGCTGAGGCTACAGGAGCAAATATTTTCTTTGTTAAAAATAATGAAATTCATACACCTATAGCGGATTGTTTTTTAGATGGAATTACTAGACAAACGGTAATTGAAATAGCTAAAAAAGAGAATTTAAAAGTAACTGAAACTAGATTAAAAGTTGAGGATTTATCACAATATAGGGAATGTTTTGTTACAGGTACTGCAGCAGAAGTAACTCCAGTTAAATCAATTAATGATATACAGTTTAACCCTGGTAATGTTTGTAAATTATTAATTGAAAAATATACGGAGTTAACTTTAAGTTAATTATTCCATTTTAACTCTTCATCTAAATCTTGACTTTTGGCATCAACCCAAAAGCCCTTATCAACTGTTTTCTCATATTTCCAAAAAGGTCCTTTTGTTTTTAACCAATCAATAATAAAATGGCAAGATTCAATAGCTTCCTTTCTATGTTTAGAAGCAGTTATTACCAGAACAATTTGTTCACCTGGTAATAATTTTCCATATCTGTGAATAATTGTTGTAGCTAAAAGGTCCCATCTATTTAGTGCTTCGGTGTCGATTTTATTTAACATTTTTTCAGTCATACCTGGGTAATGTTCTAAAGTCATAGATACAAGTTTTTCGTCTTCTCTTTTATCTCTTACTATACCAATAAATGTGCTTAAAGCTCCGATATTATTGCATCTTTTTTTAAGAAATGTTATTTCATCGGTTAAAGAGAAGTCCTCTTCCTGAACTTTTATCACTTTATCCTCCTGTCATTGGTGGAAAAAAAGCTACCTCGTCATTATCATTAACGGAGTCTTCAAAACTTGCAGTCTCCATATTAATTGAAACTTTTATAGAAGAAGTATCTTTAAAAACATCTTTATAGTTTTCATTATTTTGTTTTAACAATGTTATCAAATCATTAATTGTTTTAATATTATCACTTACTTGAATTTCCTCATGGCTTTTCCCAAGTTTGTCTTTTATCCATGAAAAATATAAAACTTTCATATTATTTCCTTTTTTGATTAAATATATAAGTCATATAAGAGTATTTTAAGCCCGTATAAATTGTTAATATAGTAGCAATCCATAAACTAATATAGGCAATATTGAATATATTTAAATAATTAATTAAAAAATCTTGTGCCAAAAAAAGGGATATTGATATGAATTGTAAAGTTGTTTTTATTTTTGATAGGAAGGTTACGTCAATAGCTTTCCCATTTTTTTTGAGCATGTATTCTCTAGTTCCTGAAACTATAAACTCTCTAGTAATAATTAATAACGAAGGTATCAATATTATATGCTCAAAACTTAAGATATAAATTAAGCTAGTAGAAGTTAATATTTTATCTGATATAGGGTCAAAAATTTTACCAAAAACTGACTCTTGGTTAAGTTTTCTTGCTAAAAAACCATCAAGATAGTCAGTTAAGCTAAATAAAATGAATAGAACTAAAATTATAAGTTTTTCAAAATTAATATCTAATTTTAGATAGCAAACAATACCTATAAATATAGGAAAAAAAAGTCTTAGAATAGTTAAAAAATTAGGAATATTCACTTAATTAACCCTAAAATAATTATAGATTGCTTTTGCCATATTTTTATTTATACCAGGAACTTCTTGTAATTGCTTTAAATCTGCTTTTTTAACTTCCTGTAACGAACCAAAATATAAAATTAAATTTTTTTTTCTTTTAGGTCCAATATTTTCAATATTATCTATTTCTGATCTAAAAATATTTTTGTTTCTCTTAATTCTATGGTTTGTAATAGCATAGCGGTGAGCTTCATCACGCAGTCTTAACATGTAATAGAATATTGGTTCACTCTTTTTGATATATATTTTTTTACCTGAAATATTATAAAATATTTCATTTTCAGAATTTCTTAACTTTCCTTTGCTAACAGCAATTAGTTCAACAGACTGAATTTTCAATTCTTCAAAAATTAATTTGGCTACAGATAACTGTCCTAATCCCCCATCAATTATTACTAAATCTGGAAAAGCTTTTAATTCTTCTGATTTAAATCTTCTTTTTAGTACTTCTTTCATCATGCCATAATCATCGTTGGTAGCAGCCTCTTTGATATTAAACTTTCTATATTCTTTTTTAAGAAAACCATTTTTATCAGCGACTATGTAACTACCAACTGCTTCTTTTCCAGCATAATGAGAATTATCGTATACTTCAATTTTATTAATATTATTTGACAAATTAAATGTTTTCTTAATTTGAGCATGTAACTCGTTAATGTTAGAATTTTTAGATATTTTATCAGCAAGATTTTTTTTCGCTGTAGCTAATCCTTCTTCGATTATTTTAATATCAGAAGTAGTGTTAGGCACTCTAATAATAACTTTATTTTTATTCTGTATTTCTATTGCTTTTTGTAATAAATTTTTTTCATTTATTTCAATAGATGTGAAAATTTTAGTGGGGATATTTTTATTATTATTATAAAATTGAATAATAAACTTTCCTAATAGTGATTTATTATCCTCTTCTTTATAAACATATGGGTAATGAGTATTAGAACCAAAGTTCCTACCGTTTCTAAAAAAAACTATTTCTACAGCATACATATTATTTATTTTAGTTAGACAGAAAAAATCAGCTGATGCTAAATTTTTAGATTCTTTATCGTTGGATTTATTAATTTTTTCTAATGATCTAATTTTGTCTCTATAAAATGCAGCTTTTTCATAATTTAAACTTTCTGATAGTCTGTGCATTTCTTTGATAAGATTTTTTAAAACTTTACTTTCTTTCCCTAGCAGAAAACTTTCAAGATTATCTACTATTTTATTGTAATCACTTTTTGATATTAATTTTGTACATGGGGCAGAACATCTTTTAATTTCATACTGTATACAAGGTCTTTTCCTGTTTTCCAGTTCATAGTCTGTACAGGTTCTAATTGGAAAAACTTTCTGTAAGGTATCTAAGGTATTATTTACGTGATAAACAGAAGCAAATGGTCCATAATATTTATCACCGTCTATTTTTTTTCCTCTATGTTTTTTTATTTGGCACCATTCATGACTTTTTCTAAGTGTAATATAAGGATATGTTTTATCATCCTTTAATAAAATATTAAATTTAGGTTTAATTTCTTTTATTAGACTTGCTTCTAATAGCAGAGCATATGCTTCATTTTTAGTAATAATAAAGTCTACTTTATTTACTAATGATACCATTTTTTGCAATCTATAGTTAAATTTCATAGGATTAGCATAGGACCTTACTCTTTTAGTTAAATTTTTTGCTTTTCCTATGTATAATATTTCATTTCTAACTGAAATCATCTTGTAAACTCCACTTTTAGAAGGAAGTTTTAAAGATATTTTTTTAATATTATTTATGCCGTTTTTTAGATTTAATAATGTCATAATTTTTTTATATTTTTTTTTAATATAAAACCTACATCTGTATGTTTTTTTGATATATCACATTTAACTATTTCAATTTTAATTTTAGTAACATCATTAATTTTTTTAAACTCTTCCGCTAATTTGTTAGCTAGCGTTTCTACTAATTTAATATGCCCATATTTATGAATATTTTCTAAAGAATTTAAAATATTTTGGTAGCACACAGTACTAGATAGTTTATCTGACGTTATTCTTCTTTTTATATTTAATTTTACTGATACTTTTATTTTTTGCTTATTTTTTTTTTCTTCTGGATAGACACCTATTGAACAATAAGTAATAAAATTTTTTACAAAAATTATATTTTTTTCCATTTTAATCTTTTAATTTTAAAGTATTACTTACTTGTCCCCAGCCTAAATGCTGCCCTCCATCTAAAGTAATTATTTGCCCTGTAATTGATGGTATGGATAGCAAATAGATTACAGTTTTTGCTATTTCTTTAGGATTACTTCCTATTTTTAACGGCATATTTTTACATTGATTTAGGAATTCTTTCTCTGTTTGAAACTTGCTTTTGATAACAGGGCCTGGGCCAATAGCATTTACTTTAATTTTGGGGGCTAGTTCTAATGCAAGGGTTCTAGTAAGTGTCCACAAAGCAGATTTTGAGATTGTATAACTAAGAAAATGAGGAGTTAAATTTAAAACTCTCTGGTCTATTATATTTATAATATCGCCGTTTTTATTTTTAGGTAAATTTTCATAAAAGAGCTTAGATAAAATCATAGGCCCATTTAAATTTGCAGAAATATGCTTATCCCACTTTTTTGATTTAACAGTTTTTAAGTTATCATACTCAAATATTGAAGCATTATTTATCAAGCAATCTATATAGCCGAATTCTTTTTTAGCTATATAGAAAGCCTTTTCTAGTTCATCCTTTTTACAAAGATCTGCCTTTACACATATTGCTACTTTTTTGTTTTTATTTATTTCTCTACAAAGTTTTTTTGCAGATACAGAAGATTTATTATAATGAATTACCACATTACAGTCTAAAGTGGATAGAGATTTACTAATTTCAGCTCCAATTCTCTTAGCTGCGCCTGTAATGAAAACATTTTTTTTTGCTAGCATATTTATATATTTAACTCACTCTTTTCTAGTTTTGAAATTTCATCTCTAATTTCAGCTGCTCTTTCAAAGTTTAGCTCTTCAGCTTCTTTATACATTTCTAATTTAAGTTGTTTCAAATACTTCTTTAAATTATGTCCTGGTTTAATTTTTTTTACATCTTCAGATTGATTATTATCTTTTTGAGTAATTTCATCAACTAAGTTTTCTACTCTTTTATTGATTGATTTTGGAGTAATGTTATTTTTCTCATTCCATGCTATTTGTTTTTTCCTTCTTCTATCAGTTTCTGCTAACGCTTCTTTAATGGACTTAGTAATGGTGTCAGCATAAATTAAAACTTTACCATTTATATTTCTTGCAGCTCTTCCAATGGTTTGAATTAATGATGTTCTAGATCTAAGAAAGCCTTCTCTGTCAGCATCTAAGATTGCGACCATAGAGCATTCAGGAATATCTAATCCTTCTCTTAGAAGATTTATTCCAACTAATACGTCAAATTCACCTAGCCTAAGATCTCTTATAATTTCCATTCTTTCAACAGTATCAATATCGGAATGCAGATATTTAACTTTAACCCCATTATCTTTTAAAAAATCTGTAATATTTTCAGCCATCTTTTTTGTAAGTGTAGTTACCAAAATTCTTTCATTATTTTTTATAACATTTTGTATTTCATGTAAGAGATCATCAATTTGATTTTTAGCAGGTTTAACGATACAAATAGGATCAACCAGTCCAGTAGGTCTTATGACCTGTTCAGTAAACACTCCTTCTGTTTTATTTAACTCCCATTCTCCTGGAGTTGCCGATATAAATATTGTTTTAGGCCTCATATATTCCCATTCTTCAAATTTTAATGGTCTATTATCTTTACAAGACGGAAGTCTAAATCCATGTTCAGATAGAGTAGTTTTTCTGCTGAAATCTCCTTTGAACATACCTCCAATTTGTGGAACCGTAACATGACTTTCATCAATAAATAGTAAACTATTATTAGGTATATATTCAAAAAGTGTGGGAGGCGGTTCTCCAGTCTTTCTACCAGATAAATATCTAGAGTAGTTTTCTATTCCTTGGCAGGAACCTGTAGTTATTAACATCTCTAAATCATATTTAGTTCTTTGCTCAAGTCTTTGCGCTTCAAGAAGTTTTTTTTCTTTTTCAAACTCTTTTAATCTAATCTTTAAATCTTTTTTTATTTCTTCTATAGCTGTCTTTAGTGTAGGTTTTTCGGTGATGTAGTGACTATTAGCATAAATTCTTACTTTATTTAAATTAGAAATTTTTTTTCCAGTAAGAGGGTCTATTTCAGTTATTTTTTCAACAGTATCACCAAAAAATTCTATTCTCCAAGATCTATCTTCTAAGTGTGCAGGAAAAATTTCTAATATATCGCCTTGTACTCTTATGTTTCCTCTATTAAAAGATAAATTATTTCTTTTATATTGCATATTAATAAAATCTTTTACTAATTTGTCTCGAGAAACTTGATCATTAACCTCAACGTCTATTATCATTTTTGAATAGGTTTCAACAGGACCCAGTCCATAAATACAAGACACAGATGCAACTATAATGACGTCTTTTCTCTCAAACATAGATCTGGTTGCAGAGTGTCTTAATCGATCAATATGCTCATTAATGGAAGAATCTTTTTCTATGAATGTATCTGTTCGAGGCACATAAGCTTCAGGTTGATAATAATCATAATAGGACACAAAGTATTCTACAGCATTATTTGGAAAAAGAGTCTTCATTTCACCATATAGTTGAGCAGCTAAGGTTTTATTGGGTGCCATAATTAATGCAGGTCTTTGAGAAGATTGTATTACATTTGCCATAGTAAATGTTTTTCCAGATCCAGTGACACCCAGTAGCACCTGATTTTTTTCTTTTTTATTTATTCCGTTAATTAATTCAGAAATGGCTTGTTTTTGATCTCCTGATGGGCAATATTCAGATTTAAGTTCAAAATGGCCCTCCTTTTTATTAGGAAACAGTCCGTCAACAGATTGTTTGTTAATTTTTAGCATTTTCCCATTTATTATCTTCTAAAAAGTTTCTGATTCTGGAAATAGCTTCTTTAATATTTTCCTCAGAATTAGCATACGATATTCTTAAATATCCTTCTCCAAATTCTCCAAAACTTTTTCCAGACACAGTAGTAATGCCTAAATGATATAAAAGAAAGTCTTGTAATTGGTCAGATGTTAATCCAGTTTTTTTTATAGAGGGTAATACATAGAATGCTCCTTTACTAGAATTACAGCTGAAACCATCTATAGAGTTAAGTTCTTTGCTAATCATTTCTCCTCTTTTTTCAAAAATTTGGTTCATATCATCTACACAATCTTGTGGACCTTGTAAAGCAGCTATAGCAGCGTATTGTGTTGCTGTATTAGTACAAGAAAATGAATTTATATTTAATCTTTCAGACATCTTTACATATTTTGTAGGCCAAACACTGTAACCTATCCTCCAGCCAGTCATAGCATAAGTTTTAGACCAGCCATCTAAGACTATCAATCTATCTCTAATTTGTGGGTAGGATAGCAATGAAGTAAATTCATTACCTTTATATACAATTCTACTGTAAATTTCATCAGAAAGAATTTTTACTTGAGGATTATCATCTAAAATTTCAACAATTTTATCCATATCTATTTTACTAATTAATCCTCCTGTTGGATTAGAAGGAGAGTTCAGAATTATTAAACTAGTATTTTTATTTATCAAAGATTTTAGTTTTTCGATATCAACATTGAAATCAGTTTTATCTTCAAGTATCATTGGTATCGCTCTAGCACCTGTATAGTTAATTACACTCTCATAGATTGGAAAACCAGGGTTAGGATAAATTATTTCTTTATTTTTACCGCCAAACATTAAAATTGCATGCCACATGGTAACTTTTCCGCCTGGCACAATTAAAATATTATTAGGGTCTACTTCAGTATTTCGTCTTTTAAGTATATCTTGACAAACTGCTTCTCTTAATTCTAGTAAACCATTTGCTGGTGTATATCCGTGTTTACCATCATTTAAAGCTTTAACAGCTGCTTCAACTATATGCCTAGGTGTGCTAAAATCAGGTTGACCTATACCTAAATTAATTATATTTTTCCCTTCATTTTTAAGTTTTTCAGCCTTTCCTAGAATAACAAAAGCATTTTCAGTACCTAAATTTAATAAATTTGGATTAATATTACCCCTCCTATTTTAAAAAAAAAAAACAATAATATATTAAAATAGTTTATAACATAATTATGTTTAAAAATAATTTTATATCTACCAGAGTAGACAATATTAAACCTTCACCAACAATGGAGGTCACCTCAAAAGCTAGAGAATTAAAAGCAGCTGGTAAAGATATTATTGGACTAGGTGCAGGAGAACCAGACTTTGATACACCTTCACATATCAAAGAAGCTGCAATTAAAGCTATTAAAGATGGACAAACAAAATATACTGCAGTTGATGGTATACCAGAACTGAAAAAAGCTATTATAAATAAATTTAATATAGAAAATAATATTGTTTATAAAAACTCAGAAGTATCTGTAGCAACTGGAGGAAAACAAATATTATACAATGCATTTCAAGCGACAGTAAACAAAGGAGATGAAATAATAATTCCTTCACCTTATTGGGTTTCTTACCCTGATATGGTTATACTGGCACAAGGTAGTCCAGTTTTTGTAGCAACGAAAAAAGAAAATAACTTTAAAGTAACTGTCGATATGCTGGAAAAAGTTATAAATGAAAAGACTAAATGGATAATATTAAATTCACCTTCAAACCCTACTGGAACTTGCTATTCCCGAGAGGAACTAAAGGAAATAGGAGACTTTTTAAAGAAATACGAAAATATATTAATAATGACAGATGATATTTATGAAAAAATAACTTATGAAAATTTTATTTTTTCTACTATGGCAGAAGTATTACCTGAATTAAAATCTAGAATACTAACTGTAAACGGAGTATCAAAAGCCTACTCAATGACTGGCTGGAGAATAGGTTATGCAGGAGGTCCCGAGTTCCTAATCAAATCAATGGCAAAAATACAATCACAATCAACATCAAACCCTACATCTATAAGTCAATATGCAGCACTGGAGGCTTTAACAAGTTCCAATAGTTTTTTAAATGAAAATAATGCTGTTTTCTATAGAAGAAGAAACTTAATATTAGATTTGATAAATAAATCAAAAGGTTTAGAGTGTAATGCACCTGATGGAGCATTTTATATTTTCCCATCTTGTGAAAAACTGATAGGACTTAGAACTCAAGCAGGTAAAATTATTAATAACTCTTCAGATTTTAGTACATATTTATTAGAAGAAGTAGGGGTTGCAGTAGTACCAGGTATAGCATTCGGAATGGAAAATTTTTTTAGAATTTCATATGCTACTTCTGATGAAATATTAAAGGAAGCAGGATCCAGAATAAAAGATGCTTGCAGTCGACTAAATTAAAAAACAATTAATAATTTTCTTTTACTAAAGGTATCCATTTTTTTATATTTTCAATTCTAGTTTTACTTGAGGGATGAGTGCTCAAAAACTCTGGTGTTCTATTCCCTGAATTAAGTTTATCCATTCTTTCCCACATTTTATATGATTCATCAAGGTCATATCCTGCAAAATGCATAAAAACTAATCCTAGATAATCAGCTTCTGCCTCATGACTTCTACTAAATGGTAGCATAACTCCAAAAGTAGTAAAATAATTATAAAGTTTCCTACTATCACCAGTTAAAGGTCTTCCAATAAGAAGTTTTTCAACTGCCATAGTTCCTAGATCAAGTATTAGTCCTTGGCTAGCTCTTTCTGATCCATGTCTAGCTACTGCATGAGCAATCTCATGTCCCATTAATGCAGCAAGAGAACCTTCATTATTAGCAATTTCTAATATTCCAGAATAAACTGCCATTTTTCCTCCTGGCATGCACCATGCATTTTTAACTTCTTTATTATCTACTAAAACGACTTCCCAAGCAAAGTTAGAGGTAGGATCTTTTCGCCCTTCTGATCTGTAATAATTTTTTATAGCAGTTATAATATTATTTGTAATTTTATTAATTTCATCAAGTTCTTTTCCACTTTCTATCAATTTAGTTTTACTTTTAAAGTCTTTATATGCTTTGAATGCTTCAGGGTAAATTACATCATCACCTAATATCATAAGTTGTTTTCGATCAGTAATAGAAACAGAGGTACAGGATGTTAAAAAAACTATATAAATTAATGCAAATACTATTTTCATACTCTATAATATAATGATGTTAATAAAAAAAAAAAAGAGTTATAATTTTAAAGAAAGCTTAGTTACAGACGAAAAGTTCTACCTTAATAGAAGAAAATTAATAAAAGGTTTGGGAAGCCTTTTAATTTATCCAAGTTTTACTACCTCAATTCTGAGTGAAAACATTGATTATGATATTACATCCAGAGAGCCTACTAAATTTGAGGTTTTAACAAGATATAATAATTTTTTTGAATTTGGAACTAGTAAGGAAATATGGAAAGCATCACAAAAACTTAACACCGAAAATTGGCAAATAATTATTAAAGGAGGAAAATATAGTGGCAAAGAAATTTCACTGGACTCTATAATAAAAAATTTTCGATTAGAAGAGAGAATATATAAATTCAGATGTGTTGAAGCATGGTCTATGATAGTTCCTTGGTATGGTTTTCAACTTTCAGAATTATTGAAGTTTTTAGAGCCAGAAACAGACATGAAATATATTTCTTTTAAAACCTTTTTTGACTCAGAAGTTGCTTTCAATCAAAAACAAACTTGGTACCCATGGCCTTATCAAGAGATTATAACTTTAGAAGAAGCGAATAACCCTCTAGCTTTTATAGCTACAGGGTTATATGGGAAAAAATTACCAAACCAAAATGGCGCACCTATAAGACTAGTATTGCCTTGGAAGTATGGCTTTAAATCAATAAAATCAATAGTGAAAATAGAGTTTTTAAAAGAGAGAGAAAAATCTTTTTGGGAAACCATAGCTCCAAAGGAATATGGCTTTTGGGCAAATGTAAATCCTAAAGTTCCTCACAGAAGGTGGAGTCAAAAGTTTGAAAAAGATATAGGTACTGGAAAAAAATATCCTACAAAAATTTTTAATGGCTATGAAAAGTGGGTTAGTTATCTTTATAAAGGTATTGATAGTAATTCATTATTTTTTTGATTCAATAAACTTTTCAGCTTCTAAAGCTGCCATACAACCAAAGCCTGCAGCAGTTACTGCTTGTCTAAAAGTTTTATCGTGCACATCTCCAGCAGCAAAAATTCCTTTTTTATTAGTAAAAACTTGATTGTTTACTATTAGATACCCTTCATTATCTAATTCTAATTTATTCATAAATAAATCAGTGTTAGGTTTATGTCCAATTGCAACAAAAATACCATCTACATCCAATATAGAAATAGAATTGTCCTTTAGTGATTGAATAGAAATACTTTTTACTAATTTAGGGTTTTCATTACCATTAATATCAACTACCACTGAATTCCATAAAAAAGAAATTTTATTATTCGAAAAAGCTCTTTTTTGAAGAATCTTTTCAGCTCTTAGTTGATCTCTTCTATGAACTAATATTACTTCTTTTGCAAACTTTGTTAAGAATAGTGCTTCTTCGACAGCAGTATTACCTCCTCCAATAACAGCAACCTTTTTATTTTTAAAGAAAAATGCATCACAGGTTGCACAAGCTGAAACACCATGACCTCTAAACTTTTCTTCATTTTTTAAACCTAGCCATTTTGCACTAGCACCAGTTGCTATTATGATTGATTCAGTTATAAAGGTGGTATTATTATTTTTTAAAGTATAAGGGTATTGTTCTAAATTAATTTCACTAATCTGTTCATTGTAGGTATGACAACCAACATTCTCTGCTTGTTTTATCATATTTTGCATTAAGTCCGGTCCTAAAACCGGGTCTTCAAAACCAGGGTAGTTTTCAACATCTGTGGTTATGGTTAACTGCCCTCCAGGTTGGCTACCATTTATCATGATGGGGTTAAGTCCAGATCTTGCTGCATAAATTGCTGCTGTACATCCTGCGGGACCAGATCCTAATATGGTTAATTTAGAATTAATTTTTTTCATTGTTTGATTATACTCAATATATTTTTACTAATTTCTTTTGTTGTATTTAAAGTTTTAATGTTATCGCATTTTTCCAATAAACTTTCAAATGGATAAGCATACCCTTCATCAATTAATTTAGTACAAAATTTTATATGTTTTGTAGCACAAAATTTTTTATTAAAAAAAATTCTTACAGGCTTTTTATATTGACATAATTGGCTTACCATTGATACAGAATCTCCAGTCACTACAAATTCATCTGCATAGGCAATCATTTCTTTTAGTGGATTTACTTCACTATTATTTTTAGGATGAAATATAATTTTAAAAACTTTATTTTTTTTACCCCATTTATTTATTAACTTTATAATATTATCAGGAGTTCTTCTGCTTGTAGAAATTAAAATAGTACCTTGCTTAATTTTATTTAAAATTTTTGAAATCATATAATTCATTGTATTAGATTTTAATTTATACCTTCCATGATTACCGCCAATTAAAATAGATATTATAGGTTTAGTTTTGTAAGGTTTTTTTTTTATTTTTATTTTATCTAAAGGAGCTGGACTTCCTAATGTTTTTATTACACGATCACTTGCTCCTACATTATCGTGAAAAGGAGTAAATATTAAATTACACCTTTTCAAGTTAAAAGATAATTTAGGGTACATTAAATGAATAAAATAGGTAGTATCAGAAAATATATATTTCAATTTACTAGCGAGAGGGAATGTTCTTCTACCACATGATAATATAAGGCTAGGTTTAGCATTAATTTTTTTAATATCAAAGTTTTTAACATGTGAATATCCACCAAATAGCTGTAATATAAAATTTGGTAAATTTGCCAACCAATTATATTTAATATCTAGTGTTTTATAAGTTAAACCTAATTCATCTAATACTGCAAACAGCTGATTCCTATTACCAATGCGGTCATCTAATATTGCTAAAACATAAAATTTATTTTTAATTTTATAAGAATTCAATATTTTCTACTTCATATTCTTTTGAGCCACCTGGGGAATATACTTCTACACTATCATCAATTTTTTTACCTAATAGAGCCCGTGCAAGTGGAGAAGATATAGATATTTTACCATTTTCTACATCTGCCTCTTCAGTTCCTACAATTTGGTAAACTGTTTGTTTCTTCTTCCCTATTTCGCCTAATGTTACTGTGGCTCCAAAAATAATTTTATTGCTTTTTAATTTTTTAGTAATTATTACATCTGCACGACTTATTTTATTTTCCAAATCTGCTATTCTTCCTTCAATAAAACTTTGTTTTTCTTTTGCGGCATGATACTCAGCATTCTCTGAAAGATCTCCATGTTCTCTGGCTTCAGCAATAGATCTTATCACGTTAGGTCTCTCTACAGATTTAAGCGTTTTTAACTCTTCTTCTAATTTTTCAAATCCAATATTAGTAATAGGTATTTTATCCATATTTCTCTCTAATAATAATTTAAATTAAATAAATCACTTTTATATGAAAATATTAATAAGATTGCAATGATTTTATATTTAATTTATTTTCATTCAAATTTTCTAGAGCTAATAATACTGATTTGCAACCAGATATAGTAGTATAATACGGTATATTTGTATGAAGGGCTGCTTGTCTAAGTGAAAAGCTATCTGATATAGATTGATTGCCCTCTGTAGTATTAAAGATTAATGATATATCTTTATTTTTAATCATATCTACTATGTGAGGCCTTCCTTGTATTACTTTATTAACAAAACTTACATTAATTTTTTCATTTTTTAAAAAATTACCTGTTCCCTGGGTGCATACAAGTTTAAAACCTAATTTTACTAATCTTTTACAGATTGTCTTTATAAAAGGTTTATCCTTATCTTTAACCGAAATAAAAATGTTACCTTTAGAAGGTAAATTAATGCCTGTAGCTATTTGTGATTTTGCAAAAGCTCTTCCAAAGTTAGTATCTAACCCCATAACCTCTCCAGTAGATTTCATCTCTGGGCCTAAAAGTACATCCACTCCTTTAAACTTCTTGAAGGGAAATACTGCTTCTTTTACTGCAAACTTTTTTTTAGAGTACCAGGGTAATAAAGTTTTACTATTAATCTTTTTTCCTATCATACACTTAGCTGCTATTTTAGCTATCTGATTACCAGTTGCTTTTGCTACAAATGGCACTGTTCTGCTAGCTCTTGGATTAACTTCTAATATATATAATAATTCATTTTTATTCTCATATTTTACTGCAAATTGAATATTTAGTAGCCCTATTACTTTTAATTTTTTCGCAATTAATTTAGTTTGCTTAATAATTTTTTTTATTATATTTTCACTAAGTGAATAAGGGGGCAGAGAGCAGGCAGAGTCACCAGAGTGGATACCAGCTTCTTCAATATGCTCCATAATGCCTGCAATAAAAACATTTTTTCCATCAGATAAAGCATCGACATCTACCTCAACAGCATCATTTAAAAATTTATCAATAAGAATTGGTTTATCCCCAAAGGCATCAATAATATTATTCACGTATTTTTCTAATTCATTATCATTATAAATAATTTGCATAGCTCTTCCTCCAAGTACATAAGAAGGCCTTAAAATTACTGGATATGAGATTTTTTTTGCAATAGATTTTACCTTACTAGCAGTTTTAGCAATACCATTTTCTGGTTGTTTAAGATTATTTTCTATGAGAAATTTTTTAAATTTTTCCCTATCTTCTGCTAAATCAATAGAGTTTGGACTTGTACCTATTACTGGTATATTATACCTCTCTAAGTCTTTTGACAATTTAAGAGGAGTTTGGCCACCAAATTGTATAATTAAACCTAATAATTTTCCTTTAGACTTTTCTAATTTAACTATTTCTAAAATATCTTCTAAGGTTAAGGGTTCAAAGTATAATTTATCTGAGGTATCATAATCAGTAGAAACTGTTTCAGGGTTGCAATTAATCATTATAGATTCTATGTTTTCGCTCGATAATGCATACGAGGCATGAACGCAACAGTAATCAAACTCTATCCCTTGACCTATTCTGTTTGGACCACCTCCCAAAATAATAACTTTTTTCTTTTCTGATATTATATTTTCTTTTTCATAACTGAGGCTTTGATAAGGTATTTCATACGAAGAGTACAAGTATGATGTATTTGTCATAAACTCTCCAGCACATGTATCAACTTTAAAAAAGTTAGGGAAGATATTAAACTTATTTCTTAATTTATAGATTTGATTTTCACTAGATTTTGTTAATTCAGCTATTTTAAAATCTGAAAAGCCTAATAATTTACTTTGATAGAGAAGGTCACTAGTAATACTTTTTTTATTCTTTTTAATCAATATTTCAAAGTGAACAATTTCTTGTATTTTTCTTAAAAACCAATGATCTATTTTACAACTTTCATAAATCTGGTTAAGTTCGATACCTTCTCTAAATGCTTGGGCAACATATAAAATTCTTTTTGGAGATGGTGTAGATAGCTTAGACAAAATAAAGTTTTTTCTATCTTCTCGATCTATATGGATTTCATCTAACCCATTTAACCCGGTTTCTAATGATCTTAAAGCTTTTTGAAAGCTTTGCTCAAAAGTTCTTGCAATTGACATTACTTCTCCTACTGATTTCATAGCAGAAGTAAGTGTTTCGCTTGCACCGGAAAACTTTTCAAATGCAAATCTAGGTATTTTAGTGACTATGTAATCTATACTAGGTTCAAATGATGCAGGAGTAACTGAGGTAATTTCATTAGATATTTCGTCAAGGGTATATCCAACTGCCAATCTTGCAGCAACTTTTGCAATAGGAAACCCTGTAGCTTTTGATGCTAAGGCTGAGGATCTTGACACTCTAGGATTCATCTCTATTACAACCATTTTCCCATTTTTAGGATTAATAGCAAATTGAACATTAGAGCCTCCTGTTTCTACTCCTATTTCTCTTAAAACAGCAATAGATGCATTTCTCATTTTTTGATACTCTTTATCTGTCAAGGTCAAGGCTGGGGCTACTGTAATAGAATCTCCTGTATGAACACCCATAGGGTCAACATTTTCTATTGAACAAACAATTATAGCATTATCGCTTTTATCTCTAACAACTTCCATTTCATATTCTTTCCATCCTAAAACTGATTGTTCTATTAGTACTGTGCTCTCAGGAGAAGCATCTATTCCTGCGGAAACTATATCTTTAAACTCTTCTATATTATAGGCTATTCCACCGCCAGTTCCTCCTAATGTAAAAGATGGTCTAATAATTACAGGTAAAGACAATTTTTTTAAAACTTTCAGGCCGTCTGATAATGAAGAAACTTGATAACTTTTTGGAGTGTTAAGACCAATTTTACTCATTGCCTTACAGAATAGTTCTCTATCTTCAGCTTTGACTATTGCATCAACAGAAGCTCCAATTAATTCGACTTTATTTTTTTTTAAAATTTTAGAATTATAAAGTTCTATTGCTAGGTTGAGTGCAGTTTGTCCTCCCATAGTTGGTAAAACTGCATCAGGTTTTTCTTTTAATATTATCTTTTCTAAACTTTCTAAAGTTAGAGGTTCAATGTAGGTAGCATCTGCAAACTCTGGATCAGTCATTATTGTAGCAGGGTTAGAATTCACTAAAATAACTCTATATCCTTCTTCCTTTAACACCTTACAAGCTTGTGATCCTGAATAATCAAACTCACATGCTTGACCTATTACTATTGGACCTGCCCCTATTACTAAAATTGATTTTATATCAGTTCTTTTTGGCATATTTATATCAAAATATTTTTTTTAAATTTATTAAATAGGTATCTTGAATCATGAGGTCCCGGAGAAGATTCTGGATGATACTGAACGCTAAAAAAAGGTTTTGATGCATGTTCTATACCCTGAATAGTTTTATCAAACAATGAAATATGGCTAACTTTAATTTTTTTCGGCAATGATTTAGGGTCAATCATAAAGCCATGATTTTGACTAGTAATTTCAATTTTATTATTTTTTAGATTTTTTACCGGTTGATTAACTCCATGATGACCGTGATGCATTTTAACAGTATTTGCTCCTAAAGCCAGACCAAGAATTTGATGTCCTAAACAAATTCCAAATATAGGTATATTGTTTTTTATTAATTTTTTTACAGTCAGTAAAACTAACCTTGAAGTAGCAAAAGGGTCGCCTGGACCATTAGACAGGAATACACCTTTAGGTTTAAATTTCATTATTTGGTCATAATTGTATGTGTACGGGACCACAGTAACTCTAAAGTTATTTTCTAAAAAGAGATCTAAAATATTTTTTTTACATCCAAAATCTATTGCTACTATATTAATTCTATTTTTCAAGTTAGAAATATTCTTATAAACATAAGGTTTTTTACAAGAAACAACTTTGGCTAGATCATTATCATTAATACCTGACCAATCTGATGTTTTTTTAACTAAAGATTTTATATTTAGTTTTTTTTTAAGACCATTTATTAAAGTTGCTTTCAAGGCCCCATGTTCTCTAACTTTTATAGTTAGGTTTCTAGTATTTAAATTAGTAACTCCTATAACATTATTTTGAATTAACCATTCATTAAGAGATTTTAAAGACCTCCAATTTGAATAGTGATTAGATAATTCTCTAAATATTACTCCATTCAAAAATATTTTTTTATTTTCTATATCTTCATTATTAACCCCGGTGATTCCTATATGTGGAAATGTAAACATCAAAATTTGTGAGGCATAAGAAGGATCGGATATAGCTTCTTGATATCCTGTCATTGCAGTATTAAAACAAAGCTCTCCGGTAACTTCGCCTTTTGAACCTATACCCAGACAAGGAAAAATATCTCCATTCTCTAATATTAAAGTAGCTTTTGAGAAATTAGAAATATTACTTTTAAAAAACATTTTCTAGACTATTAAACAACAAAGTTTATAATGCAATAGTTAAATTAGAATTTTGTAATTTTTTTATGTAAGTTTAATAAATTTTAAAGAGTATTATGTTAATAAAGAAAATCAAACAAGATTTAGTTAATCATATAAAGTCTGGAGATAAAATCAAAATATCTATTACTAGGTTGTTAATAGCTGCTTTAAAAGATAAAGAAATTTCTCTCAGAAATAACCAAGATTTTGATGAGTTAATTGATGATAATATGGTAATGGAAATTATTAATAAAATGATTAAACAAAGAAAAATTGCAGCTCAAACATACGAAGAGGCTAATAGAAACGATTTAGCAGGAAAAGAACTTGAGGAAGCTCAGCTTTTAAGTCATTATCTGCCGTCACAATTATCAGAGGTACAACTCAAGACAAAAGTTGAAGAGATAATTAAGGTGGTCGATGCAAAGTCTTTAAGAGATATGAGTAAGGTAATGAAGGTAATTAAGGAAAATTTAAACGGAAAATGCGACATGCAGGTGGCAAGTAATTTAGTTAAAAGTAAATTATCTGAATAAAAATGAAAGACAATATAGATTATGCTAAAATTATAAAAGGTAAAATAAATTTAGTAGATTTTTTAAGCAAAGATTTAAAACTTATTAAATCTGGCACTAATTATAAGGCCTTGTGTCCTTTTCATAACGAAAAAACGCCCTCTTTTACTATTAATCAAGAAAGAAATAGTTTCAAATGCTTTGGCTGTGGTGTATCTGGAGATATTTTTAGTTACGTAATGGAAAAATATAAAGTTGACTTTAAAGAAGCCTTAAAAATTTTAGCAAATGAAGCAGGAGTAGATTTAAAGAATACTAGTTATTCTAGTTTAAAAAAATCTTCAGATAATAAAGCTAAATATTTACATATTATGAACTTAATAGCTAATTTTTATAATGAAAATTTGAAAAAAAATTATTTAAAAAATGAATACATTTCCTCTTTTCTAAAATCAAAATATATAGATGCTATAACTATTGAAAAGTTTCATTTAGGCTATTCTGAAGACTTTTTAGGTGTAATTAAATTTTTAAATGGAAGAGGTTTTGATGACCAAACAATAACAGATTTAAATATTTTTAAAAAAGGATCTAATGATAAGTTATATGATGTTTTTTCAAAAAGAATAATTTTTCCTATAAAAGATAAACTCAACAATACTGTAGGTTTTGGAGGTAGAATATTAGAAGGAAATGGTCCTAAGTATATTAATAGCTCGGAAAATGAATTTTTTAAAAAAAGATTTCTTCTTTACAATATGAATAATTTAAAAAACATTAAGTCAAAATTACATAATTTATTTATAGTTGAAGGTTACACTGATGTGATTGCTATGGAGAAAGCAGGTTTTAATTCTGTTGCTCCACTCGGAACAGCTGTTTCTCAAGAACAATTAAACCTAGCTTGGCAATACAATAATGAACCGATTATATTTTTTGATGGTGATCAAGCTGGTAAAAATGCTTCTATTAGAGTTTTAGATATTGCTCTGCAATACCTAGAAGTAGAAAGATCGTTAAGTTTTATTTTTCCTGATAATTTAGAGGACCCAGATACTATACTTAACAAAACAAATGGTAAAGATATAATTAAATCTTTACTAGAAAATAAGTCTAGTTTTATTGAAACATTAATAAAATCTGAATTAATTGAAAATATGAATACTCCTGAAAGAATATTGTTATTTAAAAAAAGTTTATCAAATAGGATTAATAAGATAGAAAATATAGAAATTAAAAGTTTATATAAGCATATTATGAATAATAAAGTACAAGAAAGCTTAAAAGAAAGTATTAAGAAAACAGATTATTTCCCTGCAAAAATTAATAAAGACTATCAATTTATAAAAAAATATAAGGATAGAAAAGAAGAACAGTTTGTTTTAAGAAGAGAAAGATCTATATTAGGTGCTGTGATTAATAATTTCAATTTATTAAAAAATAATGATGAGTTACTTGCTGAAATGCATATAAGTAATAATGAACTATCTATTTTGAGAGATAATATAATTGAAATAATATCAAGAAAGGATATTAATGAGTCTTTAGAATTGAAAGAAAGCTTAATAAATAAAGGCTTATCAAAAATTATAAAAAGCCATTTTAATACTATTGATTGTATACAATTTTCTTTAGTAGAAAATTATGCAAATGAAAAAACTAATATTAATAATGCTAATAAAGCCTTTATAGATGTGGTTAATATTCAAGAAGAATGGTATAAAAGAAAAAATAAAAACTTGTCAAATACCACATAGAAGTTATAAATATTTATGAATAAAAAAGCAGTAAAAATGTCACAAGAAGAACTTACTAATAAAACAATTAGAAGAATATATAATCGAGGTAAAAGAAAAGGTTATGTTTCTCCCGAATATATAGAAAAAACAATTAAAAACAAAAATATACCCAGAGAAAAAGTCGAAGAAATATTAGAAGTTTTCAAAAACGAAGAAATCAAGGTTATAGATGAAGCTCAAGCTGCTTTGATGCCAGTTATAAAAAAGAAACGAGGAAGAAAAAAAGGATCTACTAATAAAAATACAGCTAAAGGTTTACAAGCAGGAAATGAAGATTTAGAAGAAGGTGAAGATATATTAGGTAAAACCGATGATCCAGTTCGAATGTACCTTAGAGAAATGGGGGGAGTAGAACTCTTATCTAGAGAAGGTGAAATAGCTATAGCTAAAAGAATAGAGGCTAGTAGATCAACTATGATGGTAGGTATATTTGGAAGTCCCAGCTCTTTAGATATAATTTCTGATTGGCAAAAAAAGCTCTCAAAGGGAGATATGCTTTTAAGAGAAATAATTGACTGTGAAAGCACATACAACAAAACTCCTGAAGGTAAGGCAAATGTTAAAACTGCTGATAACGCATTAGATGCAACTTCTGGAAAAATTATGTTCAGTAAAAATTTAATTAATTCTAATTTTGATGAAGGTATTGATGATGCACAAAAAGAGTCTAAAGATTACAATGAAAGAGATCAAATTAAAAATAAAGAAAATAAAAATTCAATTGATGAAAGTCAAGATGATAACTCTGACAATGAAAATGAGGATGATGAGTTTTTGTCACTTACATCTATAGAAGATATTATTAAGCCTTCTGTTGATAAAGCTTTTAAAAGAATTAAACAAATTAAGAAAGGTTTTTTAAGAATAAATTCGGCAAAATCTGATTTTGCTATCTCAGCAAAACCAATAAAGGAGAGCATTAAAAAAAAAGAAGTAGATTTGATTAAAGAACTAACTGAGATTTTTGATAATATAATTCTTAACAATAACGCAATTGAATATTTAGTTGATGTTGTTTATGGTAAAAATAAAAAAGTCTTAAATATTGAAACAGCTTTTCTCAAACTAGCTAGAAAAAAAAATGTAGATATTTCATTGTTTAAGGAACTTTTTTTGGGTAGAGAAATAGAAAAAAATTGGTTCAGAAAAGTTTCTTATGTCAAAGACAAGAAATGGAAAAATTTTTTAGCCTCTGAGAAAGAAAATATTAAAAATATTATTAAGGAATTACATGCTGTATCCGATGAAGTTGGAATACCAGTTTCCGAAATTAAAGTTATTGCTGATAGGATACAAAGAGGAGAAAGAGAATGTAATAGGGCCAAGCAGGAAATGATAGAAGCAAACCTTCGTTTAGTTATATCAATAGCAAAAAAATATACAAACAGAGGACTTCAGTTTCTTGACTTAATTCAAGAAGGTAATATTGGATTAATGAAGGCCGTAGATAAGTTTGAATATAGAAGAGGGTATAAGTTTTCTACTTATGCTACTTGGTGGATCAGACAAGCCATTACAAGGTCAATAGCTGATCAGGCAAGAACTATTAGAATACCTGTTCACATGATTGAAACTATAAACAAGCTTGTGAGAACATCAAGGCAGATGTTACATGAAACGGGAAGAGAGCCATCACCTGAAGAGTTAGGAAAGTTTTTGGACATGCCTCTTGATAAAGTTAGAAAGGTAATGAAAATTGCCAAGGAGCCAGTAAGTCTAGAAACTCCTATAGGCGATGAAGACGATACTAACTTAGGTGACTTTATCCAGGATGTAAATGCAATAATTCCTCTAGATGC